>DATJPW010000079.1:0-56630 GCA_035506215.1 Desulfomonilaceae bacterium
TTCTACAATCACCGTGGAGAAGAGTTTCTCTATGTGCTGAGCGGCTCCATGGAATTCAGAGGAGCGGACCGGATCATCAAACTGGGCCCGGGAGACAGCTTGTACTTTGATGCGGGGATATCTCATGCAGTGCGGGGACTGAGAGGCAAAAAGGTTCGAGCGCTTGCCGTGATTTACGCTCCTCGGTGACGGACCGTTTCACGGAAAGGACCGGTATCCTCGGCCCGAAAGCCGAGGCTGGGTAGCCTACAAAAGAGCGACGCGGCAGGATTCATAGTAATGCACAGGCTAAACAGCGGAGGTAGAGAGTGATCGAAATACGATTCCACGGTCGAGGAGGCCAAGGCGCTGTCGTGGCATCCAGAGTTTTAGCTGAAGCGTGCTTCCAGGAAGGGAACTTCGTGCAATCTTTTCCTGCGTTCGGTGCGGAGCGCCGTGGGGCCCCTGTGGCCGCGTTCACAAGAGTAGATAGGAACCCCATCCGAATAAGGACCCAGATTTATACCCCTGACCACGTGGTTGTTTTGGACCCCTCGTTACTTGATACCACCGAGGTGACTTTGGGACTCAAAGCGATGGGATGGGTTGTGATCAACAGCGAGGCGTCTCCGGGAGACATACCTGGTTTGGAAGCCTACCAAGTGGCTACCGTGGATGCAGGACATGTGGCGGCGAAGCACGGGCTCGGGAGCGCCACGTCTCCCATTGTAAATACTGCGATCCTAGGCGCGGTTGCCAGGGCAACAGGAGCGGTCGGGATTGAAGCAGTGTGCCGCGCCATTCGTGAAACCGTGCGTAACAAACCGGAAGCCAACGCTGAGGCCTGTCTTGAGGCATATGAGCTGACACGCATCTCAAACAAGTCGCAACAGTGACTAGCGGAGGCGAAGTTCATGTCAAACGAGCTTGCTGCGGATCCAAAAAGATTGCCGCCGGCCTCGATAACATTTTCAGACATGTCATGGAATCGGACCGGAAGCTGGAGATATTTGAAGCCCAGGTTCGTACACAAGATTTCACCCTGCAACAGCGCTTGTCCCGCGGGAAATGACGTGGAAGGTTTCGTCTTCCTCACGGGTGAAGGACGGTATCAGGAGGCGTTGCAACTCATACTGGAGGAAAGCCCGTTTCCAGGTGTATGCGGTCGGGTCTGTTACCATCCGTGTGAGTCCTCCTGTAACCGTAAAACGCTCGATGAGGCGATTTCGATAGCCGGCATAGAACGTTTTGTGTCGCAGTACGAGCCTCTGCATCCTACAAAACCCGAGAAGGCGCGTCAGAGGCGAATTGCAGTTGTAGGTTCCGGCCCGGCAGGGCTCACCTGCGCGTATCATCTGGCAAAGCTGGGCTACCGCGTCACGGTGTTTGAAAAGGCAACCGCGCTGGGTGGGATGCTGCGACTGGGCATCCCGGCTTATCGCCTTCCCCGAGCGATACTCGACCGAGACATCGGACGAATCCTGACCTTGGGAGTTGAAGTAAAGACCGAATGCTGCGCGGGCCGCGACGTGCCTTGGCAAGACCTCATGGCCTGGGACGCGGTGTTCCTTGCGATTGGGGCGCACAATGTGGCGTCCCTTGGGATCGAGGGGGAACGCTTGGAAGGGGTCCTCGCGGGTACCACATTCCTCGGGGCTCTTAACATGGGCCATCCCATTTCACTCGGCCGACGGGTGGCGATCATTGGTGGCGGAAATACGGCCATTGATTGTGCCCGCGCGGCGCTCCGCCTTGGTTCCCAGCCTTTGATCGTGTACCGGCGGACCCGAGACCAGATGCCCGCGATAGAGGCTGAAGTCGAGGAAGCGCTACAGGAGGGGATTGAGGTAGAGTGGCTGGCATCCCCAGTCTCGTTGCGGAGTAAGAACGGCCATGTAACCGGTCTGGAATGTATCCGCAATCGGCTGACCGAGGCTGATGAAGGGGGGCGTGCCAGACCTCAGCCGATTCCGGGTTCTGAGTTCACGCTCGACGTGGACGGCGTAATCTCGGCGGTGGGAGAGCTGGTGGACACAAAGAATCTCCCTGGAAATATACGAATTAGCGGCCTCGCGGTGGAAATCGATTCCTGGGGCCGAACGTCGCTTCAACGGGTCTGGGCAGGGGGCGATGCAGGCACTGATCCTCGTATGGTGGTCCACGCAATCGGTGCAGGGAAGAGAGCGGCCCTATCCATGCACGCTCATTTTGTAGGAGAAGACACGGCCGCACTCGACAGAGAGGTCCGCGTAGGGCCGAACGGCTACGTCTCCATGCAGCGTTACCTTAACCGTGACGCCATTGATGTGAAAGCGGTACCTGAAGTTGTCAAGCCGGAAGATGTCAATCTCGACCATTTCGAACCGATGGACCGGGTCGGTTCGCGGACTATCGATCTCAACGAGAGGGTCCGAGGTTTTAGCGAAGTGAATGAGGGATACGATGAACAGGCTGTGGCGCAGGAGGCGCACCGGTGTTTCCATTGCGGGGCCTGCGACCTTTGTGGGATTTGTTTTAGATTCTGTCCGGATCTGGCCATCAAAATGGGTGATGTTCCCGGAAACAATCTCCTGGATGAGTTTTATTGTAAGGGTTGCGGAATCTGTGCAGAAGAGTGCCCGCGTTCCGCCATCGTTATGGAGAGAGAAAGATGAAAAAAGTCCTCATGGGTGATCACGCCGTGTCACAAGGTGTGAGACTCTGCCGCGCCCAGGTGATTGCCGCCTATCCCATTACGCCTCAGACGTTCATAGTCGAGGAACTATCTGAGATGTGCGCTGACGGGCGTCTGGATGCTCGCTTCATAATGGTGGAATCGGAACACTCTGCTATGGCATGTGTGATAGGCGCTTCAGCCGCGGGCTCACGGGTCTTCACTGCGACTTCATCACACGGCCTTGTTTTGATGCATGAAGTTCTTCACTGGGCCGCGGGAGCGAGGCTGCCGGTCGTCATGGCAAACGTTAACAGGACGCTGGGACCGCCTTGGAATATTTTGTGTGACCATAGCGACAGTATGGCCCAGCGTGACACCGGCTGGATACAGTTCTATGTCGAAAGCAACCAGGAGGCGCTGGACACAGTCATTCAGGCGTACAGAATAGCGGAACAGGTCCAGTTGCCGGTGATGGTTAATCTGGACGGCTTCTTCCTATCTCATACCGCGGAAGTGGTGGATGTCCCGGACCAGCAGCAGGTGGATGCCTTTCTGCCCGCATTTACTCCTGAATTCAAGCTTGATATCGAGGACCCGCATACCTTTGGCGCCATGTGCCTGGACTCGAACTTTATGCGACTAAGGCAGGGAATTCAGCAGGCGATGGACCAATCCAGAGAAGTGACCGTTCAGGTGGACAAAGCCTTTGGTGACATGTTCGGTAGATATTACGGCGTTGTAGAGCCTTATCGCCTGGATGGGGCTGAGACGATTCTGGTCACCGCGGGCACTGTGACGAGCACCTCTCGGGTCGTGGTGGATTCACTCAGGGAAAAGGGTGAGCCGGTGGGCCTCTTAAAAATTCGGATGCTGAGACCTTTCCCATTTGAGTGGATTCGTGCTCTTCTCGGTGAGGCCAGGCAGATAGCGGTAATCGACCGAAGCATTTCTTATGGATTGAGCGGCGGGCTGGCGGCAGAGATCAGGTCGGCTTTGTATGATCTTGAGGGAGCGCATCCTCAGGTCTTTGGATACATAGCCGGTCTAGGTGGGAAGGACTTGGTGCCGGAGGATATCGAACATATGGTTTTCCAATGTTCCGAGCAGCGGCGGCCTCCTCGCGAAGACCTTTGGATAGGGGTTTAATCATGACAGCGCAAATCGCGGCTGAGAGAGATCTTATGGGACCGGGACATCTGGCGTGTGCCGGTTGCGGAGCTGCCTTGGCCATGCGTTATGCTCTAGAGGCGTTGGGACCACGCACGATAGTGGTGCTCCCCGCGTGCTGTTGGTCAATCATCTCCGGACCTTTTCCACATTCGGCTCTGCGCGTACCTACATTTCATACGGCATTTGAGACTGGGGCCGTGACCGCTGCCGGCATTCGAGCCGCGATGGACATGCAGGGCAAATCAGATGTAAATGTTATGGCGTGGGCCGGTGACGGCGGCACATTCGACATCGGACTACAGGCTTTATCAGGCGCGGCTGAACGCAATGACGACATAATCTTTATTTGCTACGATAACGAAGCTTACATGAATACAGGCATACAGCGGAGCTCGGCCACGCCGGACGGGGCCTGGACCACGACCACTCCGAAGGGAAAGCCGCACGCCAAAAAGGACATTATGAGAATAATGGCCGCGCACAGGATTCCTTACGCTGCCACGGCATCCATCGCTTTCCCGGAGGATTTCATAAACAAATTGAAAAAAGCCGCCGGGATCGCCGGAACGCGATTTTTCCATGTTCTGGCCACTTGTCCGGTTGGCTGGAGAATACCGTCAGATCTCTCTGTGAAAATGGCGAGACTCGCGGTGCATACCAACTCGTTCCCGTTGTACGAGGTGGAGGACGGTGAGCGCTATCACATAACGGTTCAGTCTCGCAATCTTCCTGTAAAGCAGTATCTTAAGCCGCAAGGCCGTTTTCATAATTTAACCGAAGAGATGATCGACTCAATACAGCGGCAAGTCGACCGGAACTGGACCAAATTGAACCGGCAGGTGAGCCAAACCGCAGGCAGTGAACATTGATGTAGAAATACCATCGCGATGGGTTAGAGCAATTGCCAAAAATTTTGTCCGATTCGAGGTAGCCTTACACCGTCATTCCGGCGTAGGCCGGAATCCAGTCTTTTCAATCCCGCGTTCTGCGCGGGACTGGACCCCGGCCTTCGCCGGGGTGACGGATCAGGACAAGGCCATTATTTTTGACATTTGCTATAACTTAACAATTCGTAAACGCGACTACAAACTATGAGCGACTGAAATCGCAATAGAAACGGATGTCTTCGCTATGAATCCTTGAGGACTGAACGGATCTGGCTCTTCAATCTTGGCAGATCTTCGGTCACCACACGCCACACGATGTCGAGGTCGATTTCAAAGTACTTGTGCACAAGGACGTGGCGCATGCCGACGATGTCGGACCAGGGAATCTCGGGAGTCCTGTCTTTGAAATCCTTCGAGAGACCAAGTGCCGCTTCACCAATCACCTGAACGTTGCTCGTCACCCAATTCTGGATTAGCTCGTCGAGTCTAAAGGTTTCTTCCCCGCGTAAAGCGTACTTTTCAATTCGTCCTATCGCTTCGAGAATGTCCTTCAAACGTTCTCGATCATCTCTCATAAGGGCACTGCTTCTTTCATAACCCGTTCACGGATTCGTTTTCTCAACCCTTTCTCTGTGACCACGTCAACCTTCACTCCCAGCAGATCATTCAGGTCCGACCAGAGACCTCCAAGATCGAGCAGGCTGCGGCCCGGTTCCATATCAACTAGAATGTCTACGTCGCTCTCTGCATCGGCCTGTCCGCGCACCACTGACCCAAAGAGACGTAGATTGCGTGCCCCGCGACGTGCCGCTATCCGTAGGATCTCTTCCCGCTTTTCTTTCACGAGCGCACTAATGTTCACAAGTTTCGCCTGTCAAAATCGTTTACTAGGCCACCCCATGTATATCTAAGAACTAGAGCAACCTCAATATAAGATCAACCCAATTCTTGAGAGCTACAGAGAATATAACTCTCCATACTTGATCTCCAAATAATCTAGCAGGAACTGAGGCTTAAGGTTTTCGCCGGTAACTCTTGTTAACAGTTCGCGCGGCCGATATGTGGAGCCCTTCGAGTGGATGTTTTTTCTCAGCCAATTTAGCAAGCCTTCAAATTGCCCATTAGATATTGAAGAATCCAGTTCTCCAAGATCCTGTTTCGCTTGATTGAGGAATTGAGCGGCGTAGAGGTTCCCCAGGGTGTAAGTGGGGAAGTATCCTATCGAGCCCGAGGACCAGTGAACGTCTTGCATCACTCCCTGCGAGTAATCCGGAGGTATTAGTCCCAGGTACTCGTTCATCTTGCCGTTCCACGCGGAAGGCAGATCGTCTACTTGGATGTCCCCGCGGATCAGAGCCACTTCCAGCTCGAAACGCAAGAGTATGTGCAGATTATAAGTAACCTCATCCGCCTCGACCCTTATCAGACTCGGCTTCACCTCGTTGACCCCAAGAAGGAAGGCCTCGAATGGGACTTTGGTCAAAGAAGCAAACCTGGACTGGGCAATCGGATAGAAGTGCTCCCAGAAAGCTTTCGAGCGCGCCACCATGTTCTCCCACATCCTGGATTGCGACTCATTGACACCCAGGGAGATTGGACGACAGATCGGGGTGCCCCAGTGCTCCAGCGGCAAACCTTGATGGTAGATGGCATGTCCCGCCTCGTGGATTACAGCAAAGAATGCTTCATTGAAATAATCCTCGCTATATCGAGTGGTTATTCGCACGTCACCAGGACCTATGCCGGTGGTGAATGGATGTGCAGATACGTCCAATCTTCCGGCATCGAGGTCGTAGCCGATCTGACGCGCGACATCGAGTGCAAACGACCTCTGGTCTTCCAGTAAGAAGTGGCCGTGCACTGCGGAGACATCCGCCTGCTTCGGACTTCCCTGAATGCGCTGGATCAGATCAACAAGTTGCGCACTAAGTCGTTTGAATATGGGCTCAAGATTCCTCGCCGTCTCTCCCTGCTCATACACGTCCAACAGGGCATCATACGGTTCCTGTGCATATCCGACAGCTTCGGCCTCCTCCCTTTTGAGAGACACGATTTTTTCCAGGTAGGGCCTGAAAAGAGGCCAATCATTCCTGGGGCGGGCCCGTTCCCAGACGGCTTGTCCTTCGGCCGCTGAACGGGCCAGTTCGACCGCGAGTTTTTCCGGGATCTTCGTGGCACGGTCGTAAACCCTCCTCCATTCCCGCGCATTTACGGCTTCAACAGACTCAGGATCATGGACCATTGCCGAACCCTCAATTTCGGCCAACCATTCTCCCACAAGAGGATCTGTCATCATCTTGTGGCGCATTCCTGCAAGCGAGGCCGACTGGTTGACCCTGTGAGCATGGCCCTTCGGAGGAATCTGCGTACGCTGGTCCCAGTCCAGGACGGCCATGGCGGAGCCCAAGTACGCGAGTTCTTTGCTACGCTTCGACAATTTCTCATAAGCTTCATCAGGCGTCATAACTATCCCCAGATTTATGTGTTTTGCTGAACAAAGGACTGTAGGCTTCAATTGTACAACAATTTCTCCCCGCGGCAAAACTTTAGGCCGCTGGGCAAAGAGCTTGACACTTCCCAGTCGATTTGCAACTTTGAAATCGTTGCACGCAGCAAAGGACCGCGATGGAAATCCGGAAGAACTAAATGGAAGAACATTACGAATCGACGCAAAAGGAAAAAGATCTCGAGCTGCGGGCTGAACGCAGAATTTCTGAGGAAACGCCGAAACCTATCAAGATACGAGACCGCGATAGCGAAGCGCTAATGACGCGGGACACATTTGAAAGGCTGGTCAAAGAGAGAACGCAGCGAGCTTTGAGACGAAAATGGGCCGGCAGGTCACTAATCGTGTTTGGCGTTCTTCTCATGATCGGCTCCTGCCCATTTTACGCATTATCGGTCACGGGGTCCGGAACCATCCTGGCCGCACTGGCTTTGATCGGAGGAGGCAGCGCACTGTTGGCGTGGCGCCCCAGACTGAAGGACACTAACGAGGCAGTGCTGATTGCCATGAAATACGGGAACAGGCTTACAGCGACTACCCTGGCACTAGAAATGGACGTCTCGTTCAACAAAGCGGAAAAAATAATTCAGGAACTGGTTCGCAGCGGAATAGCGGAAATCGACCTGGATCACAAAGATCCCGATCATACCATCACCTACAAGATCAAAGGGTTGTGACTTGAGTGTGATCCGATACTGGTGTTCCTGCCCTGCTTGTCGTGCTCAGCGGCAATATGGCCACGGATAGGGCGCCACAGGATAGGCGGGCACACATGGCATCACCGGTCTAGGTGTTCCGGGCCTCTTCTTTTCGACGGTTTTCTCCGTTTTGGGGACCGTCGGTCTCTGCACCACGGCAGGCGGTGCAGGCGCTCTAGGGACCGCCTGTGGCGGGACTATTTGCGTCACGGGAGGTTGCGGAGTGGGGGCAGCTTGAGCCGGCGGTCCGGCCTGCGGCGGCGCCTCACTTTTCAGAGGAGGTACCGGAACAGGCTGCGAAGGCGGCACAGGTTGAATCGGTGGCCTGGCTTGTCGTTCCGGTGTAATGCTAGTCGACGGTGCGGGACGACCGGGAACGACGTGGGGCGTCTCCCTTGGTACTTCCGTGCGCGGCACTGCGGGTGGTGCGGGTTGCCGGCGAATCCCAGGCGGCGTCGGGGGTTGAGAAGGAGTGGGAATTTTGGCCACAGGAGTTTTGGAAGGGACTTTAGTCCAGGTGGGTGTCTTCCTTTTTTCGATGCAAACCGGGGGTCTCTTGCATTGAGGTTTGGCGGGCACACAGGTTAATGGCCGACCGGGCGTTTGTCCGCGAGAAGGGCCGGCAATGCCCAGGCAGGTTCCGAGCAGATCGCACGGCGCCATCAATATCCCTGAGACAACGTCAAGAAGAGAGTCGGAGTAATCTTCCGGTTGCTGTTGGTATGCCCAAACGTATTGGAACGACATAACAAGACATATCATTGTCGGCAGTACAATGCGTTTCATGAGACACCCTGCCCCCTAATTCCGGATAGATCTTGTCATGTTAGAAAACCGCATCACAAAAGTCAACGACGACGACGGCTCGAAGACCGCTGCACCGCACGGATGCTGAGCCAGCCGGGACGGCGGATGAAACGGAAAGTCCATAATCATGGGCAACTCAAGTCTTAGCCTCTGAGTCCCAGCAGGTACGTCGATCGCGACACATTTGAGAATTTCACTATATCAGCTTGCTTCCCAGATTAACGGCAGCTATCATTCGAATTTCAATAACGTGGCTACACAAACAGGCGAGGTGGAAAATGGGTGAACAGAGGTTCCATTACGGCTGGGTTGTGATCTTTACCGGGCTCTTGGTAACTATCGGGGCCCATGGGTTTGGTCGAATGTCCTACACCCTCATCCTGCCGGCCATGAAGGATGCGCTCAGTTTCAACTACACTCAGTTGGGGCTGCTCGCTACGGGCAACTTCATCGGCTATCTGGTAATGGCAATCATAGGCGGGTTCCTTGCTGCAAAGTTCGGCACTCGCGTGGTAATTGCTTTAGCCTTGGTCCTTATGGGCATCACGATGATTCTGACGGGGCTGGCTGAAACCTTTGGATTTGCGTTTGCCACGAGGTTGATGACAGGACTAGGCAACGGCGCGGCCTACGTACCGGCCATGGCCCTGGGTTCAGCATGGTTTGCAGTCGAACGCAGGGGCTTTGCCACGGGAATCGTTTCTGCGGGAATCGGCGGGGGCACCATGATCGCAGGTCTTGTCGTGCCGGGAATATTGGCCTGGTACGGTTCTGATGGTTGGCGTTTCGCCTGGTATTATCTCGGAGGAGCGGTCTTGCTAATAGCCGCAGTGGCAGGGATATTGCTCAGAAGTCGGCCCGATGAGATAGGACTGAAGCAGGTCGGAGCCAAAGAAAGCATCGGTCCTACTGGTGCTGCGAAATCTGCCGTGGCGCCTCTGGATTGGGGCCGGGTCTACAAGATGCCACAGGTCTGGTATCTCGGGACCGTCTATTTCATGTACGGCTTTTCCTACATCATTTACATGACTTTTTTCGCTGCCTATCTCTGTAAAGAGATGGGACTGAGTTCAGGCGAGGCAGGAGGGCTCTGGGCATTGGTCGGAGGCCTGAGCATTTTTTGTGGTGTGATCTGGGGCGGCTTGTCCGACAAGCTGGGCCGTGCATGGGGCGCTGCTCTGGCCTACCTGGTTCTCGGTGCATCCTACGCTGTCCTGGCGTTGGTGCAGGTTAAAGGGGGCTTCTATCTTTCTGCAGTGCTATTCGGCATCACCGCATGGAGTATCCCCACAATCATGGCGGCCACGGCAGGCGATTACGTGGGGCCGCGGCTTGCGCCGGCAGGGCTTGGTTTTATCACGCTCTTTTTTGGAGTCGGCCAGGCTCTTGGGCCGTGGGTCGGCGGACGTATTGCAGACATTACACAGTCCTTCCAGGGTCCCTTTCTCGTCGCTTTCGGCGTTTCGTTGCTCGGCACAATCCTTTCCTTGGGTTTGAAACGCATCCATGCCGAGGATTGACAAAGACAGCGACTATACTCGAAAATGATGATGCGAAAATAAGCGTAGTTTAGAGTTTTGGGAAAGCGGAACAGGAAACCACGTTTCCACGAGAAAATTGTCTGCGAATTCGCTGTTTCGCGAAAGGGATATCAGCCATGTTTGGTTTGCACAATCAACTCCTGCGGGTGAACGTAACCGACAAGTCCTTTCACCTCGAGACGATCCCGGACGAGCTGGCAAGTCGCACGTTGGGCGGTAAGGGATTAGCCACTCGCCTGCTTCTTCAATACAATCCTCCGAAGGTCGATGCCTTAGGCCCGGATAATCATCTGATTTTCGCCACTGGTCCCGTGTCCGGCACAGGGATATGGGGCTCTTGTAGGTACGGGGTGTACACCAAGTCGCCGCAAACCGGTTATTACTCGGAGTCCTATTCCGGAGGTAAGGCGGCTGAGTACATGGTAGGCTCGGGTGTAGATGCAGTCATGATTTATGGTGCAAGCCCGAGTCCGGTCTGGCTGGAAGTCTCCAGTGAAGGGGCGCACTTCCACGAGGCTGACGAACTCTGGGGGATGGAAACCTATGAGACTGAGAACCGTATAAAAGCATGGATCAAAGAGAATCGGCCAAGCGCCAAGAACTGCGGAGTCGTAGTGGTAGGCCCCGCGGGTGAAAATCAGGTGAGCTTTGCTGTGATTGAAAATGATTATTGGCGGTCCGCGGGTCGTACCGGTGTAGGTGCGGTGATGGGTTCCAAGAAAATTAAGGGGATCGCGTTTTGGGGCAATCGCAAAAAGCAGGTTTCAGATCCCGAACTGGTGAAAAATTTCGCCAGGGATTTGGCGCACCGTTCAAAGGACAATCCCGGCGTGAAGGCGTACAAGAGCATGGGAACTCCCATGATGGTAGACGTGATGAGTCAAGTGGGTAGCTTTCCTACCCGTTATTGGAAAAAGGGGACCGTGGAGCATCGGGAGCGCATCAACGCGGCGGCCCTGCATGAGCGCTGTGATGTCCAACCCCATGCTTGCTTGAGATGTTTCATCGCTTGCGGTCGTCTAGCCACAGTCAAGGAAGGCCGACACAAGGGACTCAGAATAGAAGGGCCTGAATACGAAACCATCTATGCATTCGGCGGTCTGTGCGAAGTGGATTCCATCGAGGAGATCGCCTATCTAAACGATCTTTGCGACCGTCTCGGGATGGACACCATCAGCGGAGGCAATCTGGTTGCGCTTACCATAGAAGCGTCCCGACAGGGAAAAACCGACTATAGCATCGACTACGGTGATGTGGATCGGATCGCCGAACTTCTCAACGATATTGCGTATGGCCGCGGTATTGGAGGGACTCTGGCGAAAGGCATCAAATATGCTTCCGAAGCGCTGGGAATGGCCGATCAGGCCATACATGTGAAGGGACTGGAACCGGCCGGGTACGATCCCAGGGTGCTCAAGGGTATGGGACTGGCTTACGGCACCAGCGACCGCGGGGCTTGCCATTTGCGGACGACCTTCTACAAACCGGAACTCGCTAAAATGATCGATCCGGAGCAGATCGAAGGTAAAGCGGAAATGTTCGCAGAGTGGGAAGACCGGCTCACAATTTTCGACTCCCTCGTCCTGTGCCGTTTCTACCGCGACCTTTATCAATGGGAAGAACTGGCCACGATGATCAAGGGCGCGACGGGTCTCGAACTGGACCGTAAGGCGATGAAGAGGATTGCCGGCAGCATCAGTGATGATACTCGACGTTTCAACATCAGGGAAGGGCTCACCGCGGAAGACGACAAGCTGCCGAAACGGTTTTACACCGAGGCGCTCCCTGAGACGGGAAAGGTTATCACCGAGGACCAGATGGGACTCCTCCTTGCGGACTATTATCAAGCCCGTGGATGGGACTCAGAAGGCAGGCCACCACAGGGAATAGTCTGATACGGATTCCGTGCCGCGCCGTCACTTGCCTCTATGCGGTCCGGAACACCTGGTGGCTCTAGGATTCAGTAGGACCGGCATCTTGCCGGTCGAGTGAATTGCCGCATTGTTCAGGAAACGGCAAGATGCCGGTCCTACTGTTGCACCCGAGCCATCACGCGGTATGTTCAGCAGATCGTCCTGGTGCAATCAGTTTCGCGAACATGATACTCTTCGATGCGTAGGGACATTGTGCAGCCCTCAAAAATATTACCTGCACCTTGATTTTCCGGCCAAAAGGTTAATAATAGTTATTTCCGGGAACACCTGAGGCAGCCTATCAGCTTTCACAGAATGGTAAAATAAAGCTCCGGAAATTCAGCCGCACTGAATGAGTTGGAATTCTACACGATTTCAGATGAAAGAGCTGAAAAACGAGTGAGCGAAAATGGCATTACGTATTTTTCAAGACAAGAGCAAGGCGCTGTTTGAGGCTGTCAAACAGGGTCAACATGAGCTGCTAAACGAGCTCATCGCCAAAGGCGCTGACCCCAATTCCAGGGACGACACGGGCGCCACACTGCTGATCAGGGCTTCGCTCACGCCTTACCATCGAGTGGTCAAGACTCTCCTGCTGGCGCGTGCAGACACAAATTCCCGCGACGGGAACGGTGTCACGCCGCTTATTGCTGCATGCCTGTCGGATCAATCCTCGATCGCAAGAATGCTCTTGGCGCGCAATGCTGATATCGAAGCTCAGGACAATGACGGTAGGACGGCGTTAATGGCCGCGGCTCTCAAGGGGCGCATGAAGTCATTGAAGACGTTGCTTGAATCCGGTGCTCTCGTCGATGCGCGATCCACGGATGGTAGGACCGCGTTGATGTGCGCCGTAGAAGGTGAACAGGCCCTCACCGCGGCACGACTGCTCGACAAAGGAGCGGATATCAATGCTAGGGACAATACCGGCCTCACACCACTGATGTTTGCCGCGTCAGGTAAGCACTTGGGCATTGTGAGCCTGCTCCTGAAAAGAGGCGCTGATGTTAATGCATCCGATCGCGCCGGCGAAACCGCTTTGATGAAGGCCACGCAAAGAGGCTTTCGCGAGGCCGCAGAGCTCTTGATTGATGCCGGGGCTCATTTGGAGGCTCAAGATGTTGCCGGCCTAACCTCATTAATGGTGGCATCGGATTTTGGTCATGCCGCCATAGTCAAATCGCTGCTTGACCGTGGCGCCGAAATTGACTGCAGGGACAAAGGCGGGAGAACCGCCCTAATCTGGGCGGCTCGACAAGGACAGATCGCGGTTATGGACCTCCTTCTCGACAGAGGGGCCGACGTAGATGCGAAAGACAATGCCGGCTTGACGCCCATTATATGGGCTTCCCAGGAATCGCGCGAAGCCGCGGTCGAACTCCTTCTGGAAAGAGGCGCAAGCGTCACGGCGGAGACCGAAAAAACTATAGCAGACATGATCGAGATTTCCGGTGGAGGAGTTACCGAGACTCTGGAACTTACTCTCGATCGCGGCATACTTGTGGACATCTACGAAAAGTATGGTGCAAAAGAGCTGATCGAGGCCTCGGGAGCAGGGCGACTTGACGAGGTGAGGCAACTCTTGAATAATGGAGTGGACGTAAACAGTCGAGACAGGTTCGGACGTACCGCCTTGATGGCAGCAAGCTATAAGCGATGTGTTCCAGTGGTGCAGGCCCTTCTGGAAGGGGGCGCCGACGTGACAGCGGAGGACAAGGACGGGCGGACGGCCCTCATGAAGGCCTGTTCCGCGGGTGACCCGGAGATAGCGCTTTTGCTCATAGAAGCGGGTTTGGACGTTAATGCCGGGACAAAGCACGGCCTTACGCCCTTGATGAGGGCCACGTACAAGGGTCACACGGAGATTATCCGGCTGCTACTGAAAAAAGGGGCTGACCTGGATCGCAAAGACCAGGCAGGCTTCAGCGCCGTAGATTGGGCTCACCTCAAAGGGCATACCTCCATCGAGCAGATGCTTTTGGATGCCGGAGCGTGTTTGCAGGTCTCGGTGATTTCTGAACAGTCTTTCACAGAAGTACCTTCCGATGCGCCCGGGAACTTGCTGTCGGTGGAAATCGAAAACCCCCCAGATGGCGTTGAAACTCTCATTGCAGAATGTATGGCCGGTAACACGGAATCGGTTAAAGATATCCTAAGATTAGGGGCCAATGTTAACGCTCAGGACAGGGCCGGAAGGACGGCTCTTGTTTGGAGCTGTTACAAGAACCGGTTGAACGTCGTGGAACTCCTGCTCAGCAGGGGTGCAGATACGGGACTTCTGGACAACGGCGGGAGAACGGCCCTGATTTGGGCGTCTGCCTATGGAAGCAAAGAGTTGGTACAACAGCTCCTGAAGGTGGAAAACAATGTGGACGCCGCGGACAGCAATGGGCGCACGGCTCTGATGTGGGCCTGCTCGCGAGGAAATCCGGACATAGCGAAATGTCTGCTGGATGCCGGATCTAACCATCACATAGCAGATATAACCGGGAGAACAGCCCTGGCGTGGGCGTGCGAGAAATCGCACCTCAATGTGATAAAGCTTCTGTTGAAATACGGAGTGGAGGTCGACGCTCCGGATAACAGCGGCAGGACTGTGATAGATATGGTCGTGGCGCGAGGTCAGTCGGACTTGGCGGACCTCCTACTTCAACACGTGGTCAGAAAATAGGGCGACGCCGGTCGGACAGAGACTGTCGAATCTTGGGACACCGCCCCTCCGGGCACTGATGAGCGTGTCGAAGTACAAATTGCATTTTAACTGGACCCTAAAGTACGAATGAAATTCTAGCGTCCGCACCTACGATTATATTGTTGATTAGCAGGCTCAAGTTGACAACCTGTAAGAAATCGTGACATGAGGTGCGTTCGTGAGAGATCGCACAAGAGTTAAGAGCGGGAAAATATTTCCATGATTTAGCCAAGTTACATCGACGGTTCTTTCCGCTCTCCTGGCACGTGAGTTGCTAAAAATGTTGTGGTCTCGTGTTTTTAGAACTGGACCACATTGTTCAAAGCTGTTAGAATTGTATTCATCCCATCGCAAAATCGAGGAAGTTTCGACAGGTTTTCCCGGATAAGGAGGAACCAAAATGTGGCAGACTGTGAGCACAGGTTCGGCCGTTGTCGAACCCGCCGTTAAACAATTTCTTCCCCCTTGTCAGGCGCAATGCCCGATAAATGAGGACATTCAACGCACGAACGTGCTTATTTCCTTGCTACCGGAAGACGGGGAACTTGCCGTGGAAGGCATATCCCAGGTTGGGGATTACCTTTACGAGAGGAACCCGTTTTTTACTGTGTGTGGGTACGTTTGCGGTCTATGCGAGCTTGAGTGCAATTACCGCACCAAGGGCGGGGCTATCAGAAGAAGGCTGCTAAAGAGATTCGTTTCCGATAGCTACACCGACTATTTGTCCACAAAAGAAGAATTCGACATCATGAAGCAAAAAGAGAACGTGGCAGTAGTAGGTGGTGGCCCCGGGGGGCTGATGTGCGCATATGACCTCAGCAAAAGAGGATACAAGGTAACTGTTTTTGAGGCATCGGATCGTTTGGGGGGTGCTCTGTGGCTGATTCCCAGTTACCGCCTGCCTGAAGATGTGTTGGCGTCGAGTCTGAATAACCTTGTGCGCATCGCAGGGATCGACGTCAAGTATGGGGCCACGATCGGTGAAGGCAAGTTGACCCTGGAGAAACTGAGAAACGATGGTTACAGGGCCGTTTATATTTCTACCGGGACCCCGACCCCAAGGGCGCTGTCTTTCGGAAGGGAGGCCGTGGAGGGACAAGATCTTGCCGGTGTGATGTACGGGCACACGTTCCTTTACGAAGTTAGCCACGGCAACATGACCCCTGACTACTTCAAAGGCAGGAAAGTGGTTGTGATCGGGGGCGGTAACGTGGCCTTTGATGCCGCTCGAACTGCAAGACGGTTGGGAGGGGACACCTCAGTAGTATGTTTGGAATGTGAGGATCGAACCTCCATCGACAAGATCCCTGCCGATGTAGAAGAGGTGAGAGGGGCGTGGGAAGAAGGCATAAAAGTCATTTATTCCCGTGGCGTACGTAAGATCAATGGAGTGGGGGAAAGAGTTAAAAGCATCGAATGTCCCAAGTGTACCAATGTGTGGGACGAGACAGGATTCAATCCAAAATTTGACGTTTCAGACAGCATCAAAGTGGATGCAGATGTATTGATCGTTACGGTCGGCCAGGGGCCGGACAGATTAGCCCTGGAAAGAGGCGAACTTTGCGATGAAAGAGGCAGACTTGTGATGGACCCCGACACGCTGCAGAGCCTGAAAAAGGATTGGGTCTTCATTGGCGGCGATCTCCGAAAAATCGGCTTTTTGGTGACCGCGATGAAGGACGGGCTCGTTGCTGCGGAGTCCATTGAAAGGTACTTGCGTGGCATTGACATGAAGGAAGGCCGGAAACGGCATTACGAGACACAGGACATCCCATTGAGAAGATCGTATCAACCGGAACCGGAAGTGGCTTGGATTCCTCCTGAAAAAAGGATGCACTTTCAACTATTTGAAAGGGGCTTCACGCTTACTGAGGCCATAGAGGAGGCAAGAAGGTGCGCTACTTGCGGACCGTGCCTTTCGTGCAAGGCTTGCGTATCCATTGGCATTCAGGAGTCTTTGCCCACGATGGAGGTTAATCAGGAAAGATGCTCCGGTTGCGGTATTTGCGTCTCTGCCTGCTACTATGATTCGGCTCAACTCAAACAGATTGAAGGTAAACCGAAATCCGTGACGGACGCTTTCAAGTGCAAGGCTTGTGGGATGTGCTCGGTGGCCTGCCCTTCAGGCGCACGCGAACTCATCGGTGACAGGATGGAACAGAGAATCGAAGAAGTCTACACCTCATTATAAAGACTTTCAGGAGACTGAAGATGAAAGAGTATAAACCTAAACTAGTCTGCTTCTCTTGCAAATTCGGTTGGGGGTACCTGGCCGACCAGGAGCATCCGGCCCCTGAGATCGAAAACTGGATACCGGTCACGTGCAGCGGAAAAGTGGATACGCACCATGTCTTGAATGCTTTCAAACAAGGGGCGGATGGTGTGTTGATCCTTGGCTGTGAAGACGGTGAATGCCATTTCCAGGATGGTAATTTCCAGACTGGAAAAAAGATCTACCTGCTGCAAAGAGTGTTGGCGGCCTTTGGAATAGAGCAAGAAAGAGTCAAGGTGGAATTGTCCCGCGCCCCCTATGGCAAAAAGATTCCCCAGCTTGTCAGTGAGATGAAACGAGATCTCGCCAAATTGGGGCCGATCACGAAGATTTTAGCATCGGAGGATATTAAAAATGCCAGACAAGCCTAAAGTAGCAATATGTTGGCTGGGGTCCTGCGCCGGGTGTGACGAGGCCATAGTTGACTTGAATGAAGCGATTCTGGGCGTGGTCGACGCTGTGGACATTGTCCTGTGGCCGGTTGCCATGGACTTCAAATACAGTTCCATTGAATCCATGAAGGATGGAGAAATCGCCCTGAGCATAATAGCGGGCTCTGTAAGGAACTCCGAACACCAGGAAGTCGCTGAATTGCTGAGGAAGAAATCGGGTCTGGTTCTTGCCTTCGGAGCGTGTGCGTGTTTCGGCGGCACTCCGGGTCTGGCGAACTTCACGACGAAAGAGGACATTTTCAACTGGGTGTATCGTGATGCGCCTACGGTGGTAAACCCCTCGGGCGTGTTTCCTCAGCCCGTGACCCAAATCGATGGAAAGACGCTGACACTTCCTGAATTCTATGGTCACGTCTACACGTTGGCTCAAACGATTGACGTGGATTACTATCTTCCCGGCTGTCCTCCTCCTCCGGACCTGATCGCAAATGCCGTCAATTCAGCCGTGTCGGGAGATCTTCCTCCAAGAGGGTCAACATTGGCTCCCCGTGTGGCATTATGCGAAACTTGCGCGAGAAACAAAACCAAACCATATCGTATGGAGATTACGCAAATAAGACGAATTCATGAATACGAGCCTGATCCTGATTTCTGTTTTCTGACCCAGGGCTTGATTTGCATGGGCCCGGCTACACGCACCGGCTGCGGCGAAACCTGCATTAAGATAAATACGCCCTGCAGGGGATGCTTTGGTCCTGTCCCGGGTGTAAACGACTCGGGGACAAAGTTCATCTCTTCTCTTGCGGCTCTGATCAAGGCCCCGGCGGATGATGGGGTCAAAGATGTTATCGACTCCATAGTTGATCCGGCAGGCTACTTCTATCGCTTTAGTCAGCCTTCTTCCATCTTGGGGAAGAAAAATGCCCCAAAACATGCGGAGCGTTAATCATGGCTAACAAGATAACAATCAATCCGATTACAAGATTAGAGGGACATGGGAAAATAGAAATTTTCCTTAATGACAAAGGCGAAGTGGAGGATGCATTCTGGCAGGTAGCCGAGTTGCGCGGCTTTGAAAGATTCTGCCTGGGAAGACCTGCAGAGGAGATGCCACGGATAGTCTCCAACATATGCGGGGTCTGTCCATCCGCCCACCACATGGCTTCCACAAAGGCGCTTGACGCAATCTTCGGAGTTGAACCCACTCCGACGGCAAAATTGATCAGGCAGCTCGAGTACAATGCCTTCTATGTTGAAGATCATTATATCCATTTCTTCTTCTTGGCCGCTCCTGATTTCGTGGTTGGACCTGATGCCGATCCTGCGGAAAGAAATATTGTCGGCGTCGTGAACAAGGTCGGGAAAGAGATCGGCTTAAAGGTAATCGAGGTCCGGAAGAGAAACAGGGACATAATCAGACTCATCTTCAGCAAGGCCCCTCACCCCGAAGGAGGTTTACCGGGCGGTGTTCCTAGGGGCATAACCGAGGACGAGAGAAAGTGGATCAAGGATACAGCGGATTTCAGCGTGGAATTTGCCCAATTTGCCATGAAACTCTTCAAGGACGTGGTCCTAGGCAACAAGAAGTACCTTGATCTGATTCTCAGCGACGCCTACAAGATCAAAACCTACTACATGTCTCTTGTGGATGAGAATAACAAGGTCACCTTTTACGACGGCAAAGTCAAAGTGGTCGACCCGAACGGAAAGCAATACGCTCTGTTTGATGGACGTGACTACATGGAGCACATCGGCGAATGGGTCGAACCTTGGACCTATATCAAACTGAACCACCTTAAGAAGCTCGGATGGCACGGTCTGGTTGATGGCGACAAGACATCTCTCTACCGAGTTGCGCCTCTTGCCAGGCTCAACGTGGCCGACGGAATGGCAACCCCATTGGCGCAAAAAGAATATGAACAGATGTTCGAGACATTTGGAGGAAAACCGGTTCATAACACGCTGGCCATGCACTGGGCACGTTTGATTTGCGCCTTGCAGGCAGCGGAACACAACCAGATTATTGCGAATGATCCGCTCTTGACCAGTAAGGACATCCGCAACATGAATTTTAATCTTCAGAAAGTGGGAGTGGGGTGTGTTGAGGCGCCTCGCGGCACGCTTTTCCATCATTATGAAACCGATGATGATGGGATTCTGACAAAAGTCAACCTGATCGTTGCAACACAGAACAATGCTGCTCCGATTTGTTTGTCAGTCAAGAAAGCGGCCCAGGGGCTCATCAAAGGCCCGAAGGTAGATCAGGGACTGCTTAATAAAGTGGAAATGGCATTCAGGGCGTATGATCCGTGCCTGTCGTGTGCCACTCACGCGCTTCCAGGGAAGATGCCGTTGACAATCAATATTAGAGACGGAGCCGGCAGTATCATCAAGACCGTCCAAAGGACTTGAGTAACCTAATGAGGACATTGATTCTGGGCATGGGCAACCCCATTCTGTCCGACGACGGAGTGGGGTTGTTTATTGCCAGGCAGCTTGAAGGGAAGATACCTGACGTTGATGTGATCACCACGGCTATGGCAGGTCTCAATATTCTTGATCTCGTAATTGGATACGACAAACTTTTCGTGATTGACGCTGTCCTGACGGATGGAAAATCCCTCGGAAATTTGAAGAAATTGACTGAAAATGAAGGCAGCCTGCATCTTTTTTCGTCACACGGATTGAATTTCCCGGAACTTTTGCGGCTTGGCAGCGAGCTCGGCTACAAGATGCCGGACGTTGTGGCGATATACGGAATAGATATAGGCAACGAAATCGCCTTCGGTGAAGGATTGTCACCGGAACTCAGGCGAAAGATGACATCTGTGGTCGATGAGATTCTTCAAGACATAAAATCCAGTCTTGCATTGCAATAGGACATGGTTGCCCGTGCCGACGACTTGCACGCTCGGTCCTATCCCCGGCCCCGCGGCCTCCGCATTACCGGAGGCTTTTCACTTGTCCTGCTCCAGGACGGTCCAGGCCGGTGCCCATCATGGAAAAAGCCTTGACACTCAGAGTTTGGATCACGTAAAGTTCAGTATACAAGCATTGTTGGACGAGGTTAGCATTACATTTATGTAATTTTTGGAGGGAGGAGCAATCATGCCGCGCAAATCCGTCTTTTTGATCCTTGCCCTAGTGCTGGCTGTAGCCTGGTGTGTTCCGGCACTTGCAGCCGAAGAAATTAAGATTGGCGTGCTCTATCCGTTGAGCGGTGGAGCGGCCTCCGAAGGGAAAGAACTACGGGACGGAGCAGAATTGGCCGCTGAGATCGCCAACAACGTAAAAGCCGATCTCGATATGACGATGGCCAAGAATGGCGGTATCAAATCGCTGGGCGGGGCCAAGATCAAGCTAATTATTCAGGATCATCAGGGAAACCCGCAACTCGGCGCAGATATTGCCAAGAAACTTATTCAGGATGACAAAGTCGTCGGTCTTTTGGGCGCCTATCAGTCTGCGGTCACAAAAACGGTCGCGGCCGTGGCAGAACGGTTCGGCGTTCCTTTGATCAATGACTCCTCCACGAGCCCGGCATTGACCAAAGAGGGTCTCAAGTGGTTCTGGCGCACCACTCCCCACGACATTACATTCACCAATGACTTGTTTGTTTTTCTTCAAGGGCTAACCGAAGGGAAGGTAAAGGGTGTCAAGGCTTTCGACAAGAAAGAACTCTTGCCTGTGGTGTCTGCTTGCGAGAAAACCGAGTGGGGCTCCAACGTAGACGCTGCCATAAAAGAAATCGCCAAAGCCAACCGTGTGGATCTTCAGGTGAGTCTTCTCTATGCTGCCAAGGCGCCGGATCTTACGTCGGAAGTGCAGAGCCTTTTGGCCCCGAAGCCAGCCACAATGCTTTTCGCGGGATATGGCGCTGACGCTATTTTGATGATCAAGACCCTGAAAGCACAAAAGGCTAAGCCGAAACTCATTTGGGGGCAGAATGCCGGCTTTGAAAGCCCCGAATTTGTGTCTACACTGGGAGACGATGTCGTTGGTATTATTACCAGAACCGTATTCAGCCCGCGCGTGGGAGAAGTGAAAAAAGTGGCCAAGCAAGTCAATGAGATGTACAAAGCCAAGACAGGTCGAGATCTCAGCGGCGCCTCGGCCCGGTCCTTCACGGGCACTCAGGCCTGGGTGCATGTTCTGGAAAAAGCCGGTTCCACCAAGCCCGAGGCGATACAGAAGGCGGCCAACGAAATTAAGATCGAGGGCAAAGAGCTGATCGTACCGTGGGCAGGAATTAAATTCGCCACCACCGGTGCAGACATTGGACAAAATGAATTGGGTACCGGTCTGATCGTCCAGTATCAGAAGAGTTCAGGAGGAGAGATCACAAGAGAGATCGTGTATCCTTTTGATGTGGCCACTGCGGACATGATCTACCCGTTCAAGGGATGGTGATCGGTCTCATGATGGTTACTGCTGTGTTTGCCGAGGGCCAATCGCCGGCGAAGTGAACGCGGCATCGACAAAGTGAATACTAAACAACCTCCGAGCCATCTTCTTGGCCGACAATTCATATGCGGCCGAGGACGGTGAACCAGTCTCTGACTCTGTCTAATATACAGTGAAACCTTGGAAGCATTACTCATCGAAATAAGCAAGGCGGTGGTAGCCGGACTCCTTATGGGTCTAGTTTTCGGTCTAGTGGCCCTGGGCCTTACTATTATCTGGGGAGTGATGGACATAGTGAACTTCGCCCACGGGGAGTTCCTGATGGTCGGAATGTATGCGGGTCTACTTACTGCCGCTGTCTTGAAAATCGATCCCTTGTTCGGGTTACCGGTTGCCGCTCTGGTGGGTTACGGAATGGGGCTGGTCTGTTACTATGGCCTGGTGAGGTTGCTGCTGCGCGGGCCCATGGTGGCACAGCTTTTCGGGACTTTCGGTTTGATGCTTTTCCTACGCAATGTTGCCTTGATGACCATGGGGGCTGAACCACAATGCGTCCATCAAGGCGTTCTAGTGGGCAAATCTTTTGTTGTGGGACCGGACATCGTCATCGAGTTGACTAAACTGGCTGCCGGAGGTCTGTCTTTGGCAGCTTTTGCAGGCACATGGTGGCTGCTGAATCGGACTAAGATCGGGAAAGCCCTTACGGCCACAGCGCTGGATGCTCAAGCTGCCCGCTACATGGGCATTCCCACGGAAAAAATGAATGCACTGGCCTGGGGCTTGGGAGGATCTACAGTGGCAGTAGCCGGTGCCGTGCTTGTGAACTTTTGGCCGGTGGACCCCAACGTCGGGTTGTTGTTCACCATGATTGCATTCACCACAGTTGCGCTAGGTGGATTTGGTTCGGTGCCCGGCGCTGCTTTTGCCGGTTTGATCGTCGGAATGTTGATTAATCTCGCTCCGATCTGGGATGCCTTTAGCACGTTCACAGGCAGTGAAACGCTGAAAAGTTTTCAGATACACCAATTCAAATATTCTTTTGTGTACTTGGCTTACTTCCTCATCATGGTTTTCAGGCCACGAGGGCTCTTCGGTTGGAAGTACTGAAAAGCGCCTTTGATTTCTCGGATTTCCCCAGGATCGACCTCTGTGTGGCCGGAGCTGTGGCTGTGTTTCTGCTGGTTTTCCCTTCGCTGCCACATTCCGGCTTTACTATGGCCACGATGATCCAGTTCCTCATGTTTTCAGTGTATGGAATGGGCTGGAACACCATCGGTGGCTATGGCGGCCAGGTGGACCTTGGCAAGGCCCAGTATGTAGGTATTGGCGCTTACACCACTGCGGTCATGATGATCCGCTGGGATGTTCCGTTCTGGTTTTCTTTGCCTGTCGGAATGGCTCTTGCGGTAGGATGGAGCTTCCTTATCGGCTATCCTCTGTTCAGGCTTAAAGGACATTATTTTGCTATCGCCACAATAGCTACTTCTTTGGTCCTCAAGGATGTATTCGAGTCATGGTCGTTCATTGGCGGGGCCAGAGGCCTAAAGATCCCTCTTAAAGGAGAGATGCCGAATTTTCTGTACGTCCAGTTCAGAGAGGACTTTTATTATTACTACATCATTTTGGCCTTCTTTTTCATAGGGCTTTTCTACATTAATTGGTTCCGACACAGCCGAATCGGATACCAGCTTCGTTCGATCAAAGACAATGAGGAAATCGCTCGCAGTTTGGGGATTGACGCACATTGGGCCAAAATTAAGGCGTACGCCGTGGCAACTGCTTTTGTGGCCGCGGTGGGATCTTTCCACGCGTGTTACAATTTCAATATAGAGCCTGAAGACGTAATGGGACTCGATCTATCCGTGCTCATTGCGCTGATGGCCATGTTGGGTGGGGCCGGTAGTTTGTTCGGCCCTATCATCGGCGCGGCGATCCTGGTGCCCATGAAAAACTACCTTGGGGCCTGGCTGGGAGCCAAGGCCGGACTGGCAGGGCTCGACCTGATCATTTACTCCACCATAATCATGCTAATTGCTGCGCTGGAGCCCAGGGGAATCTGGGGACTGATCACGCGACTGCGGGAATCTCGGAGAAGTTGATGGTCCTTCTGAAAGTTGAAAAGCTAGGGATGACTTTCGGCGGATTGAGGGCCAACTGGGACATTTCCTTCGAGGTGACCGCGGGTGAGATGGTTGGACTTATCGGCCCGAACGGGGCCGGAAAGTCGACTCTGTTTAATTGTATTTCAGGACTCCACGAACCCACAGCAGGTAGAATATTTTTCCGAGGACAGGATGTAACGGGTTTCAAGTCATTCGAGATGGCTCGTCTGGGACTGGCCCGTACGTTCCAAGTTTACGTGGCCACCGGTGACCTCAACGTCTTGGAATACGTTATGGTGGGCAGCTTCATGCGAACCAGGTCCAGGAGAGAAGCGCGATCCAAGGCTGAGGGCTTGCTGGAAAAGATGAACCTTGACACATTGGCCCAGGAGCGCGTGGCGAGCCTGCCGGTCGCCTCTCAGAAGCGAGTGGTCATGGCATCGGCCCTGGCTACCGATCCTGAATTGCTTCTCCTGGACGAAGTAGCTGCGGGGTTGAATCCTTCTGAGATCGATCAGATGATAGCGGTCATTCGGTGGGTGCACAGTGACCTGAACATCACGGTGCTTCTGATCGAACACGTCATGGAACTGGTTATGAGACTATCGCATCGAGTTTTCGTGCTGGACAGTGGTCTCCTTGTAGCCGAGGGCGAGCCTTCTGATATCGTGCGGAGACCCGAGGTGATCCGGGCGTATCTGGGAGAACGTTACGTGGCGCAACATTCCGGTCGAGGAACGGAACTTGTCTGAACCTGAGACGAACCAGGACGGCCGATCAGTCACGGCTGCGCAGCCCTTGCTCCACCTCCAGGACGTCAGTGTTCGTTACGGCGCTGCAACGGTGGTGCGAGAGGTGAGTCTTGAGGTGTTCCCGCGGGAGACAGTCTCGGTTGTAGGCGCAAACGGCGCGGGCAAGTCTACCTTGCTCAAGACTATTATGGGCGCGCAGCAGGCATTCGAGGGCCGAATCATCTTTGAGGGTACGGACATTCGCACCAGGCACACAGAAGACATCGTCAAAATGGGCGTCATTTACGTGCCGGAGGATCGCAAGCTATTCAGACCGCTCTCAGTCGAGGAAAACCTGCTGCTGGGAGCGTATGCCTTGCAGGATGAAGACCGCAAACACGCTAATCTGGAATTCGTTTACAATCTTTTCCCAGCACTGAGAAACCGCCGAGACCAAGCCACGGCAACAATGTCCGGCGGTGAGCAACAGATGGTAGCTATCGGCAGAGGGTTGATGAGCAACCCGAGAATTCTGATGCTGGATGAACCATCGCTGGGGTTGGCTCCAGTCCTGGTGGACGAGGTGCTGGATACTGTCAGGAGGCTCAAAGAGCAGGGCCTCACTATCCTGCTGGTTGAGCAAAACGTGCGAGAGGCGCTGGAGATATCTGACCGGGGATACGTACTTCAGACAGGCCGTATAACTCGACATGGCCCGGCGGATGAACTGCTGCAATCGGATGAGGTAAGAAAAGCCTTCCTGGGAATGTAGGACCGGCCCGCGTCCTACGTTCCGCGCGGGACGGGATTCCCGGTTGTTCAGTAGGACCGGCATCTTGCCGGTCCGCAATAAGCAAGCACCCAGGCATGGTCAAGACGGGTCCTTACGTCAAGTGGACCGGCAAGATGCCGGTCCTACTGGTTTAAGATGAAGACGCCGGAACTCACGATCTACTGGAAAAAACTTCCACACTGGCGAATGTCGGGAGCCATATATTTTGTCACCTGGCGCCTGGCTGAGCATCAACCTATTCTCGCACCAGAGGAACGAACAATTGTGATGAATGGAGTAAGGCATTTCGAAAATCAGCGGTATGCCCTCCAAGCCCACGTGGTGATGGATGATCATGTGCACGTTATTCTGCTTCCTTTTGAAGGCTTTTCGCTTCATAGAATTGTTCATTCTTGGAAATCAGTCACGGCGAAAAGGCTTGTGAAAGAATCGGGGAGGACAGCACCTGTTTGGCAGCGAGAATACTTTGACCGAATCGTGAGAGATGAGGATGAGTTGATGCAAAAGGCGCAGTATATAACAGCCAATCCATGGAACAGGTGGCCCTATTTGGAAGAATATCCGTGGGTCGGATTTGGCTCCTTTCTCTAATGGACCGGCAAAATGCCGGTCCTACTATTCAGAGTCCACAATCCGTTTCTCTCATGATTGTTCTTTCGTGTGGCAGCCGTGTATAATGCGTTTATATTTCGGTTCGTAAGAGACGGGTATTTATGCAAAACATTCTGACTCTTTACGTGCACCGGCTCACTGCTCCGCCGGTTGAAATCCAATTCCCGGTGAGGCGTCTCTTCAATGCGGGTTGGACCGGCAGTGATAGAAACGCAGTTCAACACCACATTGATGAACTGGCTAAGATGGGTGTCCCGCCTCCCCGATTTGTTCCCACTCTTTTTGCCTTGAGGAACTACTTGCTCACCACCAGCGACAGTATTCAGGTGCACGGCGATCAGACATCAGGAGAAGTGGAGTACGTCCTGCTCTACTATGATAATGAGCTTTTTGTAACTATGGGATCCGATCACACTGACCGGCGGCTTGAGGCGCACTCCATCCCAAAAGCCAAAAACATGTGCCTCAACGTCATGGCCGCGGACTTGTGGCCTTATGAGGAAATCAAAGCGCACTTCCCGGACTTGGAACTCATATCCTGCTCCCGTTCCCTACTCTTTCTATTCCAAGAATAGCTTGCTCCCGTGAGGGGAGCAGTGTATAATACGTTTATGAGAGTCTACTCGAAGAGCACCTTGAGAGACTTTTGGGAGAAACACGCGGACGCTGAACAACCTCTGAAGACTTGGTACGCAGTATCAAAAGCAGCTAAATGGAATTCGACTGTTGATTTGAAGAAACATTACCCGGACGCCAGTATCCTCAGCAAGAACCGAGTGGTGTTTAATATAAAGGGGAATGACTACGGACTGGCCGCATCCATCGATTATGATAAGCAGAGGATCTTTATTCGATTCGTGGGCACTCATAAGGAGTACGACATAATAGACGCGAAAAGCATCTGAGCCGGGAGAGTTCAGGAGATTTTATCATGGAAATCAAACTCATCCGAACGGAAAGGGACTACGGAAAGGCTCTCGAAAGAGCAGGAGAAATCTGGGACGCTCAACCAGGCACACCCGAAGCTGATGAACTGGAGGCGCTGCTCCCGCTCATCGAAGACTACGAAGAAACGCATTACCGCATTGACCTACCTGATCCGATTGAGGCGATAAAAGTACGAATGGAGGAACTGGGGCTTGACCGGAAGGACTTGGAGGTCTGCATAGGTTCCAGAGGACGCGTTTCGGACATTCTGAACCGGAGGAGGCCACTCACTCTTCCCATGATACGGAAGTTGAGCGAGAAACTCGGGCTACCGGGCGATGTGCTCATAGCTCCATATCCTTTGAATCTTCCGGATGGCGAGGCAAGCAACAAACAAGCGGTCGGATGAGTCTTTAACCAGTGTTTCAGACACGATCCAATTTCACGCGGAGAACAATCCAATTATGGCAGTGAAAAAAGCTACTAAACCTAAGAAAGCTGAACCGGAAGAATCCAGTCCCAAGGTGAGCTTCTACCCCGGCTGGTGCAAACGTTGCGGCAACTGTGTGGCCTTTTGTCCGGGTGAAGCACTGGAACTCGATGAGTGGGGCTATCCGCATCTGGCCCATCCCGAGAAGTGCATATCTTGCCACCTCTGTGAAAAGCTTTGCCCGGATTTCGCCCTCAGCGTGAGCGAAGAGGCGCCGAAAGCGGTTGCCCAACGGGCATCTGCACGCCCGTCAATGGTGCGTCACGACCACAGCCCGGAAAGAATAGCCCCGGCCTCATCTGAAGAGGAGGATGAAGATGCAAAAAAACCGCGCTCGTCTACTCCAGGGGAATGAAGCCATCGTAGAGGGGGCACTGGCCGCTGGCTGCAATTTCTACGCGGGTTACCCGATAACGCCGTCAAGCGAAATCATGGAGCTGATGAGTCGCGAACTCCCTCCGCGAGGCGACATCTTTATCCAGATGGAAGACGAGATAGCGTCGATTGGCGCCTGTATCGGAGCCAGCCTGGCCGGTCGCAAAGCTTTGACTGCCACCAGCGGTCCTGGTTTTTCTCTGATGCAAGAGAATTTAGGTTATGCTTGCATGGCAGAAGTGCCCCTAGTGGTGGTGAATGTGATGCGCGCAGGCCCCTCGACCGGGATGCCCACCACTGCGGCCCAGGGGGATGTGCAGCAAGCCAGGTGGGGTACACATGGCGATCATCCGGCGATAGTCCTGTGCCCGTCCACGGTTCCCGAGTGTTTTAATCTCACTATTACCGCATTCAACCATGCCGAGCGATTCCGGATGCCGGTAATCATTCTGGCGGACGAAATGGTGGCCCATACACGGGAAAAAGTCATTCTTCCAGGCACTGAGGAGACTGAAGTAGTAGAGCGCCGACGCCCCACCGTGCCGCCTGACTGGTACATTCCTTACAAGACGGACGGAAGCCTTATCCCTCGCCTGGCCGATCTCGGTGATGGCTATCGCTACCACGTTACCGGACTGACTCACGATGAACGCGGGTTCCCTACCAGCAGACCCGACGAAGTGGCACCATTTTACGCCAGGCTTTTCGAGAAGATCAGTCGTCAATTCGCATACTTGGATAACGTCAAGAATTTCATGGTGGATGATGCGGAGTTGCTGATCATCGCTTACGGATGCACAGCCCGCGCAGCCCGTGCCGCTGTACGGCTTGGCCGAGAGCGCGGAATGAAACTCGGTCTTCTACAAATTATGTCTCTCTGGCCGTTCCCGCGAAGACCCGTCACAGATGCCCTTACCGGCAAACGGGCCGCTCTGGTGCCGGAACTGAATTTGGGCCAGCTCAGGCGTGAGGTCCTTCGCGTCAACGATGGCCGAACAAATGTCCTGGGACTGAGCAAAATGGATGGAACAATGATATCGCCGGACGAGATCTTAAACCGTTTTCGAGAGGTGAAATAATGGCACAGGTGAGCCGCAGCGTAGTCTACGACTGGCTACGCCATGACAAAAAATTCCCCCACGTTTGGTGTCCCGGTTGCGGTTTAGGGATACTGCTGGGGTCCTTGGTACGTGCCTTTGTGAAGAGCGGTCTAACAAAAGATCAGGTGGTGCTGGTTTCCGGAATCGGCTGCTCGGGCAGGCTCCCGGTTTATGTGGATGTCGGCAGCGTGCACACCACGCACGGCCGCGCGCTCACGTTCGCGACTGGTATCAAACTGGCAAAGCCCGAGCTTACTGTAGTGACGGTCATGGGTGACGGGGACGCCATGGCGATCGGCGGCAACCATCTCATTCATGCTGCGCGGCGCAATCTGGGTATTGCAGCAATTATTGTCAACAACCAGACCTACGGAATGACCGGCGGGCAGTACAGTCCTACGACCCCTTTGGGGGCCAAATCAGCCACTGCGCTTTTCGGTCAAATCGAGCCAACCTTTGATGTCAGCGGCTTGTGCGCCAGCGCCGGAGCCTCTTTTGTGGCGCGATCTACGGTTTTTCACGTGGACCAGATGGATAGGATGCTTGGGCAGGCTATCGCCAAAGCGGGTTTCAGCGTGGTGGAAATCCTCTCACCTTGCTACACCAATTTCGGGAGGCAGAACCGGCTGGGATCACAGATCGAGATGATGAAAGAGTATAGGCGATTGGGGGTGACTGTGGATCGGTGGCAAAAAATGAATGATTCAGAGCGGGCAGGCCGCTTTCCGCTGGGGGTATTGGTAGACAAAGATCTTCCCACATTTCTCGATTCGTATAGAGGCGTGTGCGATACGGCAGCCAGGTTGCGTGGGGAGGGCAGAATATGAGCCAAAGAGTCCAAGCGCCTTTGCCGTTCCCAAGAGTCGAGGTTCGCCTGGTAGGATCCGGGGGGCAAGGATTGATTCTGGCAGGTTTGGTGCTGGCGGAAGCTGCGGGGGTTTTTGATGGTCGCGAGGTGGCTATGGTGCAATCGTACGGTCCGGAAGCCAGAGGCGGCGCCAGCAAGGCCGAGGTAATCATCAGTGACGCTCCAATTGATTACCCCTTGTGCACCAGCGTTGACCTGTTGGTTGCCCTTAATCAGGAGGCCTGTGACACATACTGCTGGGATCTCAAACCCGGGGCCCACATCCTGGTTGACAAGGACCTAGTCCTACACCCTCCCAGCAGTTTGGCTATTGCTCTCCCGTTTACCGCAACTGCAAGAGACAAGTTAAAGAGGATTATGGTGGCCAACATAGTGGCGCTGGGAGCAATTTCGGAGGTGGCAGGCATCGTAACGCGACGAGCGCTGGAGAAAGCTCTGCTAACTCGAGTTCCGCCCGGAACGGAGGACCTCAACAAGAAAGCCCTCAGTCTTGGCGCAAAATTAGCCAGAATGCACGGAGAGAAACAAAACCCGGAAGACGATCAGGACGCCGAAGCTGAGAGCCTCTAATAGTAACTAGCAACAAAATTTATTGTGGTCGAGTTTCTTCCTTAAGGATTTTAACAGTCGGCCGACCTTTTTTTACTTCTATCTCGGTACGGTGGCCGGAGCTGATCTTTACGTTCTCGATCCTCCTTTTGGAAGGATGGATACCGGCAACCACAGGAAGCACAACCGAGTAAGATCCCGGAACCAGAGTGACCTGTTGTCCGGGAGTCGTGGTGAAGGTGACCCTGTCCCCCCGAATCTCGATTGTCTCCATAGTTCGGGTCTTCAGGATTTTTTCGTAACGGCCGGCCGCTCCATCCGCATCGGAAGGTTTGTCAATTTTGAAGAAGAAGCCGTTAGTCCTACCCGTTAATGTGGAATACGGCTTCTGACGTTTCTTGGCAATACCCAATGCCAAGACGTCCACCCTTACCCTGTCTCTACCTCCTTGTTCGTCTATCGCATTGAGGATTTCCATGTAATTGCATATGGCCGCGCCGTCAGTTAGTAACAGAATGCGAGGTGTCAAACCGCCGATGTTGCTGAAATCTTTCTTCAAGGAGTAGGCCGCAGCCGCGCATGGATTGTTCGGTCCGCCAGAGCTGGATTGTCCCACTTTTTCAGCGAGGTCGCTAAAAGGCGATTCGGCCCAGTCGTAAAGGACGTGGCTCAAGCAATGACTCGCTGAGGGCTTTGGCTTCTTTTCCGATTTTCCGCAAAGAAAATCCCGAACTGCTATTTTCGAGCCGGGCGTGACCGCGTTTGGGAGCTTGCCAATCAAACTCTTAGCCACTTGAAGCCGGCTGGGATTCCAAGTTTTCGCCCTTCGGGCCATGTGGGCTGAATCGTCGAGTATCACCATCAGTCCCCATTTGGGGACAACTCCAGCGTAATTATGTATCTTGATGATTAGAGAGCCGGGCAACTGGAACTGCTCGGCGCGGCTGTGATCTTCCTGCTCCAGAGTTGTTTTCCGAGGCGAGAGCGGCGGAGGGACCCTAGGGGAAGGAGCTGTTTCAGGCTCTTTTCCTTTCTTGTCTTTCCCCTCGGATTCTTCGACACTTGCGGTCCCGGATGATGGGCCGGTAACAGATCTGTCTTTTTCCTTGGACGCGGATTCCTTCTGGGTCGGTTCACTCGAAGGTTTTGCCGGTGACTCCGTCCGAGAAGCTGTAACGGAGGCGGGTTGTCTCGCCACTATGGCTGGGGATTCTCCTGCCTTGGGGGCATCAGGCGCTAAACCCGGTTCGCGAGGACTCGCCCGTTCGCGGCCACGGGGGCTTGATTCGGAGGTTCCGGTAGAAGATTCCGGGGCCACTTTTCCTTCAAGAAGGACCGGCTTTTCAAGGAGAGGGAGCCGCGCCTTGGACGGATCAACAGACGTGGCCTCCTCAGTTCGTAAGGTTGTGTCAGGCGATGACTCATGACCGGTGGGCGCTTTAATTGCTAGAGGGGGCGACTCCTTTGCGGGACTTAGCAATCCTGCCATACGAAGAAGGGGAGAGAACCCTCCCAGAGCGGCCGCCACGATGACTATCGCGCCCAGAATTACTGCCGGGACCGCCGCCTTGAACCATAGCGGTTGCGGTCTTTTTGTCTCTTCGTTGAGGTCCGCGGCCTTTTTCCGCTTCTTCGCTTCGTTCTCACCCGTGGGTGATGCAGGCATTTTAGCCCCCTTTTCTGAGGTCCGGGGTGGCAATAAGCCGAATTCTGTTCCCGAAAAACCGGGTGGCGACCATTCCTCTAGGACGGCGGTCACCCGCCGCCTCAAGCGACCTACCCGGAAGCATTGGACGGGCCATCCTCAAGCGCTTCCCTATTTGGTCTTGCTCCGGATGGGGTTTGCCTGGCTTCCCGTGTTACCACGAGAACCGGTGAGCTCTTACCTCACCGTTTCACCCTTGCCCCCAGCGCTGTGGAGGCGGTTTGCTTTCTGTGGCACTTTCCTTGGGGTCACCCTCACCGGGTGTTACCCGGCATCCTGCCCTGCGGAGTTCGGACTTTCCTCCCGCGCTTTTGACGCCGGCGATCGCCTTGCCACCCCGGACGATGCGCGTTATATGACAACGCCAAAAAAAAAGCAAGAAGACGAAGTCTTTCGCGGAAACCCTTGAAACATTGGAGATTTTGATATATTATTTAATTGTTTTGTGAGCTTTTTCTCCAGGAAGGGCTTCATGCGCGGCTACCGAACCGCTTGGGTTCTCATTATAGTGATTGTCTTCATCTGTCATGGACTCGCCGCGGCAGCTCTGCCCGAACAGTTGAAAGAACTCAACTTTTCTCTTTACCCTGCACCCTGGCCGGCAAATGATATGCCTCTGAGAGACCTGCAGGGCCGATCACTTAGTCTCTCCTCACTCCGCGGAAAAGTGGTGCTTCTAAATTTTTGGAAAATCGACTGCCCTCCATGTTCCGTCGAAAAGCCGATTCTAGAAAGAATCTTTCGGAAATATGCGAGCCGGGGCCTCGAAGTTGTTGCGGTAAATCTGGTGGACGAATGCGATCAACAGCAGTCATACTGCCGTGCAGGCGGGTTCAGTTTCAAGTTCGCTTTTGACCCGGATAATCGTCTATCCCTGCAAAAACAGATACTCGGTTCGGGGGCGTCTACGAGCTTCGTAGTGAATTCCAAACAAGAGGCTATCTATGAAATTCCTGGAGTCCCAACTACTTACGTAATTGATCGGAATGGCAGAATTTTGGGTAATGCCGTGGGGCTGGTCAACTGGGAACAGCCGGTATTGTCCCAATTCTTGGAGTCGTTGCTTGGGCCTCCGGTTGGGGCTATTGCCGAGAATCCCCAGGATTTTCGGAATACTCCGACGCCAAATCCCGTTTCATTGGCTGGGTCCGGGAACCCAGGCGCGCCTTCCAATTGGAAGACCAACTTGGACCGTGGTTCTCAAGGATCTACGGTGGCATATTCGCCGAAGTCAGCGGCCGCTCCTCCTTCGTTGGAGGGCCGGAGAGAGAATCAGCGGCCTACAATGCTTGCTCAAGCCGTGCTTCAGGCGCCTTCGCCTGCCAGTGATTCAGGTCCTAGCCAATCTTTGGTCCACCCGCGTCCTTCGACCTCTTCTAAGGCAACAGCAGGCAAGAAGAAGCCGGGACCGGCGCGGTCAGCAGGATCAACCACAATCCCTCGACAACCCAAGCCTTATAGCCCGACACCGGGGCAGGTGGCTCAGCCGCTCCCTGGTAGTACGACCCCGCCCGGAACAAAACCGGTCACAGTGCCACCACAGCCTGTTTCTCCTGTTGCTCCATCGGGAGCGAGCCCGGGGACCCCACCTGCGGCTAGCTTGCCGCCTCTGCCCCCGGCCATGCCTTACTCTCCCTCGCGAATTATAGGCGGCCAGCCATCTCCGGTTCCGGATTCGACCGGCAGCGTGTGGGCGAGGATACCGGGTTCACCGGGCGCAGTTCAGGGAAGCCCTTCCGGATCGCCTGGGGGGGGAACTGGTCTGCCGTCCGCACAGCCTCTGAGGCCGCGGGATCCGATTACGGGCTTCATTCTGGACTCTTTCGGCGGAACCAGGCCAAGCCGAGTTCCCCAACAGCCCCCTGTGGAACCGCAGACGCCTGCGCCGGCTTCTTCGTTTCTCGGGCAGTTGGGGCAAGATTTTCAGCAGTTGGGTTCCGGAATAATGGACGCTGTCTCCAGAATAGCTCCCAGCCGGTGATCAGACCGAAACTGTTGCCCCCTACCTTCAAACAGGATCTTTTTTGAGGGATTGAAATCTTGCCGCAAGCCTTAAGCACCCGACCCGAAGTGCTCTCGTATTACAGAGCTTCGACTTTGGTGAAAGGGTCCAGCTTCACAAGGACACTCTGATTGAACATTTGAACAGAAAGGGCAAGTTGCTTTGTTCTGCCGCCAACTACGACTCCTTCGGTACCTTCCAGAGGGCCTGAAGCGATATATACTTTCTTGCCGGGGACCACTCCCGGCCGCACGAAGAGCTCGTCACCGGTTTCCACGGCTTTGGCAACCGCGTTGAGCTCATTGACAAAACCTTCCTGATCGTCAACCTTGATGATCCGTACGAGCTTTTTCGAATCATAAAGTAGGTTGTGCCTTTCTTTCTCCAGAGCAAAGCACAAATACCCCCTGAACAGGGGGACCACGGTTGTCCTGATTCTGCGAAAATAGCCGACCCTGGTGCGTTTCTCGTAGAGAGGAAAATAGTAGCCTATGTTGCGATTGAGGAGGTAGGCTGCGGTCATCTTCTCGCAGTTCGGCTTGACGTGCAATACCCACCACAATCCCACATCCCAGTCCAGAGGGCGGTCTTCAGGAAACCTCGCTGGGATGGGATTTTTGGACCACATCTACAGATTCCTCACAACGAACGGTAACGCCGACAGATCCACGAATTTGGCAAGACTGCCTGACAACTAAAACTTACAATTGTTCATCATATCACTTATTACACTCGCGCACTATGCGGCGAAAAGGCCCCGGTGTCGGCTCGAAGGCGTATGCGTTCAGGATAAGATTTCGCTGTCAGCGAACCGGCAATCTGACATGAATTGACGTCGCTTCTTACGGGACCCGCCCAAGAAAATCGAGTTGGTGGGCTATGTACACGAGCGTCCCCTGGTCCACCTGAGCATGGCGCTGCTGAAGCCAGGCGCTGAAACGCTCCGGATCCAAATCAGGCGTGCCTCTCAGGGCAGAACCCACAGTATGAATTATGAAATGGAGGAAGTATGCTTCATCGTCCGGATAGCCGTTCGGCCCCGCAAATACCAGCCAATCGGAGGAGCCTGCGTCCAAAATCTCCGCGCCGATGCCCCTGATTTGCTCGAAAAAGTGACGACCCGCGCGACTGTCCCCGGACGGTTTGCTTCCGACGATCCTACGGTCCATAGTTTCGTGATACAGGGCTTCGATTTTCGCGTCCAAATCCGGATCTATTTCCGGCTGAAATATCGTGGCGCCGTCAAAAGTTATGGTGAAGTAGAAAAGGCCGCCGGCCGCCAGGGGTGACAAAATGTCCGACAAGCTCGAACGAACGTCGATCAGATCCAGAAAAGCATTGGCAATGAGGACGTCCGATTGACCTTTTTCGGAAACATGTGCTGTGAATTCGAAAACATCCGCAACTTGTAACCTGACCAGGAGATCTTTGCCAGGAGCGGTTATTCGAATCTGTCCGTTTGCTTCAATCTTAACGCTGTAGCCCTGTGCCCGGGCCCATGACGGCACTCTGGAAGTTGCTTCAGCGATGTTTTTCGATTCCGAATCGATGGCTGTGTAAACGCCTTGACCGAAAAGACCCCACTCGATGACCCTTTCAACCATCGTGCCTATCCCTGCCCCGATCTCAAGGACCCGAAGAGGGCCTGCGGGGCGCATGGTCGAGACCGCGCGGGCGAGGCTTTGCCGGACCTGGCTGTTAAGGCTCCTGTCATCTATGGCCTTCTTCGCGGATAGATATCGGGTGAAACTATATTCGTCGGCTGCTGGCATGTCCTAATTCACCATCGATTCCAAGAAATCTGCGATCTTGGCTGTGCATTCATCCCATGTGGGATGTCGCTGGTATCGTTCGAGAGCGTTCAAGCTCATGTGAAACAATTTTTCCCTATTTCTGCAAAGTTCCATAATGTGGTCTGCTATGGCGGAGACGTTACCCGGCCGTACCAGAAACCCGTCTCGACCATGAGTGATGATCTCATGGGGCGCTCCCGCGGTGGACGCAATGGACGGGAGTCCGAATCCCATACCCTCCAGATAGACCATCCCGAATCCCTCGTAGGAAGACGGGACCGCAAGCAGTTGGCTCCTCGCGTAATATCTCCCCAGCTCTTCGCTGGTGAGGATGCCCAAAAGAGAAACTTGATCGAACAATTTGAGCTTTTCGACAAGTTGTCTTATTCCCGACACATAGCCTCTGTCGGTCGTCAGGCTGCCCACCACATCAAGGCGCCAAATGTCTCCGGGAATATCAGCCAGGGCCATAATTAGACTGTGGAGCTCCTTGCGCTGGATTAAGCTCCCCACAAATAGAATACGCAGTGCATCCTTTTGGAAAGAACGCATTTTGATTTGGTCCGTAGTCATTGCCGCATTGACTGAATCTCGACCGGGATAAGCAAGAACCGATGGCGCTTCTCGTTCCGTCAACGCCCTCACGTCGGAGCTGGTGGTGCGACTCACGAAAATGAAGCCGTCCACACTCCTCAGATATTCCCGTTCCACCATACTATACAATTTGTTTTGCCACTCCGGTCTGGATTCGCGTGACCTGAGATGATGCACGATGGAAACCAGCGGATAGGCAGCGTGCTCCTTGAGTTTTCGATTTAGCCTGAACAGTGAAGGATGGTTGAGCTCGTCCTGAATCAGCACATCGAGGTTCGCGCGGGCCAGAGAATGGAACAAACCGGCAGAGAAGTTATCCAAGAGATGGCGGCTGTAATTACGCCAGGGGAGCGAAAAGATCTCCACACTGTCTCCCCTGGATCTCAGATATTCCATGAGAGTCCGGTCGTACCGAAAACCACCGGAAACCGTCTCCAGGCTTCCATAAATAATAAGCCCCAGCTTCAACGGCGTTCTCGGCGATAAGAAGCCCAGGCGATCTTATTTTCCCAGATTTTAACGACGATGGCGCTAACATTGGACGTTCGGACGCGCTCGAATAGGGCTTCACAGAAGAGTTTCGACAAACGTTCTATACTCGGATTCAGATCTTTGAACTCAGGCAAATCGTTCAGAGTGCGATCCCGGTAGTATGCTACCAGTTCGTCGAGGTTGGACTCGATGTCAACGATGTCCACAAGATAGCCGTGACGATCAAGGTCCGATCCTTCCAATTGAACTTCTATCTTGTAGTGATGCGAATGAAGCTCGTTCTCCGCACCCCAGTCGCCTCCGAATAGCCAATGCCTGGCAATAAAATCACGCTCAACCGCCACGGCGTATACCGGTTCCCCGCGTAATGTGCTCATCATGAATCCTCGTATACGAAAACTACCTGAAATGCCTGATCCGGATGCTCGTGAAGAAGTGCATAAGCTTCCGATGCCCGCGAGATATGAAACCGGTGGGTGATCAAGTTTGACGGATGCACGTCGGAGATCAGTTTCAGAGCAAGCTGGAGACGACGAGACTTTGTCCAACGAGCGCTAAACTCAGGAGCCAGTCTGCTCACCTGGGAACTGATAATATGAATGCGACCCCTGTGAAAGTGACCTCCGAGCTCTACCGTGGACTTTTTCGCGCCGTACCAGGAACCGATCACCACGCGTCCCGAGTACCCGGTAACGGCTATTGCCGAATCCAGAGCTTCCGGATTGCCGGAAAGCTCGTAAGTCAAGTCAAACCCGCTTTCCGAGCAATCCACGTTCAAGGGCTCCCGGAGTCGTTCCAGGACTCCCTGTTCACCAGGATCCAGCGCGGTATCTGCGCCAATTTCCAGGGACCTCTCACGGCGATATGCATACCTGTCCAAAGTCACCAGGCGTGCGAGAGGGAGCCGGGCCAGCAAAGCGGTGGTCAACAATCCTATAACGCCTTGACCAAAGACCGCGACACGTTCCCCAATAACCGGCCGACCGTCCATAAGAAGGCTGACGGCCGTTTCCATACTCGGTAGAAATGCGGCGTCGTCCGGGAGCATCAAATCAGGCAACGGCACCAACTGCTCCGGAGAAGATAGGAAATAGGCTTGGTGAGGATTGAACGCGAATACCAGTCTGTTCAGCCAGGCAGACTCGACATGGGTCCCAATCTCGATAATTCTACCGACCGATGCATAGCCGTATTTTAGAGGGTAGCCGAATTCACCGGCGAGGGCTGGAATTGTGGCATCCACGGGCAGATCGCGGGGCCACTGGCCTCTGTAAACCAAAAGCTCGGTACCGGGACTGATTGCCGAAAGAACGGTCTTTACTAGTACTTGTTCAGGACCCGGAGGCAGCGTAGGCTCTTGCAGAACCTCGACTCGATATGGTTCCTTGAATTGAAGCGCCGGACCTTCCATGTTCAGGTGAGATCGCCCCACAATATGAGATCTTTTCCAAGCCACTCATGGCTCAAATGACTCAATGTCGGCAAATTCCGCAGGTCTTTGCCCAGGTCACAGACCCCGTGCAACCCGCCCACCAGCACAGGAGCGATCGTCAACACAAGGTAATTCACCAATCGTCCGAGAAGAAAACTCGTGATGATCCGAGAGCCGCCTTCCACCATAATACTGGTGATCCCCATATCACTTAGTGTTCTTAACATCGAAGGCAAATCCACCTGACCATTCCCATCCGACGGAAATGTCAGGATATTGGCTCCTGAAGCTTCCAGAGCTTTGCGGCGCCCCACCGCGTGCTCCTCAGTTGCCGCTACCCAGGGCGTCACGCTATTTTCATGAAGGAGTTTGCAATCCAAAGGGATGCGCAGCCGGCTATCCACGACAATAGGCCGCGGGCTTTCACCATCTACGAGCCTCACATTGAGCCTGGGATTATCAGAAAGCACAGTGCCTATACCCACGAGTATTGCATCATGACGGGCCCTCAGCCGATGTGTAAGCCTGAGAGATTCCGATCCGCTCAGACCGAGAGCTGCCCCTCGCTTGACGGCAATACTCCCGTCAAGGCTCTGCGCATAACTAAGCGTTACAAACGGCAGCCCTGTCTTTCGACGATGCTCAGCAGAAATCGCGGGAAGAGACTTAATAAAATCCATAGATCGAGCAACACTCTACCAAGCGCAATCCGGACTTTCAGCCAAACAGTCTCCCGGAATTGCCAAAACACGAAAAGCAGTAGCATAAACTACCGGGATACACAAGGATTTCCGCAAACCGACGTATGGCTTAACCGAGAATTAAGCGAACGAATTTGCTATGAAAGGGTTGCGAGAAACGGAAAATAAGATTATTCGTGGCTATTGTTCTCTGCAGAACTCAGAGAATCAGTGTGATGACAAAAGAATTTGAAATTATGACTTCATCTGAAGAGGAAACGCTTCGCTTGGGTGGCGCTATAGGTGGATTGCTTAGGCCCCGCGATGTGGTCTTATTAATTGGTGAACTTGGAACAGGCAAGACAAGACTGGCAAAAGGAATGGTCTCGGCAGCCGTGGACGTCAATCCTGACGAAGTGGTGAGCCCCACGTTTACACTGATTAATTGTTTTGACGGAAAATTCCAGGTATGCCATGCAGACCTGTACAGGATAAATCCCGAGCATCTGGAGGGAATCGGACTGGAAGATGCGCTGGACGGTGGGGCAGCTCTTATTGTAGAGTGGGCTGAGAAGATCGCGGGTTTCAACGAAGATCCTTTGTCGGTTTTCATAACCTACTGCAATTATGAAAACTTACGGCGGTTTCGGCTGGTGTGGCGCGAAGACGGCGCTTGGAATGAGCGAATCGAACATGTCCTCGGGATGTGGCGCAATAGGCCTACATTCGCGTGATATAAAGCATTGTCAGAGGAGAGGAGCTTATGGCTCTGATCGTGCAAAAGTATGGCGGTACCTCCGTCGGTGATCTTGAGCGAATCGCCAATGTTGCTCGCAAGGTGGCTGCCGGCAAAAACCAGGGAAACGACATGGTGGTGGTCGTGTCTGCGATGGCCGGTGAGACGGACCGACTGATAAATCTGGCCAAGAAGGTGACCCCGACCCCGAACGAGAGGGAGCTGGATGCGCTTGTATCGACCGGGGAACAGGTAACTGTGTCCCTGCTGGCCATTACTCTGGAAATCATGGGCTACAGAGCCCGTTCGTATTGTGGCTGGCAGATCCCTATAATTACCGACAGTGTTTTTGGCGCTGCAAGGATAGACAAGACCGGGACTGAGGCCATGACGGCCGACCTGAAAGATGGGCGCATTGTCGTGGTCGCCGGTTTTCAAGGGGTGGATGAGCAAGGGAACATTACCACTTTAGGCAGAGGCGGTTCCGACACGTCCGCCGTCGCGGTCGCGGCAGCCCTCAAAGCAGACCTGTGTGAGATCTTTACCGATGTCGACGGAGTCTACACCGCTGACCCGAACATCACCGGCAAGGCTCGAAAGCTGCACAAGGTAGCATATGAAGAAATGTTGGAAATGGCGTCGCTCGGGGCCAAAGTCCTTTACACACGGGCAGTGGAATTCGCAATGCGTTATCATGTCCCCATCATTGTTCGGTCAAGCTTCAACGACAATGAAGGGACCTTGGTCACGGAGGAGAGTGTTGAAATGGAAAAAGAGTCCGTCAGGGCAGTAACTTGCGATACTAAAGTAGCCAAGATAACCTTCGCGTCTGTTCCGGACAGGCCGGGGATCGCCTCTCAGATCTTTTCCGCGTTAGCCGAAGCTAATGTGGTAGTGGATATGATCATTCAGAACTCCAGTGCGGAAGGGATTACTGATCTTACCTTTACTATCCCAGCGGCAGACCTGACGAAAGGACTGACAATTTGCCTGGGAATTCGAGAAAATCTCGGCGCAAAAGATGTTTTTGGGTCTAATGATATCGCCAAGGTCTCTATAATCGGAGCAGGCATGCGCTCTCATTCCGGAGTCGCTGCCAAGATGTTCTCCGCCCTTTCCCGCGAAGGCATAAATATACAAATGATTTCCACTTCAGAAATTAACATTTCATGTGTTATTGACAAAAAATACGCGGAACTTGCGGTGCGGGCGCTACACGATTGTTTTGAGCTGGAGAAAGCTTCTTAATACATTAAACTGCGCGCTTCCGACCGCGCTTAAATCACCATAAAAGCTGTTTTTCAGCTTCCGGAGAAAATTTGTGGACTCTGTTGAATTGTACGACACAACACTCAGAGACGGCTCCCAAACATGGGGGATCACCTTTTCGCTCGAAGATAAGCTCAGAATAGCTCAAAAGCTCGATGAACTAGGTATTGACCTTATTGAGGGCGGATATCCCGGTTCGAACCCAAAAGACCGGCGGTTCTTCAATACGGCCCGAAATCTTCATTTCAAGCACGCTATACTCGTTGCTTTTGGCAGCACCTGCCGAGCGGATCTGTCACCGGAGACTGATCCGCAGATCGCGGGCCTTGTTGAGACCGGGACTTCTATTGTTACAATTGTCGGCAAGAGCTGGGACCTTCATGTTAAAGACATCCTTGCCGTGCCCCTGGAGAAAAATATTGAAATGATCAGGGACACGTTAGCGTTCTTGAGACCACATTTCTCGAAGGTTATCTTCGACGCGGAACACTTTTTTGACGGCTTCAAAAGGGACCCCGAGTACAGCCTGGCAACGTTGCACGCGGCCGAATCCGCCGCCGCGGACCTCCTGGTGCTATGTGACACCAACGGCGGCACCATGCCCTGGGATGTAAGCGAAATTATCAAGCACGTCGCCGCGCACGTGAAAACGCCTTTGGGGATTCACGCGCACGATGACTCCGGGACCGCTGTAGCGAACACTTTAGTGGCCGTGCAGGCAGGCGCGGTTCACGTTCAAGGAACAATCAACGGAATCGGCGAGAGATGCGGCAATGCCAATCTAATTTCAATCATCGCGGCTCTGGCGCTGAAGCTCGGCAAGATCGATCCTGGCCCGGACAGGCTGCGGTTGCTCAAACACGTTTCGGAATTCGTAGATGAGATGGCTAATCGGACCCCGAACAAGTCTCAGCCATATGTCGGCGCGGCCGCATTCGCTCACAAAGGCGGATTGCATACCAGCGCGGTGGTCAAGAACACGGTCGCCTATGAACACATTGATCCGGATCTCGTGGGCAACAGCCGTAGCTTTCCGGTCTCCGAGCAGGCAGGCCGCGCAGCGGTATTCCAAAAAGCGGCGCAATACGGAATTGACCTTCAACCGGATGATCCGAGGGTGCCAGAGATCCTGGACACGATCAAATATCTTGAGGCGCGAGGCGCACACTTCGATGTGGCTGAGGGCTCGTTTGAGCTGCTGATGAAGAGGATGCTGGGGCTCCACAAAAAGTTTTTTACTCTGCACGGATTTCACGTCACCAATGTGAAACGAGAAGGCGATACCAAAACCTATTCTGACGCTGTCATTCGCGTTGTCGTGGGAGACGAAATGGAGTTCTCCGCGGCAGAGGGCAACGGTCCTGTTCACGCTTTGGACAACGCGTTCAGGAGTGCGCTTAGGTCCTTCTTTCCGGGAGTAAGTCAAGTCAGGCTGACGGATTTTAAGGTCCGTGTCTTGGAGGGCACTTCCGGCACAGGTGCGACCGTCCAGGTGTTGATAGAATCCACGGACGGAGAAGATGTCTGGTGGACCGTCGGATTCAATGAGAATGTCATTCAGGCGGCATGGGACGCTCTCGTAGACAGTATCGACTACAAGCTCCAAAAAGACTGGATGCGTAATCGGTGAATGAGAATTCTGACAGCCGGTTTTCCGCGGGTCCGCTTTACGGACTGATAGTTATCGGAATCTCGGTCCTCTTGTTCGAATTTTTCACGCCGGTAGCGGAATTCTTCCGTTCACGAACGGATGCCTCTCCCGAATATCGCGGGGACTGCGTCTACGAGGTTCTTGACGAAAACGTCTGTCTGGGCACCGTGTTTGCCGAACAGCCCCAGACCCTTCATCAGCTTCTGGAACGCTTTAAGATCAACCTCCCGGAGGGGGTAGCAGATCAGGCCATCCTCGTCCCATGCGGCACGAGCATCACGCTTCAGAAGAATTCTGCACGAATTAACTTTGCAAAGGTCCAGGGAGCGCATCTGGTCTGCGCGGGCAAACAGGTGGACCTTAATTCCGCAACCGAAAAAGATTTGACAGCAGTTCCGGGCATAGGTCCGGGTCTGGCAAAGAAGATCGTCCTCCAAAGAGAAAAGCTGGGCGGGTTCTCCAGCCTCGCGGACCTTCGCCAGGTCCCCGGGGTCGGTCCAAAGCGACTCGATGCATGGGCGCCTTGGTTATCCATATCAAAACCGCAAATGCCATCCGAAGCTAATTCGAGGGAGGCAGTTCCTCATCCGATCGATGGCCGGACACACCGCAAAAGCGTCGAAAATGTCTCTGTCAACATGAATTCTTCCTCAGCCGTGGCCGGTTCCCGCTGAGCGGATACGGATTGGAGATTTTTCATGAAGCTCAACGCATTCCCGAGACCACAGAATTATGGCTGCACGTGGTCGTGGTTTTGGCTCTACTGGGATGGCTGATATGGTAGAAGCAGCGGCGTCTCTCGGGGAGCAAATCACGAAAGTTGCAAACAAGGCGACTCGTCATTCCTCATGTACAGTGGAATAGCCCTAACGCGCAATGTGTAAGTCAGGCGGCCTAAACGGAAGTCATTATGCAGGCTGTGATTATAGCGACCGCAAAGGTAATTGCGTTGATCGGCATTTTGATTGCCATAGCTCGAGTTCGACACCCGAACCCTCTTGATGATCCTTTTTTTGACACCCAGAATTGGGAGTTAAGTGATGCCTATAAGCTCATAGTGCCTATTGCCCTTCTTAGCTACCTGCAATCAATTATATATCATCTACTTTTAGACAGAATGTCGGATTACTGGCTCCTGTGGTTTTGTATGACCTCCGGGGGTCTGGCCTTTATTGCAACATATGCAATATATTACTGGGTCATTAAGAAACCACATGAAATCCGTAGGACTGTTTTAGGGCTGGACAAGGCGAAATTTTGGAACAGCGGAGTTATCCATTTGAATATTGCGGTGATAGTCCTATTACTTGTAATTACTGATTACAAACATCCAGCAATATCAACTAACACTACCAGTCCAGACATGAATCTAATGATAGCTGTGACGCTTGGTCTCGTGGTAACCATTTTCCTGTGGCCAGTTCTGGAAGAGATATTGTTTCGAGGGGTTGCGTATACCCCTGTGGCCAGAAGAATAGGAAGATGGAAGTCAATAGGCCTTCTTTCTCTAACGGTGGTCCTATCGCACTCACACTATGAGGTGACCAACCTTCGGTATGTTCTTTTTTAATTTTTTGCTCTATTGCCTCTATACAAGGAGTAAATCTCTTTACGGTCCCATTGTATGGCACATCACCGTCAATTTTCTTGCAAATCGAAGATCAATCGCACTGATCATGGCACCTTATATACATAGCGATACCCTGGATAAGTGTTACATTTACAGCTTTCTACTTTGCTTGGTGATCGTCAATGTGTTTTGCCTAGTGGAGTTCTTGAGAAAAAGGCGATTGCAGGAGTCTCGTCCCACCGTCCAACACAGCTTATAGGAGTAAGCGAATGGAAGGTGCATTTCATAGGTGTTTAAGAGCCCGCGTAGGATGCCGTGACCGGGCGGAACCGGATAGCCGGCTTTCCGAGATTATTAGTTTGTGCTACAATAACGCCTGCGATTTCTTGAACAGCATTTTCCGTGAGGGACAATAGGGGGCCGATTATGAGAAAATCGCTCGTGATCATGGCTGTTGCGGTCGTCTTGATTGGGCTCTCCGTCCGCGCGATCTGGGCTGATTCCGCGGAGGAATGGAATAGCAAGGGGAAAGAGGCTTACACAGCCAACAACTATCAAGAGGCGGCGAAATACTATTCCAAGGCCCTTGAAATAAATCCGAAAATGCAGAAAACTCTTTTCAACAGAGGGCTCACTTATTACCGGATGAAAAAATACGCCGAGGCACGTACCGACCTCTTGGCAGCGACAGCTATAAATCCGAAAGACCACGAAGCTATTTTTTACATCGGGCTTACATATTTTGGAGAAGGGAAGTACGGGGAGGCATTTTCTCAGTTTGAGAAGGCCGCGGAAATAGAGAGGTTACCGCTCTATCTGCTGAATGCCGCGGCCGCACGATTCAACAGCGGCCTGCACCACGCGACCATCCAGCACTGCAAAATGTGCCTGAGGCTGAACCCTGATGACGATATAAAGGCAAAGGCAACCGACCTGATGGCCAAAGCCGAGGAGCAATTGAAGGAAGACAGAGACAGGCTGGCTTCGGCCAAGAGAAGCTCAGTGCGTATGGAAGCTCCGCCAAAGAAGAATGTGCAACTGAAATGGATTCAGACTGCTGACACCTCGCCGCAGAGTTCCCGTGGGGGTGGTGGTGGCGGTTGAAGCCGCGCGCGCTAGCAGTCTGGGCAGACTGCAAGAGCACTGCGACAAGAATTGATCATTCATCGGTCCGTATCTTTGCGTATCCTGGTCCGGCCGGTGAGTTTTCCTGCTGCGGCTTGAATCCTAGCCTTTGACGGCAGGCCGTGGTTCCGCGTCTCCTAACCCCCCTGGTCAAGGAGGGAAATTGGTAGGACCGGCATCTTGCCGGTCATCTGCCTGGACCGGCGAGACGCCGGTCCTACTGTAAACGGGAGGACAGGAGAGGGCTAGATTAGGATTTTAACGCATGGCTGCGTAACTCTTCCGGCCAGAGAACGTAATATAGGCAGATTCGATTGCCTATTTCGGAGTAAATGACGTGAAACTATGGCGACTACCTTTAGATGCTGAAGCTCATTCGATCCCACAGGGTGACGTTCGAATTATAGAGAATCGGTGCAAAGGTTGCGGATTTTGCATCGAATTCTGCCCCAACGGATGTTTGAAAGAGAGTAAGTCTTTTAATTCCAAGGGCTATCACCCGCCGGAACTGGTGTTTCTTGCTCAAGATTGTGTGGATTGCGGCCTTTGCAGTCTGATTTGTCCGGAATTCGCCATTTTTACGGAATTGAAAGAGGCCAAAAAGATTACGGAACAGGATATACGAAAGGTCACGGAACGGTACTCCCGGAAGGACAGAAGATATCTGAAGAAGTGAAAAGGGAGATTGTCAGCGTGGTTCCGTCCCTCACTGGAGCATGTAGCAATTGTCAAAAGTTCGGTCTTTTTCGACTTGGCCCCAACAGTTTGGAATCATCGTTTGGGTGCCACTGCAGGATTCCGGCTTTCGCCGGAATCACAAGCATGGACAATCGGAAATTGTTTTCGAGAACTGTTAAGAAAATGCTGATAGCAAGTTGTCTGTCTGCTCCCGCCAACGCGGGAATGAGTTTGGAACACAAGACCGTGAATACATCCAGGAAAATCAGATGGTCCCCAGAGATATTCTAACCGGAGAACACTTCATTCACGGCGATGCAGCCTGCGCGGAAGGCGGATTGGCCGCGGGTTGCCGCTTCTTCGCAGGATATCCGATCACCCCTGCAACGGAAGTGGCCGAAAGTATGGCCCGCAGACTGCCGGAGGTGGGTGGTGTATACATCCAGATGGAGGATGAGATCGCGTCCATGGCCGCGATCCTTGGCGCATCATGGGGCGGTGTGAAGTCCATGACATCCACTTCCGGGCCGGGCTTCTCGCTGATGATGGAGAACATCGGTCTGGGCATGATGACCGAAACTCCGTGCGTAGTCGTCGATGTTCAGCGTGCCGGTCCTTCCACAGGACTGCCCACTCTGGTGGGACAGGCCGACATGATGCAGGCACGGTGGGGATCTCATGGCGATTATGGCTGCATAGCCCTGGTTCCGGCGTCTCCGCAAGAGTGCTTCGACCTGACCGTGCAGGCATTCAATTTGGCGGAAATCTATAGGCAACCCGTCTTTGTGATGACCGACGAAGTGGTCGGCCACACAACCGAAAAAGTTGTCATCCCCCACCGGGACAAGCTGAAGATAGTCGAACGTCCCAAGCCTTCGCAGGCACGAGGCGATTATCTACCATTTGACTCTTCCGGCCCGTACCCTGCTCCCATGGCTATGGCGGGAGACGGATTTCATGTCCACGTAACGGGCCTCACCCATGACGAACGCGGGTACCCGGTAATTACCGATGCAGTGCAGGAACGCAATATTCGGCACATCGTAAATAAGATCCGGAAAAATGCAGACAAAATCATCCAGGTCGAGATGATTGGCCTGGAAGACGCTCGAGTGGCGATTGTAGCCTACGGTTGCACTTCCCGAGCGGCCCGGCAGGCCGTGGAGAACATGAGAAAACGTAGGTTCAAAGCGGGCCTTCTGAGGTTGATTACCGCGTGGCCTTTCCCCTCGAATCTGATCCGGAATCTCGCTGAACGGATCAAAACTTTTGTGGTTCCGGAGATCAATTACGGACAGATGGCTTATGAAGTCGAACGAACCGCCGGACGAAAGGCGAAAGTGGTGCTCATGGCCATCATGGGTGGCTCGATGCATACGCCGGGAGAAATAGAGGAAGCCGTGGGGCGGTATTTATGACGTCTCGGGGACGTACATCGCAGAGTTTAGAGGGACGGACAATCCATGGAAACGATTCTTAGAGAGCTTCAACCTTTTGATAAAGAGGCTATGGACAGGGCCATCGAGAAGGATCACGGTCTGCACCCGGACGACAAGTTTCTGAAACCGGGGAGAATTCCTCACATCTGGTGCCCCGGCTGCGGTCTGGGTGTAGTGCTCACGTGCTTTATCGAAGCAGTGCGCCGTAAGGGGCTCTCGGTGGACGAATGCGCGGTGGTGTCCGGTATAGGCTGCACAGGTCGTGTGGCAGGCTATTTGGAAATGGATACTTACCACACGACTCACGGTAGGGCTCTTCCGTTTGCGACAGGCCTCGTCTTGGCAAAACCCAACCTCAAAGTGACGGTCTTTTCGGGTGACGGCGATCTCTTCGCTATCGGCGGCAATCATTTAATACATGCTGCCAGGCGAAACATTGACCTGAAAGTGCTTTGTGTAAACAACTTCAACTACGGGATGACCGGAGGCCAGGTAGCGCCAACCACGCCACTGGAAGCCAAGACCTCGACCACACCGCTGGGAAACGCGGAGCCCGGCTTTAACCTGCCCCATCTGGCTCATGCATCGGGCGCGGTTTACGTGGCGCGATGGACGACATACCATCCTCGTCAACTTGTGGATTCCATTTGCCGCACTTTCGAGAAGAAGGGTCTAACCTTTATTGAAGCGATAGCCCCCTGTCCCATCGGGTACGGGCGGCCGAACAAGATCGGCTCGGGCCTTGACGAAATGCGATTGTATAGAGAGATGTCGGAAGTCAGGAACGGAGCGGACCCTAAAGATGCGGAGATCACTCTGGGCGGAAAGATTATGGTGGGCGCGTTCGTCGACACCGAACGACCGGACTTCCTCGAGAACTACCGTACCAAAGTCGTGGCAAAGGCTCAGCAACGTGCGGGAGACCGGCAGAAGGGCAGGGCAGCATGACGTTCAAACGCGAAGTCAGGCTGGCCGGTTTCGGAGGGCAAGGGATTGTCCTGGCCGGTCACATCCTTGGAAAGGCGGGCGCTTTGTTCGAGAGGAAAAACGCCGTTTTTACTCAGAGCTATGGTCCCGAGGCCCGAGGCGGTTCATGCAGCGCGGATGTCGTGATCTCCGAAGAAGCAATCTACTACCCGAAAGTGGAGCAGCCGAATGTGCTGGTGGTAATGAGCCAGGGCGCTATGGAGACCTACGGCAGTCTCATCAGTGCGGATGGCATACTCATACTGGATGAGGATTTGGTTTCTCTGGACCGTGAACCGGACGTAAAAACCGTATATCGAGTTCCCTGCACCCGGATAGCGGAACAGATGGGGAAAAAGATAGTCGCGAATATCGTGATGCTGGGCGCCTTGGCCGCACTGGGGGAGGTGGTCGGCTATGATTCCATGCGTCAGGCGGTGTTGTCGTCTATACCGCCCGGGACGGAGGACCTCAACACCTCGGCTTTTGACAAGGGCTTTCAATATGGACAAAGCCTTCTCGAGCGAACCGTATGAAAACAGACCAATTGATATCGCCGTCGAAAGATAAAGAAGGACACCCGATTTCCCGAGACCTTCGTACTGGCGTCTATGTCTGCCATTGCGGAAAGAACATTGGTGGGACGATCCGATGCGAGGAAGTTGCAGAATGGGCCCGAAGCCTGCCGGGAGTAATTTTGGCCAAAGATTCCATGTATATGTGCTCAGAACCCGGGCAGGAGCAAATCAAGGCCGACATTCAGGAGCACAACCTGACGCGGGTAGTCGTGGCCTCTTGTAGTCCTCGACTGCATGAACCCACCTTTAGGGCCGCGTGTGAATCCGCGGGTCTCAATCCCTACCTTCTTGAAATGGCAAACATCAGAGAGCATTGCTCGTGGGTGCATCTCCACGATAAGGATGCGGCCACGGAGAAGGCTAAAGACCTCGTTGGAATGGCCGTTCACAGAGCTGCGCTGCTGGAGCCTCAACACGAATTGACCGTCCCCGTGATACGCAAAGCAATGGTAATCGGCGGCGGTGTCGCGGGCATTCAGGCTGCGCTGGACCTAGCTGACGCGGGATACAAAGTCTACCTGGTCGAGAAAACCGGAAGCATCGGCGGCCGCATGGCGCAATTGGACAAGACCTTTCCTACGATGGACTGCTCAATCTGCATACTTGCTCCGAAAATGAGCGAGGCGGGCAGACACCCGAATATCGAGCTCTTGACCCTGTCCGAAGTCAAGGAAGTCCACGGTCACATCGGGAACTTCAAAGTAAAGGTCCTCAAGAAGGCTCGTTACGTGACCAAAGAGTGCAGCGCGTGCGGAGATTGCATTCAAGCGTGCCCTCAACTGGTGCCGGATGAATTCAATGAGGGTCTTTCGTTTCGGCACGCCATTTACATTCCATTCGCGCAGGCGGTCCCATCAACTTTCCTGGTGGATATGAATTTGTGCCTGAATAACCAAGGCATTGTCGCGTGCGATAGATGTTTCCAGGCCTGCTCCCACAGGTGCATCGACTTCTCTGAAAAGGACCAAGTGCTCGAAGTTGACGTAGGCACCATTGTGGTGGCCACTGGCGTGGACGTTTACGACCCCACCGCGCTGACGGAACTCGGGTACGGGCGCTTTCCCAACGTGATCACCACGCTTGAATTCGAGCGTTTGATCAATGCCGGCGGTCCTTCCGCGGGTGAACTCATTCGCCCCTCAGATCGGCAGCGACCTCGAAAGGTAGCGTTTATTCAGTGTATCGGGTCTCGCAGCAAACGCAGCAATCCTTATTGCAGCAATGTTTGTTGCATGAACACGATCAAGGATTCGCTTCTGATCAAGGAGCACTGGCCTGATACTGAGATCTACGTCTTCTATCTCGATATACGAGCTTTCGGAAAAGGGTTTGAGGACCTGTTCCAAAGGGCGCGTCGCGAGGGAGTTACCTTTATACGCGGAATCCCCGGTGAAATCATCGAGGATATCAATACCGGCGATCTGACCCTGCTGGGCGAGAATACATTGCTGGGAACGCGTTATCGGTACACTATGGACGCGGTGATACTTTCCGTTGGCATCATGCAACGTAAGGACTCGGGACTCCTCCAGAGGCTCCTTAATCTCTCGGCGGATACTGACGGGTTCTACATGGAAGCCCACCCGAAACTGAAACCGGTGGACACTACGACCGGCGGAGTGTTCCTGGCGGGGGCCGCCGAAGGTCCCAAAGACATCAAGGACTCGGTCACTCAGGCGTCCGCTGCCGCTTCCAGGGCCAACATCCTGATGAGTAAAGGCGAAGTGAAAGTCCCGGCCATCACGGCCAGGATCGATCCCGATAAATGTACTGCGTGCGGTATGTGTGCGCGAGTGTGCCCCTATCATGCAATCGAAGGTAACAAAGATCAGGGTTACTATCGAGTGATAGAAGCTGCGTGCCAGGGTTGCGGCGCATGTGTGCCGGAGTGCAATTTCGGCGCGGTGGACCAGACGCACTTCACTGACGAACAGATCGTCAGCCAGATTGACAGCCTATTGGCACACGATCCTCACCGTAAAATCCTCGCCTTTGCCTGCAACTGGTGCTCTTATGCAGGGGCGGACTTTGCGGGCGTGTCCAGGATACAGTATCCGCCTAACGTGCGTATCATCCGGACCATGTGTTCCGCCCGGGTTTCTCACCATTGGCTCGAAAGGGCACTGATGTTGGGGGTCGGAGGTGTACTCGTTTCGGGATGTCATCCGGGCGATTGCCACTACAACAACGCCAACAAACACACGGAGCGTCGGGCGGAGAAATTCTGGAAGAGAATGGAAAAGGTAGGTATCAACGAGAATCGCCTACGACTGGCTTGGGTGTCGGCTGCTGAAGGATCACGCTTCGCTCGTGTCGTTGAAGAGATGGAAAAAGGACTGCGAAAACTGACCGCAAAACAGATCCGAGACGAGGCCGAAAAGCTTAAACAGTACTTGTCCAGGAAAGGTGATACAGCATGATAGGCATGAAGCTCTGGCAGCACTTTTCGAGAGAGGCTCTTTACGAATGTTATCAATGCGCTCGTTGCACGGGCTCATGTCCCGCCATGGAGGTATCTCCGGCTATTGGTCCCAGAGAGACCATCCTTAAATGCCTAAACCACGACCACGAGGATGTGGTCAAGGATGAAAGACTCTGGCTATGCTGCACATGCCATGTTTGCGAGGACCGGTGCCCGCAGAAGATCCCGATTTCGGAGCTGCTGGTGGCGCTGCGCAATCATGCTGTACGCCGAGGAAACGTGCCGGACAGACTGATAATGGCCATCGAGCTGCTGGCGAAAACCGGCCGCTCCATGATCGTCCATCAGCTTGACGACATGAGGGCGTACCACGGGCTTGGCCCTCTTCCGCCTGTTCCTGTGGACGAGGTGCGGGACATTCTCAAGGCCACCGGATTGGACGAAGTTGTGGAGTTTTGATAACAATTCGCGTTCAAGTTTGTAAGAAAAGGTCATTATGAAATATGCCTTGTTTTTGGGATGCGCAATCCCGATAAAATATCCAGGCTTTGAAGCAGCCACTCGTCTTGTCTGTGAGCGGCTCGACATACGCCTCGTGGACCTTCCTTTCTCATGCTGCCCGCCGCCCACTTCGATGAAGCTCGTGCATTATGATTCGTGGCTGGCTCTCGCGGCACGGAACATCTGCCTTGCCGAGGAGCATGGGCTGGACATCCTCACGCTATGCTCCGGATGCGTGAACACCCTCAAAGAGGCCAACTTTGTGCTCAAACACAGTGATGGGAAGAAACGCAGGGTCAATAAAATCCTTGCGGATCACAATCATCAGTTCAAAGGAACGGCTACAGTCACCCACATACTTGACGTCATGTACCAGGACACTGTCGCGGAGAAGATCTTCAGCGAAAAGGTCCGTGAGTTGCCTCTGCGAGTCGGATGTCACTATGGGTGTCATTATTCCCGTCCGCCGCGATTGATGTACCCGCACGAACTCTCGGCCGCGGAATCGTACGTTCCGGTGAAGATGGACCACCTGTTGTCTCTCATTGGCGTTGAACCCACCGAGTATTCCAGGAAGTTCCTCTGTTGCGGTTCTCCTCTCGGCAAGAATGTGGACGAGGACGCGGGATACTCGATCACACGTCAGAAGCTCTTTCACATTGCCGAAAGAAACATCCAGGCCTTGTCGGTGATCTGTCCGACCTGTTTTGAGCAATTCGACATGGGCCAGATGGTGCTGGCTCGCAAGACGAAAGAAAAACTCAACATTCCCACCTTCTTCGTCACTCAACTTGTAGGTCTGGCATTGGGGCTCGGCCCCAAGGAACTTGGCCTGGACGTTCACCGCGTGAAAGCCAAAAAGCTGCTGGAAAGCATCAACGTGACGTGAAGGTTCGGGCGGTGGCGCCAAGCCGTTTTTATCTCTTGACTGAGATGAGTAATGCTTATAAACATACTAGTACGCTTTCATTTGGGGGAAGCTCTATGGTCGCGGGATTCGGGGCGAAGGTGGTCAAGGAAATAACCGGCGTGTCGCGCATGCAATTGCAACATTGGGATAGAACTGGAATCGTGCGGCCATCTGTAAAGATCGGGACTGGAAAAGGGTCGAGACGAGAATATTCTTTCAAGGATTTGGTTCAACTCAAGGTCGCCAAAAAACTTAGGACTGAAGGAATCAGTCTCCAGAAGATTCGAAAAGCACTAGAGTTCCTAAGAAGGAACTTCCCTGACATAAAGGCTCCCCTCGCGCAGCTCCGGTTTCTGACCAACGGAGTTGATATCTTTGTGCTCACTGAAGACCCAAACGTAATTCTTAATGCATTAAAAGGTCAGTTCGTGTTGTCCTTTGCCCTAGGAGAACTTATAAATGGACTCAGAGGCACAATCAAGAATCTAGCCGTGCCAAAAGAGGAGAAGGTTACGATAGGTGACAGACGATTTACCGCTGTTCTAACGCCGGACCTAGAAGACGGCGGATATGTCGTAACCTGCAAAGAGATTTCCGCTGCCATTTCTCAGGGAGAGTCAATTCAAGAGGCTTTGGATAACCTTGTGGATGCCATCGAGTTTTGTCTGCAAACCGAAGAAGAACTGACGAAGAGCCGAGTTCAGTTGTGAAACAGACAAGAAGTAATTACATGATCCGTGTGCTCACCGTCGCGCCGGCTATCTGATAATTATTTTCACGCCTGCGAACAAACTATCCACTTTTCTCTTGACGCAGCGACTTGCTGCGTAATAATTACTCACTAAGAATATATGTGTTGAGACGTTTCATCTCTTTTCAATGCACTAGTGGGATAGTTTCCGACTTGTGACGAGGCAAGATGAACCTAACCGCCAAACAATTGAAGAAAGTTGCTCATAGGCTAGGTTATCAAGTCAAAGAAGGAAAGAAGCACTCATTAATTTACGGTCAGTCGCGACTCGTGGCCACTCTCCCCAGGGGCCGCATAAAGCCAGGAACGCTTGCGGCAATACTCAAACAAATGGGAATCAGCAAGGACGACTTGGCTGACTTGTTGTGACTAGTTAGGCGTGCGGTGAAAGTCACCAAGATCGATGACTGCAAAGCGTCTCAGGATAAGGTGAGTCAAGAAAATTGCGTCACACGAGAAAACGTGAACGAAGTACTTCTTTCTTCCCGGTCTCAGACTCCAGCCTGAGACCGAGAAAAAGTTGTCACTTGCCGGCTTGCTCTTGGGCTCGCCTCGCGAGTTCTTCTGGACTCACGTCCTCTATATGTGTGGCAATCCACCAATTGTTCCCTGCGGGGTCTTGGACCGCGGCAGCTCGGTCGCCCCAGAACTGATTCGCGGGTTCCACAACTGATGTGCCGCCGGCAGCAAGGGCCGCGCGGTATGTGGCGTCCGTGTCGGGCACGTGCAGATAAAAGGATGCAGACGTGGGGGAATATTCTCCCATCACGTCGTCAATCATCAGAATCGAGTCGCCGATCTTGACCTCCGCGTGCATGATGTTTCCATTCGGCAGGGGCATTCGCATAAGCTCTGTTGCTCCAAACGCGGCCTTGAGAAATTCCAGCAACCTGGCTGCGCCCTTGACGTGCAGAAAGGGTGTAATTGTATGAAAACCCTCCGGTATCGGTTTCACGGCCATAAGACTCCTCCTCAATAAGTGGCGATCACGATCTCGTCGTACGGTTTCCTCCAGTTTCGAGGCAGAAGCTGCTTGTTTTCATCGAAGTGTCCCACAGCGATCAGCATCGGGACGAAGAAGTTCTTAGGGATGGAAAACTCCTCGACCACGCCGTCATGGTCAAAGCCGTCCATGGGATGAGTATCGATCCCAAGCTCTTTGGCGGCCAGCATTAAGGCGAGACCGAAGAACGCGGCGTTCTTGGCGGCAAAGGCCAACGACCTCATTTCATTCTCGCCGTAAAGCTGTTTTGATCCGTTCAAAAAATAGTCTCTCTGCTCCGGTTTCATGTATCCATTTTTCATAAAACTGTCCCAGACCTGTTCCACCGTGGGATGTCCTTCCTTGTAGCCGTCTTTATCAGCCAATACGATCAGGACAACCGGCGCTTGAGTCACTTTAAACTGGTCCCAGGCCCGCTTTCTCAAGCGAGCTTTGTCGGCCGGAGACCGGACCACAATCAGGTTCCAGGGTTGGAGGTTAAAAGAAGAGGGTATGAGTGTTGCCAGTTCCACCATCTTCCTGAGTTCCTCGTCACTGACCGTCTTATTCGGATCGAAGTAATTAACTGACCTTCGGGTTTCCATGAGTTGTCGAAATTCCATAATGAACCTCCCATAGCGATCATGACAAATCTAGAAATGCTAAACTAGGGTTACACAAGGGCCTCGCATTCTTCGCGGCATAATTCAGTACGCAACCGTCATCCGGCGGCCTAAGAAGCGAGGTTGCTCCAATTCATCAAGGAAAGCGACCGCGAAGTCTTCCATGGAGATACGGCTCTCCCCTTTTTTGTCGGTAAGCAGCCGATCCGTCCCAATGCGATATTTTCCGGTTCGCTCACCCGGCTGGATAAAGGCTGCGGGGCTCACGTAAGTCCAATCAAGATCAGCGGTTCGGAAAACCGCCAGTGCATCACGATGAGCCAGAGCGATCGCCCGCCATTCCTGGGGAAAGTCCGGGGTGTCCACCAATTGAACCCCTGGGGCTACTTCGAGGCTCCCGGCGCCACCTCCCACGATAAGGCGGCGAACACCCGCACGTTTGAGGCCGTTGATAAGAGAGTGAGCAGCCTGCACCACGACCTGCGGACTCGCGCCGGCACTTGGACCGATAGCGCTGATAACCGCGTCATGGCCGGTCACGGTCGCGGCCACGCTCACGGGATCGCATACGTCACCCGTCACCGCAGTGAGCCGCTCGTGCGAGAATGGGACGCGAGCAGGGTCTCGGATGATCGCCGTAATCTCATGTCCACGCGAGAGCGCTTCCCGCGCAATTCGACTGCCGATACGGCCGCTGATGCCAAACAATGCCAGTTTCATGAACGGCTCCCCCCTTTTGAGGACAAGTTGACATTGTCCATTAGACAAGAAAACCGTGCCAAAAGTTCTTTTTAGCACTGACGCGGACACTCATCACGCTTTTATTGTAACCCGATGACAAATCGCGAAAATAAGCAGGCAAACTTCACGGGTTACCAAGAGTTTTGGGCCGTTCCAGCAACCCCTCTATCATGTGTCGAAAAATCTCGGTCGGCTTTGGTCACCGTAAAGCTCTTGAGAGCGTGTAGGCGAAGCCGGCCTATGCAAGACACTATTGATTCGGTATTGTTCAAGTGTTACAGCATATCAGACAATGACGCGGAGTACATCGAACAGCGTCTCAAGGAGCGGAGGGCGCTAAACATGAGCCGTGAAGAGATCCTCATGAAATTACAAGAAAATCGTGAAACCATTCGCCGCTTCGGCGTGCGCCGCCTCGGGATTTTTGGATCCTATGCCCGCGATGAGCAGACGGAAGCCAGCGACATGGATTTTCTTGTGGAGTTCGAGAAAAAGACATTTAACAATTACATGGACTTGAAGTTTT
>DATJPW010000080.1:0-3871 GCA_035506215.1 Desulfomonilaceae bacterium
ACGTCTTGCGCTCCAACTCAGAAAGCCCAATCTCTTGCTTCTTGGGTCGTGCCATGTCACCGTCTGCCTCCCAATTCGATGGACCAGAAACATGACACAAACACCTTTATTCCGCAAGTTATTTGAGGGACATGATACTAGCAGTGCCTGCGAAACTTACCTTTATGAGCGCGATTCTCTGATATCATGAGATTGGAAATGGGGGTCTTGAGGTTTTTCAACTGGCTCCACCAAGCTTATCTATAACTCTAACTTAACAAGTGGTACATAACTCGGGGGGCACCCATTAAAAGGCCCTCTGTCAAGGGAAAAACCTACCCGTGGCAAGGAATTCATGATTTCCTTGCTGAGGTACAGCCAGTGATGATAGTTGGACCGATGTTCCGCCTCTTTACCTTTGCCGAGCCTTCAATGCATCGTTTCGGCGACTGTTCCTCGCCGCACCAGGCACCCATCAGGATCAAAGCCCACCCCGAATGGGGTAGTGCTCCTTCCGCTGATTGCGGACCAGAAAATCTTCGGTTCCAGGCCGTGTCCAAATGTTTTGGTACAGATCTCATGGATGTAACCAACCCCTGTGTGGCTCACGGTCTAGGCGGCAAAGAGCCTGGAAACCGGATTCTTTGGGGTAAGCGGCTGGCTAATCAGATTCGGTGGTTCTACCACCCCCTATGCTAGTTGGCCGCTTACGCCAACTGTAAAGCGAAAAGCTTCTCCTTGTCGAAGGGAACCTGGTCCCTCATGATGTAGTAAGCGGCCCGTGCCAGCTTGTGCGCCAACGCACTGTGGGCAATCATGAAATTCGTTCTGCTCGCCTTGCGATTGTAAAAAGCTCGTGCGGTAGCGTCAAAACGACGGGCCAATTCCGCTGCCTCGGAGAATGCCCACGCAAGATACTTGTTGCCGTTTTTCTTATTTGCGTCCCCCTTCTTCCTGCCGTCACTGGTCCAGCAGACCGGGACCTTTCTGCAATACGATGCGTAGTTGCCCACTTTGGCAAAGCGATCAACAGGACCTGTCTCCAGCATGATCGTTAATGACAAGATGGCGCCTACGCCTGGTATCGTCCTGAGACAGTCATATTCAGGTTTCAATTGGACCTTCTTTTCCACGACTCTCTCAATGGATCTGATCTGACCGGTCAAGTAGTCGATGGTCTCTTTGCTCACCCGTCCACTCAGTGCCAAATCCTCGTTCCAATCCAAAAGCGCAGAGACATGATCCTCGGTCAACTGTTTGATCTTCGCAGCACCAAGACTTACAGGACCATTACGAGCCAAGATGTTTTGCAAACTATTGATCAGAGAAGTCCTCAGCTTAACCAAATGCATCCTCTTCCTCAGCAGGTCTCGTACCAACCTGTCTTCCCGCGGATATATGTACCCCTCCGGCAGAATCCCCAAACGCAGCATATCGGCCAACCAGACCGCCTCGCTCTCGTCATCGGCATGCTTGAGACCCTTGTATTTCTGGATGGCACAAGGGTTCGCCAAATGTACCTTGAATCCCGCATCCATAAGTCCATCCACCAGCCAATACCAATTGAACGTAGATTCAACTACAATCCCCACCAGTTCCTCCTTATACGGATGAAGCAAACTAAAGATAAGCTCGGAGTCGTTGGAGACCCTCTTGGTCAAAACCCGGCCTCCCGCCGCATCTACCAATGCGAAGTAACTATTCCTTGCATGAAGATCAACGCCTGCATACAATCCCATCGGGCACCTCCTCTAGTTTGTGGCAACGCAGGGATACCATACTCCCTGACAAGGGGTGCCTTTTTATGATTATCAGGTCAGATATTCGCTTGACCGTTTGCAGATCTTCGGTAGGGGGAACCCGAACAGCTTATCAAAAAAACCCATGTGATCTCCGAGCTTTTGACAGAACGGCCCGGGAATTCTCTCCTCATTTCACAAACCCCCTCACATTTTTCCGTCCTGATCTCTCCACAAGTAGACTTCCTATGGCCAAAACAACCGTCAGCGCAAATTGACAGAAAATTGACACAAGAAAAACTGACCTAACAGGAAACCGGGACCAATTTTTGGATGGCAGGCCAAATTCAAGTGGACACTGCTTTCTTGCTTTGATATTGGGGCCGCATCCTTTGGTTCCGGAGGATTCTATGAAAATTTCGGAGCAAGCCAAGACTGAAATAGTCAGGCTTATTGCTGAGGGAGAGTGCCTTGACTCCTATGATCTGGAAGCATTTTATCTCTGGGTACGAGCCTCGTACGAGGCATTGGAGTACAACCCTCTGAGACAGGAGTGGTTCGACGAGTACTGCCGCTCATGTTGTGATTCTACGTCCGTGAGGCTTAGTAAGGGTCTATGGATGCTTAGGCAGGCACTTTATGGTGATGCCTCGGACGACTACAAGCAGGTGGGCTCATTTGCGTAGTTGCCACTTAACACCTGAAACATTGTTGACGTGTACAGGCCCGTGTGTCACTGGTTGATTCAGAGCTACAGTACCGTGTCCTCCTGGCAGAGAGTCTCCCTCCTTTACCAGGGTTTCACTTTCTACTAACCCGAACCTGGATCTCTTTTTGGGGGCAGGTCACAGCGAAGTCCTCGTGAAGAGTTCCATTGGTTTTATTGCTACGGCATCAACCAATCTCTGTAAAACCTTGTGGGGTTGGTCCGCAAAAACAGCACATTTTTCTACAAGCCATCTGTCTTCCCTGCCCTATGGAAGGTTTTAATAAAAGGTATCGCTTTGATTTTGGTTTCAGGAGCGGTCACAAGGTTACGTCATATTTGAAATCTACAAATTCAATCAACTCTTGGAGCTTTTGCAGATTTTCATCAGAGATTATGACCACCTCGAATCCGGCCACCCACAGTCCCTCTGATCCGTCAATCTCGGTCCAACGGCACTCCGCTTCCAGTTCGAATGGATCCAGAAGGCCGAAATCATCACCTAAGATCAAAAGATTCTTGCGTTCACCGATGTCAGCCTCAATCCCCCTTACTGCCAGACCCCTCTCCGTAATGTCTTTGACAGTACCTCTCGTGTCGTGATTAGTCTTGTCGCACGCCATGACTCGCAATGACGGAGATCGCCTGGGAATTTGACGCCTCTCACTATGGATGGCCGCACCAATATCCAATGGCAGTTTGAGACGCTGGATGTCGGTGGCTCCCAACAGTCCATACTTCAACAGTTTCTGGAAAACTTTCTGAAGTCCGGAATTCGAAAGCTGATACTTCTGCGTTAGCTCTAAACCTGTCACGCCTGAGCGCACATCTTCAGCAATCTCTGCTACAAGCCTTCGTTGCTCTTCCAGGATAATCTTGAAAGCCTTCTTGAGTTGTTCACCGGAAAGTCCGTATTTCAGCATCAGTTCCCAACGTGTCATGCCTGAACGTATGTCGTGTATGATCTCCTTGCCAGAAATTATGCCCTCGCTGGGCTTGACTCTTGGGTCCGCAGTTTCATTGAAAAATGCCACGCGGTCCAACTGTTTCAAGATTTTTCCAAGGGCCTCCTCAGAAAGCTTGTATTTGTCCATCAATTGGCAATGCGGAATGCATCGGTTAAGGTCTTTGATAATATCCTTGGTGCTAATGTACCGAATCACCCCTAGTGCACCGAGCTTCCTCAAAAGGCTCTCAAGCCCGACTGCTGACAAGTCGTACTTCTCCATAAGGGCGGAATAGGACATTCCGGCCCTCAGATCAGCGAGGGCAGATTTAGCATCTATTGTCTTGCGCGGCTTCCTCACGCCTGCCTGGGCATAGGTGGCCGGGAAGGATTGGCTTCGCAGATTCACTGCTGTGAGCCTCAGTGTCCGGCCTTTTCGATAGGAATTGTTCGGTCGTTCATGCGTCACGTTCTCAGTCTTCAACTGCTTCCGGAAGGGGA
>DATJPW010000081.1:0-17796 GCA_035506215.1 Desulfomonilaceae bacterium
TGGCGGGTCTTTTGGTACTTGGCCAAGGCTGCGGAAAGGGCGGGCGCCACCTCACTGGCTGTAGAAAATGCAAGAAAGGTTGCAGCTGCGGTTCCGGATTTCCACGAAGCCTCATTGATGTTGAGGCGCATCAAGGAGAAGGTCGCTGAATTTCCCGAGCGTCACTGAAATTGACTAACCCTTTGCCTTAGGATTGGGCCAGCCGGTTTCATCTACTTCGTGAATAGGGTCCAACAAGAGTAATTCTTTCATATCGGTGTACTTTGTAAGTATAGGCCGGGAAAATTCCTTCTGTTTGCCATCCGCTTGGGACTGAACGATGATAGGGGGGTCATCAGAGGTTTTTTTCTTATGCAAGGCTTCATTTCGAATAATGAGCCCTTCATCCTCCAATTCGGCAATAAATTTATTGACCTCCTGCTGCATCTGTTCCGGGAGTGCCTGATATCGTCCGGCAAGAGCGGATATTATCCGACCAACAGACTGTCCAGCTTCGACCATAGCCCAAATGTCCGCACCAAGCCCGTCCATGGTGTAATAGTTTCCGGTTTCAAGATTGATCATGACCAGTTCGCCGTCCAGGATTTCATGAATTACCTTCGGTCTATTGACGGTGAAGCAGAATAATGAATCCATGCCCAGCCTCCATTTGAGGTCGAAATGCTTTGATCTACTGCCAATCAGATTCGTGAGGGCGCCTAAGCTCTTATCAGGCCCTCACTAGCTCACCCTGCTAAGTACTGCAACTTTTTTGAATGTAAATACAGAAGCATGCCGTGGTCAAGCACGCCAAAAATCAGTTAGTTTTAGTGCGTCGCATCATTCCCCACGGCATCAACTTCACAATAAGAGCTTGCAGTTGGACTAAAACGAACCAGACGCATTATAGGCTTCAAACGCTTTCTGATCTCGCCTACCACTCCTTCATAATAGCCCGTTTGAACACAAAAATTTACAATTGAAATATGGAGGTTGCGGAAGTGTCCACAAACTGCATCTCATGCTGGCTTCCGGCAAAATGCAAAAAAAAAGCATTCAAATAAGCGACTGTTGCGCATTTTTTCATGAGTATTTCGAAGGACTCAAAGAACTGTTGCTTGCCAAGTCCTTTTGCGAACAATGAGAATATTGACTGTCCCTTCAACAAAAATGGATAGTGTATTACTTTTTCAAAGGCCCATATTCTATTAAACCGGTCGTCGATCCAATGGACCACGTCCTCTTTTAGCAATTCATAGCTCAGTGGCCTCATCTCGTAATTCCAAATTACGCCCCCACGATCTTCATATTCTGTATAAGTCCGAACAAAAATGTCCGAATGGCATTCGGGAGACACCACCATCACTCCTGCTTGAACTACGCTATCAAAATTTGTGGAGATTCCAAAGCTCGAATAGAATTCGCCTGCTTTCTGGTCGTCGAAATAAGGGATTCCGGCCTGTTCCGAATACTCCAACATCCTTCTTGAATATGCCCGGTTTTCTTCCGGTGTAGGAACGACGGCTTGGTTCACAGCCCCGACCTTTTCCAAGGGTACTGCCCCGCAGATGCAGGGACTGTTGTTCGCATTTATTAAAACATCAGAGTCTATCCACACAACCTGCTCATAACTCATTACAGTCGGTTGCTTGAAAACCAGGCATTTCTGCCAAGAAGGAGAGCGCTCTTCAGCACGGATTGAAATGTCTAGGGGTTTGTCAAAAATAAGCAAGTCATAACCGTGCTTGTCTGCATATCCTTTCCAGTTAAAGAAGCAATGCTCCTTGAAATTCTTCTGGTAGGCGTCTCCCAAGACTATCGTTACAATGGCCTTGCCCTTCACGAGAATAAACCGTTCCGGTGACTTGAAATTTCAGCAGAAACCTATTCTACGATAACATCCTGTCAGCGGCAAGATAATACCACAGAGTAGAACCAACTGTTTCCGTATAACTGAGCAGGCGCGGTTCGATGTAAACAGGAAAACCTCAGAATTCAGGAAGGAGTCTAGAATGATGTAGCGCTAGTCGGACAAGGACCTGTGAATAAGATCGTCGACTTGCCTCACGAGAAACTTTCCGAATGCGTGGGCGCTGTGCGGCGACAAATGTAATCCGTCAGTCGTTCCGACTGGAATGTCCGCATTAGCAAGAAAAATCCAATGGAACTTAGATGGCGGAAAACGTTCAAGAAAAGCTTTGTGATGATAGCGTACCATTTGACCCGCCTGCACTTCCGGAGGGACCGGGAAATCAACGAGCACGGGCAGGATGCCTCGTTCGCATGCACGCGCCATCAAGTCCGCTAGTTCTTCAAGATGTGCTACAAATTGGCGTCGATGCTGCTCCGTAACTGGGATATCTACGTTTCTGGCATGAAACTCCACAAGTTCCCGAGGGGGAGCAGGGGCCGGATTCATAATCTCCTTGAGTTTTGGCCTGGCCGGATGTGCGCCTATGAGAAAAAGAAACAAGTTGATGGGTTTATAACGTTCTTGCAATAAAGGCAGATAGTCCCTTATTTCAGCCCAAGGCGAGAATAATGTTGCAATAAACTGCGAATTTCTTCCCATCAGTGTCTGTGCTTCAAGAAGGACGATCTTTGGCCGGGCGCCTGATCGGAGCACCACAGTCATACCCGTTATGGAATCCATTCCTCCGCACGCAAGATTGTAATAGGAACTCGGTAGACCTTTCAGACGTGTGGAAAGCGAGGACCCGACAATGACCACGGAGTAGAGTGCTAATTCGGACACGAAATTCTGTGCGACGACAAGGTTGTCCTGCCACTGATGCTGTCCAGCGCGAATTTCAGGGCGTGATATCACCAAGAGGACCGTATAAGTGGCTATTAAGATAGCCGTTGTTGATGCTATCCGCATGACAAAGTTCATCTGATAGACGCCCCTCTGCAGAGAGATGGTCCTGCGAATTCCTGACCTGCAGTATACGTACCTTGCAATTCAAGTCGCGCGGGGGTTTTAGTTTCTCTAGACGTCTTAACCACTCCTTTTACGACAGCGTTCAGTTAGAACTGGAAATAAAAAAACTTCACTGGACTCCCGCTACCAGTGATGATCCCGAACAACATGACCGCATACGCGTAATCTTTCCATACTTGGCTACGTGAGACTATCCTCTCTCTCCAAAGATAGATGAGGTGGTAGAGCATTACCGGAATCGTGTATAGCCAAATGCAGATTGTGATGCGTGGATCGGTTGCCAACGGACCAGTCCCTTTGAACAGGTACTTGGTATATTCAATGATATGACCAATCTTTGGTAGCCTCAGAAAAATCCACAGGTACGTCAACAAAATGAAAACTACGAACCAGCTCAAGAGGCTTAGCAAAGCACTGTTTGAATTTTCAATCCGGCTGCGCAGAGGCCGTTCCATCGCGAGGATAAGCCCGTGCAATGCGCCCCACAATGCAAACGACCACGCAGCCCCATGCCACAACCCGGACAAAATCATGACTACGAGCGTATTTGCGAACGTCCGAACTGGTCCTTTTCTGCTTCCGCCGAGAGGAAAGTACAGGTAGTCTCGCAACCATGAAGTGAATGAGATGTGCCAGCGACGCCACAGCTCCATGAAAGACCTCGATATATATGGATAATTGAAATTTTCGGGCAAGCGGTAGCCAAAAAGAGATGCCACACCAATAGCGATAAGCGAATACCCGGCAAAATCTGCGAAAAGTTGAACGCTGAACCCCAGCAGCATGACAGCGAGGGGATAACTTCCGAAGTGCATGAAGTAAGGGTAATCCATCCAGAACGTGTGGTCCTGCAAGTTGTCGGCAATTACCATTTTGAGAAAATATCCCATAATAAGCGTCTTTGCAGTGAATTCCCAGTCAATTTCCCAAATGAGCTTCGTCTCGACCTGAGGAAAGAAATGCCGTGCCCGAACGATAGGACCGGCAAAGAGTTTGGGGAAAAAGAAGACAGTGAGTGTTGTTCGGAGACAATAATCCCGAAGAGGTCTTTCCGTATCCTCCAGGAAATGCAAATTCAAATCCCCTCTCAATTGATCAACAAGAATACTGATCCCCTGTAATGTGAAAAAAGAGATACCTATAGGAAGTGGCAACGTTGCCACAAAAATAGTCCATTGATTCGACACGGACGTGTCAGTCAAGAATGTAGAAATCAGGAGCCCGGTGTACTTGAAAAAGATGAGCAGAGAAATATTCAGAGCGACGCCAAGGGCCGCTATAGCCACCCGTAGAGATCTAACAGGTGACCTGAACATTCCGTAGCTCACTACAAAATCAGTCAGTCCGGTAAAAACCAGCAAGAGTACCATATCCAGGCGCGCGAACGCATAAAACGTCAGGCTTGCAGCAATGAGGATTGGTACCTGCAGACTAGCCAAAACAGGCAAATAGTAGAGACAGAATGTTATGGATACGAGCAGCACAAACTCGCCACTGCTGAAAAGCATTGTTCCCGATACGCTCCTCTAAAGCTGCTTCCTGTTGGTCGTTTCAGGACAAATTCAAACTGAGAGTGGATCCTATTGCCCGCAAACTTAACTCACATTTTGCCCGGTGCCCGTTTACCGTTCCGGACTTATCGGGGCCGGTGAACAGTAATTCAAATTCGTTCCGTTCAATCTGTGACCGGAACTACTCATTCGGCCGATCTCTGTGCCGTGCCCCCAGATTATGTACCACTTGTTAAGTTAGAGGTATAGTATGTTGACCTCCTGGGAGAGGAAGAGGATCACCGGGCGTAGTACCAACGATCCAGGTTGTAAGTATGGCCTCTGGAGCTGGCGGTCGATAGTTCAGTGTTCAACGTCAGCGAAAATGGGAGACGAGATAGGGATTTTTTAGAGGAGAGTTAGTGACGGTGAGATTGTGCTCATCATGATCTTAACGTACCTGTCGGCTCCGGATAGTGGGCTTGGGTCAGTAGGAGAAAGGAGCTGACATGGCACCTACCCAATCAGGGACAGCAATGCCAGAGGATAGTATTTTCGGGACGTTCCAACCCTTGACTGGTTTTCATCAAATCGAAGAGGATGAACTCGGCTACTTTGTTTGGACCAGAAAGAGGTTTCGCGTTTGTAGACCTGCAGTCGTGCACTGGGTAGAGATCAACCTCTGTTACGGCGGTGCAGAGGGGAGGCTCGTCTTAAAGGGAGAAGGTTCCGAACATAGCATCGAGGCAACCCTGCACAGGGGTTGGAGAAAGTATGCTCTCGATCTGTCTCGTGTAAGTGGTCCCGACGTGGAATTCGAAGTGGCCCCACTGATCTCGGTGAAGGGAGACTCACGTGAGCTGGGGGTGATGCTTCGCTCATTCGAGCCTTTGCGAGACTCACATCAGTATGAGCTTGTCAGGTTGAAGATGTCTAACAGGAGGCTGAACGCAAAAGAGTTCTCCGAAGGGAAGGCATTGTTGTACTCGTATCCTCCTCACCTGAGGTTCGACATCGAAACACGATGTAACCTTCGTCCCCGATGTACCTATTGCCCCTGGGATCTGACCAAATTGATGGAGGAAGAGTCACCTCTGGGTGGCGCCCTGGAAACAATCTCTCAACTTGACGAATTTCTCACCCATGCGGAGCAGATCGTGGATTGCGGAGTCGGAGAACCTTTGCTCAACCCGGATTTGCCACAAATCTTGGACGAGTTAAAAGCGCGGCGGATTGGTTTGGAAATGACCAGCAATGGGGTTTTACTTACACCCGAGATCAGAAAAGCGCTTCTCGGTCGACCACTGACTCTCTACGTTTCCATCGATTCTGCAACCGAGTCAGGATATCGACGTTATCGCCAGGCGAGCTTAGGCAAGATTCTGAACAACCTTCGATGCCTGTGCAATGAGAAAAGGAACCATGGGGGGCTTCCTAGAATCATCGTGTCGTTTATTGCCATGTCCTCCAATTTGGGGGAATTTGAGCAATTCCTCGAACGCATGGTGACCACGGGCGTGGACGCTATTAAGATACGGTCCCTGCGTTGGGAGCCTGGACTCCTAGCTCTGAGTGACACAGCTTCTAATCCGAAGTTTGATTATCGCGGTGAAATGCTCGACGCTAGGACACTCACAGAGTTTCTTGACGAGGCCAAGGAATTGGCACGGAGTGCAGTCATTCCTCTTGTGTGTGAGCATGACTTCTGCAGAGACCTCGAAACTGCGGAGGAGCCACTCTGCACAGAGCCTTGGCAGACCTTATATGTTTTGCGCAGGGGCATCATGCATTGCTGTTTTGCGACATCTCCGGTAACTTCCTGGAGCCAACGCGGCGACAAGACATTGACTCAATTTTTCCGGGACGTTTGGAATAGTCCCATCTTCCAAGAGATTCGAGCTGCGCTGGCGCAGCATCGACTTCATGAACGTTGTGCCGAGACCAAGAGCTGTCCAATAGTCGACAAGTGGTTTGCAAAAGATGGTGACTCCGAGACGGCTCCATGAAATCTGCTTTGGGTCTAATGAAAGGAGCACCCATTAGAGGTACGGAAGAGATCTACTTGAAGTGGATCTTGCTAACGAGACATATCAATGTTGAAGCTGCGGGTTGTGGAAAGGATTCGCTTCGAGATTTGGGAGTTGGATTACGAGTGTTATCGAGAGAAAAGAAATGACGGAGTGCAGGTGGTTGATACTAGTGCCGTTGAAGCTAGCTTCAGCAAGGGAGGTCAGTCCATCTTTTTTCTTGACAAGGGTCATTTTGTCAAAGACGGCACGTACCCGGGTGACCCGTTGGCTAGGATCTCCGCCCAGCCTAAACGTGTGAGTTGTGGCCCAGGTGAAGACGTCGCCTTACACGTGGTCGTCGAGAATCTCGGTGACACTGTGTTCAATATCGCATCGCATCCTCTAGGGGGATTCTTTACTCTCGGCGGACATCTGAGGCAAGGTACTACCGTGGTCGATAACGATCTATTTCATGAGCCACTCCCGAGCGACGTGGAATGTGGTGGGAACTGTTCCCTTGAATGCACATTTCGCGCCCCCGAAATTTCGGGAGATTACGTTTCTGGAATTGGATCTTGTGATCGAAGGCGTGGCATGACTCGGACAGCTTGGGTCTGAATTGTATTTGATATGGATGAGTGTGAGCTCGTGTGTCGCGAGACGCAATCGCCAGCCGAATGATTCCGGATTAAGGACCATTCGGGAGACGACAGGGAGGAGAATTGCATTCATGAAGTTCGGTGTTTATTTCTACCCTTGGTATCACCAGAAAAAATGGGATGAAGCTCCTGTGCCTTACCGTCCCCTTAAAGGTCTTTATGACTCACGAGATCCGGAAATTCTCACATGGCAAATGGATCTCATTCGATGGTGCGGGTTTGATTATGTGCTGATTGAATTCGTTCCTCTCAAAGATTGGAACTTCGAGCATTGTGCAATGTGTATCCAAGAAGCGCTGTCGTGTTTACACAATCGAAACATGAAATGGGCCTTTATGGTTGACGCGGGAGTGATTCCCTCTTCTGGTAGCCGAATCCATGACATTGAAGCGATGATTCGGTATATTGAGAACCGCAGATGGGCTGATGCGCTTGCTAGAGGCAAGAGTGGAAAACCCCTTTGGTTTGCATTTTCTGCTCTACCCCATGAAGCTGCCTGTCTCGAGCGGGATTTCAATGCGTACGAATGGAGATTTCCTGTATGGGTTCCGCATTGGGACAAAGCCGACGAGCAGCTCGCTTTGCCCGCATTCCGAGATTTTGTTGCAGAGGCACGAGCAAACAACGTTACCGTATTCGATTCGTTGGTCAGGAGACATTACATCGCCTTTTGGCAAAGTTCCCACACTCCCCGTAATTTTGATGGCTTCTGTTCCGTGATACCAGGCTATTCCGATTCGTTGCTGAAGAGAGATCCGCAGTTGGCCCCTGAAGTGGACCGGCAGAACGGCGTCACATTAACTCGGCAGTTTCAGGCGGCAGTGAAAACTCAACCTGACCACATCCTTGTGTATAGTTGGAATGAGTACTTTGAAGGTACCTCCATCGAACCAACGCTGGAGTATGATATGACATATGCTCAAATAATTCGAGGTCTCATCGGCGAGGCTCGCCAGCAGCAGAATGAATGTGAAACTCAGACCCATCTGGGCGACTCAAACGCAGAGTGATTTCGCCTTGGGACGTTGGAGGCCGCTGTGACTGAACCCAGATACAAAGCAATCTTTCACGATCTTGTGCCTCTGCACGGATTCCACGGCATAGAGGTGGACGTATGGGGTCCTTTCGTGTGGTCCCAGAAGCTCTTTGCAGTTCGAAAGACCGATGCAGACGCCAACTATGTAGCGCGTCTTTGTTTCAACGATGATGAAGGGGTTCTTACCGTCAAAACGAATGGTTCTGTTCGGAAAGCAATTACCGTTCGGCGGGGCTGGAACGACTATCCACTGGACTTTTCGGATGTTGGGCCGGCAGACATAGAGTTTGAGCTGAGCCACGTTCCTCCAGTTCCTGGTGATTGTCGAGAGCTGGGGATCATGATCAGGAGTATCCGTTTGCTTGAGGGTCCTCTGGCCCTTAGACAGATTGAAAAAGCTCTGAACAACAAATTCCTCAACGATAAGGAATTTGCTGAAGGTAGAGTGGTGCTGGATTCGCTTCCGCAGCAACTCCGAATTGCCTTTGAAGCCCGCTGCAACATGAGGCCCCACTGTGTCTACTGCGATTGGGAGCAATCAAAATTAGATGAAACAGGTTCGCGTTTCAGGCTCTCCTACGACAAGCTACTAGAAATGGGACCATTTTTCTCGCTGTCGGAACGTCTCGGTGAGATGAGCTGTGGCGAACCATTACTAAACCGCAATTTTGTGGATGTTGTCAACCATTTGCACGAGAGCGGGAAGCCCCTTTCTATGGCAACCAACGGACAACTCTTAGATTTTCACTATCGTATCGCCTTATTGGGAAAAGACGTGGAGCTTTATTTTTCGCTGGACTCGGCTACTTCAGAAGGTTACGCACGATACCGGAACAGCAAGTTCGATCTGGTTATAGACAATCTCCGGGCCCTCTGTGGTGCAAGGCCGTTGGGGACTTTGCCCAACGTGATAGCAGCCTTCATCGCCATGAAGTCAAATCTCGGTGAATTCCCTGCATTTGTTGATCTCATGAAAGACGTGGGCGTCGATGGCATCAGAGTCAGCGGCCTCAATGCCTATCCGCATTTGATGACGCGGGTGCTTCGACGGGGTGGGTCTGAGTTTCGATACGGGGAAGAGTCCATGTCACCCCAGGAATTCGATCGATTTTTGAAAGATGCAAGAATGGCTGCCGCGGCGAGATCCATGCCACTGTTGTCCTATTCCGACTTCATGGCCGAAGATTCTCATCTGAAAGGCCCTCTGTGCAATGAACCCTGGAAGACGATTAATGTAGTACGGCGTGGGCTAGTGTTGTGCGCCTTCAATCATGGGGGAATTGTGGCTCGATGGTCCGAGCAAGGCCACAGTTCCATGAAGCAATTCCTATTTGACGTGTGGAATGGGGAGGAGTATCGAGAAATTCGCACCGAACTCGCGCAGGGCAGGTTCTCGAAGCAGTGTGTGGCCTCTTGTCCTATCGCCCGGAGGAAAATGTTAGAGACATGAGATGAGTTCAAAGTACACACGAGGATAAGCATGACCCAAAACGACATACCCGAATCTATCATTGGTTCATTCACCGCTGTACCACGTTGGGCAGTCTAGTAATGTAACTAGATTTGGAGACGAAGTGGCTGACGCTTGCCCTCTTACATGGAAACCTCGCTCACAATGTGGCAAAACTTTCTATTCCGACCCACTCGATTCAGTCCGTTCACATCCACAAGCATCACACGAACATTGTTGCTCAACCACTTTTCGACACTCGTAGTGATGTCCTCGGGAAGGATCGACTCCTCAGGAACAATTTTGAACAGAGGGTACCCGTCCTGCCTGTCCACTATCTGAAACTCTGCGATACCGCCAATTTTGTCAAAAAGATCTTGAAAATAGTGTGTGGGATACTCTCGGTCTCCAATGCGGACCATCTCATGGACACGCCCCATCAAATTAGTCAGAAAGAATCCGTTTCGATCATGTTGCAGCTCACCTTGGTCACCTGTTCGGTAGCGAATCAAGGGCATGGCCGGATTCGTCAAGCCGGTGAAAACGAGCTCCGAAGTGCCATCCTCCGTGGCTTTGATTTCCGGCCACACGACGAAGTCCAACAATCTCATACAGTTTTCATGATCGGGTCCCGAGTTGTAGGCTATGACCCCGAACTCAGCGTTCCCATAGCGATTGACTACGTGACAATTCAGGGACTCCTGGATGAAGCGACTTTTTTCGGGTTGGAGCAATTCACCGGTGGATTCGAAGATCTTAAAGACGCCATTTACTTCGTAACGGCGTTTCACTACAAAACGACTGAGCGCCCACATCGTTGATGGATGCCCCTGCACTAAGTAGGGACGAGCCCGAAGAAGATCAGTCCACAGTCTTTCCAATCCTTGGTCATCCAATCGATCTGTGAGGATGTTGATTCTATTGAGAGCCAAACATTTGCTACGTTCCCTAAGCCGCTCTTTAAATGGGATGTTCTTTGGGAATCGAGTTGAGAGGTGAACTTCCTTCCAGTGACGCTTCTTTCCAGCCCACTCCATTACGAGTAGATTCACGGCCGCGGTCCAGTCCAGCCCTTCCTGAGAGTAATAAATCAGTGCTGAGGGCCCAGTCGATCCCCCGGTCTTTCGCATGTGAAGATCAGTTTGAGAGAAGCGCCCACTCAGTAGACGGTGTCCTTCACTCCTAATTATGTCTTTAGTCAGGTAGGGCAACCGCCGAAAGTACGAGGTGTCTGTCTCAACTTTGCTGGGATCGAACTTCATTTGTGCAAAAAGGTCTCTATAGTACGGAACCGATTCCCCAGCCAGATGCAGCATTTGAACCAGTCTTTGCAATTGCCTGGCCTTGCGCTCATGAAAAGATCCTTTGGTATGCTCCTTCAGAGCCCTGAGCTTTGGCGTGATTCGCCTATGTTGTAACCTCTCTGCTATAGGATAGAGAACGTAGGCGTTGAAATGTCTCAAAGGCACGTGATCACTCCCGCTGCTTTGGCAAGGCTCCAATTGCCCTTTCGTAAGCTTCCGCTAGACGCACGGCCGCGTGATCCCAGGTGAATTTTTCCAAGACTTGGCGTCTGAGGGATTCATCGCTCTTCCGGGTCAGGGTAGCCTCAATTCCATCACGAATGTCTTTCGGGTTATTTGGATCCACATAAGTCACAAGTCCTTGGAAATATTCTCTTGTGGATCCCACCGAAGTGATGACTAGTCGAGCTTCTTGGGTCGCTGCCTCCAGAGCGGCAAGTCCTGGTGTCTCAAGCAGGCTGGGCAAGACAAATACCTCGGCGGCACGGTACGCCGATTTCATGAGGTCCCCTCCGTGAGGTAAGACGCCACCGTATTGTACAAATTGAGATCCTTGTCTCATGCACTCCTCGAAGTAACCCGCATCCCGAACGCGGCCTATCAAAACTAGAGGTAGACCGAGCCCCCGCGCCGCCTGAACAAGGGTCAGTTGATTCTTTCTCGGCTCGATGTTGGCAACATTAAGCAGAAAAGGGCCTTCAAGGTGAAGGTATTCTCGAAAGAGATCGCTTCGGCCCAAACTCCTGAAGGAATGGCTCACTCCGTTGGGGACCACCACGCATTTTTCTGGGTCTAGGTCAAAGAATAATGCCAACTGATCCCGCTCAGCCGCCGCATTGGGAAGGACCACGTCGCAGAGATCGAGAAGGCTCAGGATCTCCTTCATAGGAAAGGAGGAAATGTTTTCGCTGGTAGGCCAGAGAATGGGTGAGATGAGTAGCGGAAGCCCCTTTTTCTTAACAAATTCACAGAAATTTGAGGATCCGCCTTGGACGGAAAAATAGTGAACCGCGTCAAAGGTTTCTAACTGAGGGTTCCACTGATCGTAGAGGAAGACCTTCACACCCAGACTCTCCAAAGCGGCCTTGCACTCCATAAGTTGGATCTCGCCGCCGCCCGGGCAATCGAAAGCTACTGGATACGTGTTAAACAGCACGCGCATCTTCGAACAAGACCTCTTCGAAGGACCTCCAGATGGCGCGGCCATCGGCGGCGCGGACGATCGCTTGCAGACGTTGCCGCTGGGCATCCAGGATTCGGCTCAGCAACCAATCGTCATGGAGCACCCTAAAAATGTCCTGCGCTATCTCTTTGAAGGCCTTGTCATAATATACCCGACCGCTCTCTCCCAATGTTTCCCGGACAGCAGGCTGTGCATAGGCAAAAACAGGCACATCTAAGGACATTGCCTCTACCAGGGGAATACAAAAGCCTTCGTGTTCAGTCATCGTCACGAGGGCATCACTGGCTTGATACAAGGTCTTGAGCTGACCCTGAGACAGATTGGAAAAATACTTTACCCGCTTCGCGAGATCGGAGTACACGTTCTCAAGAAGGTATTGAAGGTACGATCCGTATCCCGCGGAAAGGAGGCTTCCCACCAAAAGAAGGCAGCTATCAGGGTCTATTATTACGTACTCCTGAAAGGTGGCGATCAGATCCTCGATCTTCTTGTGAGGCGCAAGTCGCCCCACGTAGAGTAGTTTGGTACCGCATTCGGGCAAGTCCACGGGTTCAGAATCCTCCTTCACCAAACTCTGGAGCTGTACGAAGGGAGGGCAGACCGAAATAGAGTCGCCTGCTCGATCACCGTATGTGCCCTTGCCAGTCAATGCCTCCGATGCTTCCAGGTATGACCGCAGCACCGAGGCCGACTCACGCGAATTGGCCAGAAGTTTCGGGAATCGCCCGACTATGCGAAGTTGCTCGTATGCCATCTCGCAAAGCCGAGCCAGCTCGGGGTCAAAAGCCTGCAACGCTCGCGGGGGAGTGATCCCGTGAAAGTACAATATCTTTCGGCATGGGAGTTCACTGATAGCCTCCATGTACGGATCGTGGATGGAGAAATTGAAAAACACCACATCTCCCTCCGCAACACTTTCCAGGAGGTCGGGTATAGTCCTGACAAAACCTCGCAAATCGTGATCGCAATGCAGCGAATAGATATTGGAGGAGACGTTGTTACAAATCAGGAGCCGCCATACATCTAGGACGAACGCGCTCACAGCATCATGTTCCTGAAAGCTTACCGTGGCCAGGTGGACGGGAACGTCTTTCGGCCACAAAAATCGTGGCACTGCAAAATTCCGGGCTGCCGGCAAACCTTGATGCAAACGAGAGCACTTATCTTGGGCTTGCACCAGCGACTCCGGCGAATTGTACGCAGGCACTACCTCATCGAAAACAATCGCGCCGTTTTCCTTGGATCGCAGGACCACATGGAGCAAAAGTACCGATTCATCAAGTCCTGAAATTATGTCCCGATTGACCCATTGCTCTGTTGAACCCCTGAACTTCGGAAAGCTCACCTTGACACCTTCCTCGGCTTTGGTAAGCAGTACCGGTACCTGCATGGCATCGTCCAACTCGCGTCTCCACCACCCCACATGTCCCTCGGGATGCCGGCTACAGCCCGCGGAGTAGATGTCGATTACGAGGAAATAGTCGCTAGCGGGAGATTGCAGGTGCAGGGACAAGTTAAGCTGAGTCTCTCGACTGGCAATAAGGTCTAGCCACAACTTGTCGACCCTGATGAAGGGAAGTTCAGATCCCATCACTGACCCTCACTGACTTTCCCTGCCCATTTCTTTCTGGCAGTCTCTATGAACTCTCGCGTCATTTCCATGTACAGGAAACCACTCTTTAACGACGGTTCGATGTGGCTATTCTCGTGGTATTCGTTGAACGAAGATATGAGCACCTGGTGGGGATGCGGTTCCAGTGCAAGCGCACAATCAAGCATGGCTCGGTACGTTTGCCCGTTGTCTCGTCGAATTTTTCTTCGGATGTTGCCCTTGCGCGCCGGGTCCTGCAAATGTGAATCATCGTACCCTGGACTCACTGTGAAGATCCTTAAGTGGAGGTTTCCTGCGGAACTACGTTCGTATATTGTTTGCCACACATAGCGCCATCGCGCGGGGTCGCAGACGTCCAGCGGTGAGATCAAGGAAAAACCATCGAATAACCCCATAGTCTTTTTTTGATCTCCACGTGGATCGTATGGCCGCAGACTCGTCGCGATTCGCACAAAGTTGGCGAGACCCTCTTTCAACTGGTCAATATCCTGCCTGCGACCGTCAAATTCTCCAGTCCAAAAGACGTACAGCACCGGTTTTTCTTGTACGCACAAGTAATGACTATTCCCCACGAAATTGACCCAGACGTGTTCCATTGCCCGCACCAAGTCCGAAGTTGAGCATCCTGCCGGGCACAACTGAATAGCAAAATGCAGTTTGGTTTCAACCGCGTCCGCGACGCGAAAGAGATTCTCAATCGTAGCCTTTTCGTAAGAGTTCATGCGGGCCGGTTCCACATGGAGATTTAGGATGAGAAAGTCTAGGCCAACGTCCTCCAAGAGTTTGAAATGAGACTCCATAGTAGACCTACGAAACGACTCATAAAAGCCGGACAGAGGCGTATCCGTCACTGACCCGTATAGGGGGTTGTCATCCCAATGACGAGAGCCGTACCCATCACCATACCAGCAGTAGTACTGAATACCAAACAGCGTGTTCTCATTTCTCCTAGACTGTAAAACGTCGGCTGTCACAGTGGACTTCGATCGATGTGAGTCGTGAGTTGCCTCAAGGATGGCGAGAATTTCTGACGCCGTCTTGTCCCACCTGTACAGGGAAGCCACGGCACGTCCTGCTTTTCCCATCCTGAGGGCCAGAGCCCGGTCGGATCTAAGGAGTCTCATCTTCTCAGCGATGAGGTCCAAGCGAGGCGGTAGAAGAAAGGCGCAAGACTCATCAACCACCTCGGTAAATCCCCCTTCGTCTGCGCAAATAAGAGGTCTTCCGGCGGCCATTGCCTCCAGCGCCACAATACCGAAGGGTTCCTTCCTGGGGACGAAAACCACTGCAAGACAACGGGCAAGCGTTATTCGAAGCTCCAAGTTCGATAGACCTGAGAGAAAGAATACCCTGTCGGCGACACCGATACGGCCAGCGAGATCTTCCAAAGGGTCCTTCTCGGGACCATCTCCTATTACATAGAGCTGTGCGCCATCGACGAGCCTCAGGGCCTCTATGACCAGATTGATTCTCTTGTGGGGCCATAATTGGCCTATGGTTATAAAGACGTTTTCATCAGCTGCGGAAACTTTCTCCTGTCGCCCCTCTTGCGCCGGTTGCAGGGACGGGGGCCAGACCGGCATAAAGTCCTCAAGGTTCACGCCTGGGTAAACAACATCGGTGACTCTTCTTTGGTACACATGCTCGAGACGTTGCGCGCTGAATCGACTATTGGCAACAATTCGCTCGGGCTTACCGACTTTGTCGTAAAGATCCATCGCGTTAAGATACGCCTCGAGCAGTTTTGCAGACACAGAAAGGTAGTCCTGTTTTGGATAAAGGTGAATCCTCCTCCTGAGTGCCACATCAGATGAATCAAGGAGTTCATCGCCCCTGAGATCGTCCAACACTCTTAGAGGTTCATGAGGATACCAGACCATAGGGTGCACATCGATCAGGTGGGTCGGCCAAAGATGAGCATTGTACACGTCGTGCTCTCCGATCTCATGTTCCCAAATCTTGGGAAGCAACACGCAATTGAGCAGCGGTGCGTGCTCACCTTCAAAATAAGGAGTGATCTTCACGAGAGAAACGAATTCCCCCACTCTATGCTCGGAGAGCAGCTCGGAGCTGAACTTGGATGCGTATATGGTTATCCTGTGGCGATTTTGCCATCGAGAGACACACTCCAGGACAAGTCGTTCTGCCCCTCCGTACTTGGCCAGCTGTGGAATAATGACTCCGATGTTAAGCATGCAGGCAACCTCTCAATAAGGCCTATTGTTCAGTGGATCGAACCCACGTAAGCCTCAACCACTTTTTGCGGCGGTCCAATCATTCTTACAGTGTGATCTTCGATCCACATCACACGGTCGCACAAACCAGTCACGTCCTCCATGGCGTGTGAAACGAAAACCATTGTCACGCCTTTTTTCTTGAAATGGTCCAGTCTCTGCGTGCACTTCTTTTGGAAGGACAAGTCCCCCACCGCCAAAATCTCATCGATAAGAAGAATTTGGGGATCCAGATGAGCCACGATGGAAAATCCTAGCCGTGCTAGCATCCCCGACGAATAGGTGCGAATCGGCTGATGCATGTAATCACCGAGTTCTGAAAACTCGATGATGGATTTCAGCCTCTCTGCCACCTGTCTTCTCGACAATCCCATCAGCACCCCATTCAACTCGATGTTTTCGGCTCCGGTGAGTTCCTGATGAAAACCGGAACCCAGCTCCAGGAGCGGCGAGACCCGTCCAGTGACCTTTACAGAACCTCTGGACGGGCTCAACACCCCTGCAATCAAGCCGAGGGTAGTGCTTTTCCCGGCGCCATTGAGACCGATTATGCCAAATGTTTCACCGGAATATACGGAGAACGAGACATCTCGCAGTGCTTCGAACCTGTTGAGCCGCAAGGACCTCATTGCCGCTGGAAAGCCGAACAGAAAGCGCTTCAAGCCCGCGGTCACAGGCTGGTAGAGCGGATACCATTTGCTCAAAGTTTCGAAAACAATTATTGGCCCGGTCATAAAACCTCGGCGAATCTCCACGATAGTTTGTGGTAGACCAAATAGGCTATAAACAAGATCACGGCAGCATGCACCAAACTGGTTTCCACATAAGCGATGTTCACTACCCCGTCCAGCAATAGGCTTCTCCAGCTGATTATAAGAGGCGCCACGGGATGGAGAGTGAGGAGGCCAACGAATTTCTCCGGAATCATCTTTTCCGAGTAAAGCACTGGTGTGAAATAGAAAAGAAAAACCATGATCACAGCAACCAAACGTTCCATGTCACGAAAAAAAAGATTCACTGTGGCCAAGAACAAGGCTGAACCAAAGGTCAACAAAAGCTGAACAAATATGAGGATGGGAACCCCCCAAAGCCACGTAAGGGCCGGAGAACTTCCATAGACGAGCAAAAATACCACCACCACTGGCAAGGAGAGCACGAAATGAACGGCATCCTGGAGAACCACTGCGAGTACCACGGTGCTCCTCGGGAACTTGATCTTCTTGATCAGGGATGCGTTTCCTAGAAACGTTCCCGGAGAGGCATTAACTGAATTGGAAAACCATTGCCAGGGGAATAAGCCGGATATTAGAAAGAGCACGTAGTTTTCGATCTGGATCTTCATTATGACCTGAAACACCACATAAAAAACAGTAGCGAACGCCAAAGGATTTGCTACTGACCAAACGTACCCTAGCAAGTAGCTCTTGTACCGAACCTTGATCTCCTTCTTGGTTAGTACCAGCGCTAATTCAGCGAAACGCGTAACGTTATTCGAGACGGTCAAAGTTCTCCCCGGGGAGATCTAGATGGATCCTGAGTTCTGGACCGCCAGATCTCTTCCAAAACATTCAGCATTGAATCGAGTCTATTGTCCCAGGTATGCTCGCCCGCGAGCGTCAAACAGAAATCCGCATTGAGTCGATCACCCGCGAGAATCTCCTCAATCGCCCCACAGAAGCTCTCAACCGAATCCGCAGCCTTAAAGGCCTGCCAATAGTCCTCAAGAGCTTCCAGGGGGGTTGAAACCACCGGTTTCCCCGCAGCCAGATACTCGAAGAATTTCAAGGGAAACATGGACCGAGTGTAGGTATTGATACGACACGGCAGCACTGCGACGTCGAATCCCCGCATGTAATCCGGCAGCGTTTCGTAATCCCTATGTCCCAACAAGTGCACATT
>DATJPW010000082.1:0-6566 GCA_035506215.1 Desulfomonilaceae bacterium
CGCCAATATGATGTTTAAAGAATACGAGCCTCCATTTTCTTATTATGCCATTAAAAGAAAAAGATTTACATCGATCCCTACGCGAACAGCGATCCTGCATGGAATCTTAGAAACAGAATCTAGTTACCGATTAATGGAAAAACAAGGGAGTCTCTTGACCAAATCCTCTAGCTATTGCCCATAGAGTGGAAATGACCGGGTCATTTTCAGAACCTGCTGGCGAACAGCTTCACGCAATTCGAGATTGTGGATGTCGTCAAGAATGTTTGCGATCCAGGTACCAATCTGCTTCATTTCCGTTTCTTTCATCCCTCGCGTAGTCAAAGCAGGGGTTCCGATCCTAATTCCACTGGTTACCATGGGAGAGTTCTTATCGAACGGGATCGTGTTTTTGTTGACAGTAATCCCTGAGGCCTCCAACGCTTTCTCTGCGTCTTTACCGGTGATGCCCTTGGAATACACGTCCACCAGCATCAGGTGGTTGTCGGTTCCACCGGAGACGATTCGAAAATTCCTTTCTATGAGGGCCGCCGCTAGCACCTTGGCGTTGGCCAGTACCTGGCGGATGTAAATCCTGTAATTCGGCTGCAATGCTTCCTGAAAGCATACGGCCTTTGCCGCAATGATGTGGACCAGCGGACCCCCTTGAGTTCCCGGGAACACAAGTCGATCCAGATCTTTTGCATAGGGTGCCTTACACATCACCATGCCGCCCCGCGGACCCCGAAGAGTCTTGTGAGTGGTCGTAGTCACGAAATCGCAATGTGGAACTGGGCTCGGATGCTCTCCCACGGCGACCATGCCGGCAATATGGGCAATATCAGCCATCACCAAAGCGCCCGCGCCTCGGGCGATTTTTCCAATCCGTTCAAAATCGAGAATTCGCGGGTAAGCACTGGCACCCACTACGATCAATTTGGGCTTATGCTCTAGAGCTAGCCGTTCCAGTTCATCATAGTTAAGCGTTTCTGTGTCTTCCCGTACTCCATAAGGGACGACCTTGTACATCTTCCCTGAGAAATTTAGTGGATGGCCGTGAGTGAGGTGACCCCCATGAGAAAGGTTCATCCCGAAGATGGTGTCGCCAGGAGATAGCACAGTCATATAGACCGCAACATTAGCCTGGGTTCCAGAATGAGGCTGGACGTTGACATGGTCTGCGCCAAACAACTGTTGAGCCCGCTGAATGGCTAAGGTCTCGGCGACATCGGTAAATTCGCAACCTCCATAATACCGTCTGCCGGGATAGCCCTCCGCGTACTTATTGGTAAAGACGCTGCCCATGGCTTCGAGAACTGCCTCGCTGACGAAGTTTTCTGAAGCAATCAATTCCAGCTGAGAAGCTTGTCTCCGCTTCTCGTCGGATATAGCCTGGAATATTTCCGGATCTACTTCCCGCAGGGGTTTTGCAGTCGTGGCGTCGAGAACAGAGGACATCGGATGTCTTCCTTTAGCTAGAATGAGTGAGAATTGGTATTTCCTTCCAGTTTGAGCTTTTCTCAGTCTACTCGAGAAGTGGCCTAAACACAATAGCTTTGTCACCCTTCAGCTACTGTTATTCCCGCGTCTGGCAAGGGTTTTGGCGGATGAAGTTGGTGAGAATTTGCTTGACGGCTGTAGCGAGATACACTACTTTACCGCTTTTACCAGTCAGCGTTCTCTCCGAGGAGATCCCATGCGCTGGAGTCAGATGTTTATTCCCACCTTGAGAGAGGCGCCGGCAGAAGCTGAAGTTGCCAGCCACATTCTTCTCTTGAGGGGCGGATATATTCGGCAGTTGGCGTCGGGGATCTATTCCTTTCTCCCTTTGGCCCAGCGAGTAATGAACAAGATTGCGAAGATCATCCGTGAGGAACTCGACCGCATGGGTGCCCAAGAGTTCCTTCTCCCCGCCCTGCATCCGGCTGAGCTCTGGCAGGAGAGTGGACGTTGGGATTTAATGGGGCAGAATATGTTCCGTCTGCAGGATAGGTCCGACCGGGACTTGTGCCTGGGGATGACCCACGAAGAGGTCTTTACAGCCATCGTTCGAAATGAAGTCCGTTCCTATCGGCAGCTGCCCCAAGTCTGGTACCAGATTCAAACCAAGTTCCGCGACGAGCCTCGCCCAAAGTCTGGGTTACTCCGAGTGCGCCAATTCTCAATGAAGGACTCCTATTCTTTCGACGTCAGTTGGGAAGGGCTCGACGTGAGCTATCAAAAGCATTACCAGCTCTACCGTCGCATTTATGACAGATGTGGGCTCAAGTATCACGTAGTCGAAGCTGATAGCGGCATGATGGGTGGACGACAGTCTCAGGAGTTCATGGTTGTCACGGACGCGGGTGAAGATCTGATCGCTTATTGCGGCTGCGGATATGCGGCCAATTTGGAAAAGGCAAGATCCCGTTTGGAGAACATTGTGGATGAAGCAGGGCCCGCCCGTCCTCAGCTCGTGCACACTCCAAATCAGAAGACCATCGACGAAATAAGCGCCTTTTTGAAGATTCCTCCTACCCATCAGATCAAGACCATGATTTACATGTGCGAACAGAAGCCGTTCCTGGCACTGTTGCGCGGCGATCATCAACTCAATGAAATCAAACTTCGGGCGGCTCTAGGCTCCGAGGTCCGGCCGGCCCATCCTGATGAAATCCGCAACGTCATGGGCGCTGCGGCAGGCTCGCTCGGTCCGGTGGGAACATCCGGCATCCGTATTCTTTCCGATCTTGCGCTGGCAAATAGGAAGAACCTTACCTGCGGTGCCAACCGCGACGATTACCATTTGACCGGGGTCACCCCAGGCCGGGACTATCAAGCCGAGTTTATGGACCTACGGATCGTACAGCAAGGCGAGGCCTGTATCGAGTGTGGCAGCCCCCTGGCTGTCAATAAGGCGCTGGAAATCGGGCACATTTTTAAGTTGGGGACCAAATACTCAGAAAGCATGGGCGCAACTGTCTTGAATGCGGAGGGGAAGGAAGTGCCCATCGTGATGGGAAGCTACGGCATCGGCTTAGAGCGGATCATGGCGGCAGCAATCGAACTCTACCATGACGTGGATGGCATCCAGTGGCCGCTCTCGATTGCTCCCTTCCAATGCCTGATTTGTTTGCTTAATACTAAGGATTCGGCTTTGGTTCATGGCGCCGAGCAAGCCTACCAGGAATTGCAGGCCATGAACGTCGAAGTATTGTTGGATGATCGGGACGAGCGGCCCGGGGTGAAGTTCAAGGATGCCGATTTGATCGGCATTCCTGTACGAATCAATTTTGGTAGCAAGAAATACGCTGCAGGAATAGTGGAATGGGTGGACCGATCGACTCGAAAAGTGGAAGACCTACCTTTGACAGAATTGTCTCGTAAAGCCCGGTCCATTCTTGAAACAGCAGGAGCCTCATGAGAACGTCGCCCCCCGAAACATCTCTCAGTCAATGTGGCAAAGGGCGCCTGGGTTGTATCTTCAGTCTCTTAGTCCTGGGCACCTTGGCCTTTGGGCTTTATCGGATTGTTCCTCCTTACTTCAGTTACTTCCAGCTGAAAGATGCTGCGGTTGAGATCGCGACTCTTGGGGCTGTCGGATCCCTTCCGCGAAGCGACGGATTGCCCGGCCGCTCAGCAGGCTCTGTTCAAGATATACAAGAGGCCGTCTTGGCAAAAGCCCAGGAATTGGAGATCCCTTTGGAGAGGGAGAAGATCAAAGTTCGGAGGGAAGGGCAGGCTGTATTCATATCAGTCGCGTATACCGTCCCCATTGATTTGTGGCTCGTTGTTTACAGTTATCCACTCACTTTCACGGTCCACAACTAGGCGGCTGCCAGCCTTCAAAGCCCAACAATGTATGCTGTATTGGATAGCGCTTTACTCGGCATGAACACCAAAATAAGGTGTCTCACATCCCATTTACGACAAGCCGACCTTCAACGATTCGGTAAGCTTGAGGTTCATCGTTGTCCCCGATGCGAAGCCTGTTTCCTTGCCACGCGTCACCAAGACCAGGCCCGTGCCGGCACCTCCCCCTGCTAAAGCCCCGATGGCAGCACCCTTCCCGCCTCCGGCAATCGCTCCGATCAAAGCACCCGCCCCGGCCCCGCCGCCAATCATCATGGTATCTCTTTTCTTGGTAGCTGGAGCCACTCGAGATACTGACGCGGCCTGAAACGGAAAGCGCTTCCCATTCGGAAGCGTTAGTTCGGTAAACCTGAGGGTCATGTGTGCGAGTCCCTTGACACGCCCGGACCGCACTGACTCGACCACGACTCCCTTAATGGTGCTGCCAATTGGGATCACGGTTTTGTCTCCGATTCTGACTGGGTCAACTACTTTCATTGTGAAAGTATCTCCAGGTACCGTACTGTCTGTGCTCAGAGCATGCTCCAGCGAAGCCCGGATCGTGGTTCCGGCAACCAGTGTTTCTTCAGGCGCAGTTTCTTGGATCGCCTTCTCAACCTGACTGCTCGACTGGCCGGCAGTGCCGCCCGTATCTGAGCTGACATTAGACGGTCCCGAACATCCTGTCAAAGAAATGGTCAATATGACCAAAACGAAGAACCATAAGTGCTCGGACATGTTCGAATCCTCCCGAGTGGGAACTCCCCCGCCTCAATTACTAACCAATAGAACTCACAGCACGGCTCATACCAAAACCAGAGGCGGGAGTAGTCCGTTGAAGAGTGGTCTTTTGGGCACTGACTCAAAGAATTTGACTCAGGGAGGAACTACAGGGACCTGACAAGCAAGACGACTCGGAAATCGCGAGTAGTGGTTCCTAAACAGATGCCATCAAGATACAAAGTGGTCCTGTCAGCTGGACATGTCACAGCCAAGAGGAACCGATTGATTTTCCCCCGCTTCAGTGGATTTCATCTTCCTGATGTGACCAAATCATGCTGTGGAAGTACGAAATGGTTCATGCCAGAATTAAAGGAAAAGCTGGCGTTGTAGCACTCTGGATAAGCCGGATGATTGAGAATGTCGCTAATTCCGATTGTCAGCGGCAAGAGTCCAGGCTGAAGATTAAGTAGATCAAAACCAAGTAGAGTGTACGAACTCCAGTCCCTTCTTGCGTATTAACCATGCGAAATGCCTGCAAGAACCCATACAACCTATAAACAGCCACTCCTTGGGGAGTTCTGGAAATGGGTTCGTCAACCTGGGAACTGCTTGGCCCCGGTCCTCCGAATTTGGGCTAGAATTGTAGTCACGCTCCGGGGTTCAAGAACAAAGGACTGCTTGGCTCCACTTTCACCGGTGACGGCGATTTGCGATCCATCTTCCTTCTCAGACGTTCTGTAGGCAGCAACCCTTTCCATGGTCCACCCGCGAGTTTCTACTTCCTGAGTCACCTGCTGGCGCGTCGGATTAACGATCACTAACACAACCCCTTTGTATTCTGGCGTACGAAAGGCCACGACTGGAAATTCCGAGGTAGAGGTGGAAATCCGAACGGCATCCCTGGGGATAAATCGACTGAACTGGCTAAGACACCAGAATCTCTTGTTTGGCTTGAACGAGCTACCTTGTCTGTCAATCAGGCCTTCCCGTCCTGCCCACCCTTGGGATGCCACCGGAACCCAGTACACCCAGGCGTTGCAGTCTCCTTCAGTGAGGTCATGAACCATTGTCTCGGCCAATCCCAAAGCGGACTCTATTGGCTGAATGGAAGGATCGGACGGCATGGCAAACTCAGATATCCAGAGCCTGAGACTATTCCTTTGGACGAAGTCCTTAACGGCACTTCGAACCGGGCTGGCACCCAAGTTGGAATGGACACCAACGTACGACACCAGAGGACGTGCATCAGGGTCTTCCCAAAAAGACTTCAAATAGTCCAAAGCATGTTCCCATTCCACTTCCGGGAGGAGAAATTGGGGAGAGAATCCCCCCTGCTTCAACCGCCTCGCCACAAGCTTGGCAAAATCCTTTAGCGCCGCTGGTGTCCACAGGCAACTTTGCATCGCCGACTTTTGATCAGGTGCGTTTTGCAGGCCCATTAACCGAATATCTAGGTTTCGGATCCCTTTATAATAGGTCATGTAACCAAACAGGTAGTCCGCGTAGTTTTCAAAGCTTTTTGCCAGAAGTTCCCCTCCCTGTACAGGAGAATTGTTGTCTTTCCATTGCGGGGGAGGGGTCCAAACGGTATTACAGATGATCATCTCGTTTCGCTTCTGGGCCTCCCGAACCACGGAATATTGGGCAGTTTCGTTCTGCTCATCCGAGAAGTCATAGATCAAACCAGAGAGGTAGAGGTAGGAAGTAAAAGCTAGCCGCTTGCCGGTCCACCAGATCTCACTCCGTAAGATATTAATTCGGGCGCCATTCACGCCAAAAAGCAACTCGATGAGTCGCTCTCGTTCATTTGCAGAGAGTGTGTTCATCTCCTTGGCAGCCCCATTCCCCACGGTGATGCCGAACCCTTGATTCCGTTGAAACTGGATCTCTGGCGAAATCAAGATCGGCTTGGATTGAGCCAGCAACATCGGGGTTGACATCACTAGCGAGAGCGAAAGCCATAATGGTCGAATTTTGCAGTCAAGTCCCGGCCGGGAATGTCGGTGGAATTGATCGTGGTTCTGGGGTCTCCT
>DATJPW010000083.1:0-3519 GCA_035506215.1 Desulfomonilaceae bacterium
GGACGGTTTTCACCAGAGGCTGAGGAACGGTCGTTGCATGCACTATTGGACTTTTCAAAGAGCATTCGGCGTCATGCCGCAGCCCACGTGGCGGCAGTTGGGACAAGCGCTTTTAGGAGAGCAGCCAATGCCGCAGAATACGTCATTGCGATTCGGAAGAGAACAGGTCTGGCTATCAGAATTATATCCGGTGAAGAAGAAGCGAGGCTTACCCTGCTGGGTGTCGCGAACGCCTTGAAAGGCTATGGGAAACGGGAGGTCGATCCCCTCAAATCGGCGTGTGTTGTCGATATTGGCGGGGGGAGTACTGAAATTATTATGACGCGCCATGAGGATGAGCCTCGTATCATAAGCCTTCCATTAGGAGCTGTTTATCTTACCGAGCGGTTTATAAAACACGATCCGCCAATGAGGGAGGAAATCGAGCTTCTCAGGAAAACGATCAAAGGCGTACTTAAGGATGGGATAGGCTTGGTGCGCCCTGATCCGGCCGGGATATTCGTCGGCACTGCTGGTACGATTACGACGCTGGCAGCCGTTGACCAGGGGCTCATGGAATACAATCCAGATAAAATCAATCGTTACATTATGGCCGAGAAAACGATAGATGATATTATCGCCGACCTTGCGGCAAAGAAACTCGAGGAGCGGAGGACCATTCCCGGACTTGAAAAGGGACGGGAGGACATTATTCTTGCTGGCTCAGTGATCGCACGAGAAATCATGAACTGTTTCGGGTTCTCAACAGTGATCGTGAGTGACTGGGGCTTACGTGAAGGTATTGTAATGGATATGCACGCAAAGCTCCACCAGCACATTTGATCAATAGATAATCCAGCCGGGATGGATGTGCAGATTTCAAGGCTACTAGGGTCTAGCCAAGAAGGCCAACTTGACAGCTTCCCGTTGTGACGGCGAATGGAGTCTCTGCCGTTAGGTTCCGGATTTCAGTTATTCGTCATGCTCAGCATTTGCTATAATTTTACCATAGGAGAATAGGAGAATCCTGGCAGGGGGTTAGGCAAAGATGGTTGACGAGACGTCGTTGAAAATTATCCAATTTAGCGCTGCCCAGCTTGCGAAACCAGTCAGGCTGATTGTGTTCACGAAGGATTCTGGCTGTCTTGTTTGCCAAAATACAGCCGAACTTGCACGAGCTATAAAAGCTCATATGGGCAGGATCGCGTTGGAAACCTATGATCTGGTCATGGATAGGGATAAAACGGAGCAATACGGCATCCAGCGCGTACCGGCATTGGTGGTGCAGGGAGAAGATGATCAGACAGTAACCTTCTATGGATCACTAAAGAATATTTGTTTGGATATACTACTGCACACAATTCACGCCGTTTCAGCGGCACAAGTATGGCTGCCTGGGGATATCCGACAATCACTAAGGCGCCTGACCGATAAGGTGAAGATACGCGTGTTTGTGAGAAACGACTGCCTGCAGTGTAAAGCAGTCGCAGAAATCGCCATAGGCTTGGCGCTTGAGAGTACCCGTGTCGATACGTCTCTCATTACGATTGAAGATTTTCCAGAACTTGCAAAAAAATATAACATAACGGTTCTCCCGAAGACCATCTTCGGCGAAGGCCTGCAGGTAGAGGGGTATCTTAGCGAGAGCGATTTCCTGGTGAAGGTCTTCCAGGCAGAAGGAGCGAAATCAGGACCGGACAATCACTGTCTCGTGTGCGGTACGCCCTCACTAGGGATGATCTGCTCGTCGTGCAAGACCAGGATCCAGGCTGAAGCGCTTGATCACAAACTCAAAATCGAAAGGCAGAAACAACCCGATATCCCCTGATGTGATAAGATCGGTTTGCCTGCTGTGGACGGCTCTGTTTTTCGCCTCAACTGCTTCTTTGCACCTTGTCGCGTTCCATTTCAGTCGAAAGCGCCCGTTGCGGCCTGGACACACGAGCGCGTCGTGTGATACGCGGCTGATGATTGAAGACGAATATCAATGAAAATAGCAATGTTACAAGAACCGAAGGAAGAGAAGAAGGCGTTATGCGGCCTGTGCAGTCACCGCTGTCTCATATCACCGGGAAAGAGAGGCATTTGCGCTGTACGTGAAAATCGCGGTGGAACTCTTTACAGCCTTGTTTATGACAAGATAATAGCCCGGAATGTCGATCCCATCGAAAAAAAGCCATTATTCCATTTTCTGCCTGGAAGCTTATCCTATTCCATTGCAGCACCTGGTTGTAATTTTCGGTGTAAGCATTGCCAGAACGCGGACATTTCACAACTTCCCTTGGATCGAGGCGGACTTGTCGCAGGAGAAGCAGTACCGCCGTCAGCGATCGTGGAATCGGCACTTACACGTGGCTGTACCAGCATTTCCTATACATACACCGAACCTACCATTTACCTGGAGTTGGCTTACGACACAGCACGCCTTGCTGTCGCGGCAGGGCTCAAGAACATTTTTGTGACAAATGGATACATCACACCCGAAGCCCTGGGTACAATAAAACCTTACATCCATGCTGCCAATATTGACCTGAAGGCTTTTTCCGACGATTTCTACGGTAAAATCTGCGGGGCACGCCTCAAGCCAGTGCTCGATGCAATCGCGCTGTATCGGTCGTTCGATATCTGGGTCGAAATCACGACGCTGATAATTCCCGGCATTAATGATTCTGATGAAGAACTTGAAAGCATAGCACACTTCATCAAAAGTTTGGCAGAAGACATTCCGTGGCATGTGTCCCGTTTTCACCCCACATACAAGATGCTTGACAAGCCGGTTACCCCTGTTGAGACTATTGCCCGTGCAAGGCAGATCGGGTTGGCTGCCGGGCTTCGCTATGTATATGGAGGTAACGTGCCTGGTCAAGGGGAAGACACGATCTGCTGGAACTGCAAAAAGACTGTAATTAAACGGTTTGGATTTAGCGTTCATCAAAACACGGTTAAAGAGGGAAAGTGCGGATTCTGCTCCGCACCAATCGCTGGTGTGTGGAATGACAATTCAGGATGATCGGAGTCGGGCTCGCTAGCAACATGACTCAGTCTGAAAGGAGAATTGTGGTACTCCAATGCGAGACCTTTGAACATGAGGCTGATATCGGTATACGAGGCTTCGGCAGTACTATGAACGAAGCATTTGCAAACGCTGCCGCTGCCCTCTTTTCAGTGATGGTGGCAACAGAAACCGTAGAGCCTAAGGTTAGGAGGATGATCACTGTATCCGCTCCTGACGAAGAACTCCTACTCGTTGAATGGCTGAACGCACTTCTGTCAGCGTCTGATATCGATCATATGGTATTTTCGAGATTCGAAGTCGATATCAAGGGAACATCACTGGTCGGGACTGCGTGGGGAGAAATACTTGACCAAAAACGGCATGAACCAAAAGTAGAAGTCAAGGGTGCTACATATCATTTATTGCAGGTGAAGAAAAAGGACGGACTCTTCACGGCACAGTGTGTGGTGGATGTTTAAAAAACCCGGCCACATTGCTTCACAAATTCAGGATAGCGGTCCTTGTTTTGCAGAGGAAAAGTGGAT
>DATJPW010000084.1:0-23233 GCA_035506215.1 Desulfomonilaceae bacterium
ACAATATGACACAGTAGAAACGGACGTCCGGGTACCTCCGAACAGAGGTGTACCCGGACGTCCGTTTTTCGTTCTGTCATATTTAAGAGTTTTTTGAAGGAGGGTTTGGGAGGGCCCCGCGGGACGCGGGGTTTGCAAAAAAGTCCCTTCCCAAATGCCTTCTTCTCGCTTCACAGGCGGCCGGCCATGGACCCGGCGTATCCGGTAAGTTCCACATAACCCCGGCCGTGCACCGGATGTCCATTTCTGGCGCCTCTGACTTCGACGGCGCCCTCCCAGTAAACTATTCTGGTGGAGCGTTCGCTCGACAGCTCTTGATCCAGGACCAGCGGGGTAATTTCCAGACTGATTTTCTGCTCGGGTATTTCGATGGTCCACCCGGACGGGTATATCGCGGCCGTGTGAGGACTCGTCCACGTCCCTTTGGACGAAATGAGTATTCTCTGACCGGCAAGGTCAACTGCTGCGCCTTCTTTCGGGATGAAAGTCCCGAAGGGTTGTTCGAATGTTCCATCCTTCTTTCGCAGGTGGAAGACCATCAATTCAGACCCATCGTCCAGTTGCAAACTGAACCAATCCCATCCGATCTGGTTAGCCAGCAACATGCCTGACCCAAACTCGTGGTCCATCCATGCCGACCCGTGGACTTGGTGAGACGTCCCTTGGAATGTGATTGTGCCTGTGGCGGTGAGTCTGGTGTATGAATAATAATATGAAGCCTGGTCCTTCGCGTCCCCCTTCCTGCTGTAGCCCGACGTGCCGTGAAGCACCGGCGGTTTTTCAGGAGCTAAACGAAGATCGAGCGCGTAGCCTCCTTCACGCGCCGTGAGCCGGATTTCGTCATTGTCTCGCGTGGCCGACCAATCTCTCACGTGAATCCTGAGATCGTCCTCCGCGGCTTTGGCTAAGTCAGGACCTTCCCTGGAGAGCAATTCCGCATGAAAGAAACTACTGTTTTGAACATCCGTCAGGGCGAAATGAGCCGGATACACATCTCTGACGTTCCAAGCGGAAAGGGCCGACCGCGGTTGCTTGAATAGCGCCCTGCGAAAAAACGTGACTTGAAATCCCCATCGACGTCCACTTTCCGAATCGAGGTTGCCTGTGAAGTACCACCATTCGGTTTGAAAGTCCGAATGCTTACCGTGATCCTTCGGAAATATCAGAGATAATCCCGGGACTGCCTGGTTGAATCCCTTGTCACCTGCCAATGCGGGCGCTGCCAAAAGTACCAGGATGCCTATCAGTAACGTGCAGTTACGTGCCACATCCGCCTCCTTGTAGCGCGGCGGCCAGTATGCTGGAACTTCGCCGGTAAAGAACTTATACTAACTTTCGTGCTCGGGAAAGCGCTGCCAACTATCTGGACTCCTTACGAAGTCTGCTCTGCACCGGTCACGGAATTCCTGTTTGCGTGTCGGCAGTCAAGTTGTTATAAGGCTCTCGGTCGACGGGTTCGGCGGTGACGAATGCATCTCGGATGGTCTCTTGCGGAGACTTTGATTCATGTCTGATCTCAAATTCATACATGCAGCGGACACACATCTCGGTCGTCAGTTCTCCGGCTTGCAGCGGACGAGTCCTGATCTGGCTAATCTCTTCCGCCGAGCCGGGTACTCCTCCTGGGAGAAGCTGGTGCGCACTGCTGTGGAACGGAAGGTGGATTTTGTGTCTCTCGCCGGCGATGTCTTTGACGGTTCCCACACTACGGTCAAGGCGCGAGTCGCGTTCATGGACGGCCTGCAGCGCCTGCATGAAGAAGGTATTCCCGTCTTCATGGCGCTGGGCAACCACGATCCGTTGCGGAGCTTTCCCGATTCCTTACGATCTTTGCCTGGCCTACACATATTCGGGCCGGACCCTGAGACCCGAGGCCTTGGACAAGTCGAAACCACCCAGGGCGTGATAATTTCAGGGGCCAGCTTCGAAAGGTCCGTGGTCACAGAGAACCTAGCGAGAAAATTCAGCCGAGACAAAGGCGTAGACTTAGCCATTGGAGTCTTACACGCAAACGTTTCCGGGTATTCCGCGCACAAGGACTATGCTCCGTGCAGTTTGGATGACCTGAGACAAGCCGGCATGGATATATGGTGTCTGGGCCACGTGCATTCCGCACGAGTGTTGTGGGAAGCCCCGCTCATATTGTACGCAGGCACGAGCCAGGGTGCTCATGCAGGAGAAACCGGTCCCAAAGGCTGTTATCTGGTGACTGTCGAGTCGGGAGGAAAGGCCTCCGAGGAGTTCCTTCCATTGGCGCCTGTACGCTGGGAAAAGATTGAACTCGATGCAACCGATGCAGCCGCGCCTGAGGACCTTCTGGAATCAGTCGAGACGGCCTGCGCGGGACTCGTTCCTGGTCCCGAACAGATCGAAGCGCTTGTGGTACGGATAAATCTAACGGGAATCTTGTCGAGGCATGTTGCGGAGGCAATAAGACCGGATGGAGAAATCCACGAAATGCTGGCCGAGCGCATGGCAAGGCTCACGGTGCCGGTTTTTCCGGAGTCCTTTTGCGATTCGACACGCCCGGAATTTGACCCGGAGTCGATAATCGAAGATGAAGGATTTCTGCCCGAATTCCTAAGACTTTGCCAAACCTCGATGGAAGATCAGACCCGTATCGGGGATCTTGTCCGTGAAATCCGTTTGGATCTCTCCAAAAGGGTGAACCGTACCTATATTGATCCTGACATCGACCCTTTGAAGCTCCTGGAAGGAAAAGACGCTCTGAGAGATTTAATCAACAAGGCCGCGGAAGAAGTCACATCAGCGTTTTTCGAGCTGAGCGCGGCTGATAAGGGTTGAGGGCCAAGCCCGAAGTTAAGGACCGGGAATTCGAGTAACATGTGGATCGAGCAGATTTTCTTGGAGAACTTCGGATCTTTTAACCAGTTACGTATCGACAATCTCCGTCCGCGACTTACAGTCATTCTCGGCCGGAATGAAGCCGGCAAAAGCACAATTCTGGAATTCGTTCGGTCGATTTTTTTCGGCTTTAAAACCCGAATCGGTCGTACCAACACTTATGAGACCCCCAGCGGCCTGCCTCGCAAAGGGTGGCTGACGGTGCACTCTGCGGTGGAAGGACTATTGAGGATTGAAAGAGTTGAGAAACGGGGCTTGAAAGAAGGGAGTCTGACCATTTCTGATGAAAACGGCAATCAGCTGGAACCGACCGGTATCCCGGTATTCCATGCGGGCATGGACCGTGCGGTGTACGAAAGCCTATTCGCGTTCGATCTGGACCAGATGCGCCACCTGGACAGCGAAACCTTGCGCCGAAAAATTATGGCCACGGCTGTCGGGTCTTTTAAAGTAAGCCCTTTGGATGTCAAAAGCAGACTCGATGATCGCGTGAAGACGTTAGGAAAAAAATCGCAACGAGATTCTGAAGCCTTGTGGGCCATTCAGGCCCAAATTAAGGACGTTGATCAAAAACTCAGCGTATTAGCCGAGGAACCTGCAAGGTATTCGGACCTTAAGAAGGATCTTGAGTCGGTGGAAGAAAAACGCAAGACAATATCCGATGAAATACGGTCCACCGAACTCGCTTTGCACAAGCTCAACGGACTTGTCCGCCACGAAGACGCCTGGAAAAAACTGCACAGCATTGAAGCTCAGATGTCCGATTTGACTTATGCGCGTGAATTCCCGGTGGATGGGATTTTGAGATTCGAAAAGATGGTTGAAAGACGCCGTGATGCTGATGATAGCCTTGCAGAAGCGGAGAAAAAACTGGAGCAGTTAAACACGCACGTGGAGACCTTGAATCCTGATCCGATTGTCCTGGAACACGCCCAGTCCATACAATCCCTGTACCGTGAAGCGCTCCAACTGGCCGGCAGACCACCGGAACTGGAGGCCGCTGCAGCGGCATTGAACAGGTCCACTTCCGAGGTCGCCGCAGACATCTCTGAGTTCGGCCTCGGATGGGACCAGGAGCGTGTGATGACATCGGCCTCCTCGCTCGCGGTCGAGCAAGAGATCCGGGAATTCGCCGCGTCCCGGCATGAGTGTCGTGAGAGAATCCATCACATTGAGAGCCGCATTACCGAATTATCCGAAGCTTTGAAACGGGCACAGGCGAAGATGCAAGGCAAAAGGGAAGAGTTGCAGAACCTCGCGGTGGCCTGTGAGAGTTTCCTTGAACCGGCATCGCGTAACGAGTTGCTCGAATGGAAACAGCACCACGGCAGGATCCGGGACATCGGGGACCGACTCCTGGAGAAGCGACGAACAATGGAGGGGCTCATTTCCACACGTGTGGACATGGACCGGAAGTTGGATCAATTGGAAGGAGAAAATGCTCCCCTGGTGCCTCCGGCTCTTTTCTCGCTCCTGGTGATTCTGTTTGGAGGCGCGGGCATTGGTATGATTGTCGCCGGTCTGCGCAGCGAGGACCTTGCCGCCTACGCCTTTACCTCTATTGGATTTCTCATATTTATTGCTCTACCCTGGATCATAAGATGGAAAATCATCGGAGAACGCCGCCGTCTCGCTAACCTCCGCCAAATGAAAGACTCGCTGCTGGATCAACAAACTGCCGCAACAAAAGATCTGACCGAGGTTGAAAAAGAACGCCGGACGCTTCTTCAGGAGCTGGAAGACCTCAAATCCCGTTGCTCCGAGATTTCAAATTCTGTGCTCAAGAACCCGAGCGCCGGTCTCACGGAAGTGCTCCGAGCGGAAGCGCTGTCTTCTGCTGCTGAGGAACCCGTTCGGCGCAGACAGATCCTGGAGGACGGTCTTCGTTCCGACTTGGCCGAGTTGAAGATTGAAGAGGATCGCCTGACCGAAGTCACAAAGCTGTTGGAACAGGCGGAGGAAGAATTCGAGCAATCGGACGGTCGGTGGAAGGATTTCCTCATTGCCCGCTCGCTTGACGAATCTGTCGAACCTGACGCCGCGCTCGATCTGGTGCGTCGATTACGTGATCTAAAAGGCCGACTGCGTCGAACGTGCGAGCTGGAAGAAGCTCTTCGCGTCCTCCGCGAGGAATGGGATGAATTCACCGGGAGGGTGTTGGAGCTCGGTTACGAAATGGATCGGCCGGTAGCGGCAGAAATCTCGCCTCTGGACCAGGCGGAACAATGGAATATTCAAGTAACGGAAAGCAAAGAAGCGCTGGCTGAAAAGAAATCGGTGCTGGAAAGGGTGGTGGAGAACCAAATTCGTTTGGATCTCCTGGTAAGGAAAATACGGGAAGCCAACGATCAAATTGCTGCGCTTGTAGGAGCGGCCGGTGTAGGCGACGAGGAATCTTTCCGCAACCTGGCGCGGGACCACGACCGTTACCGTAGTCTTGAGCAGGAACGGACGCACCTGGTAGCCAACCTTGTTTCGGGACTGAACTGCCGTGACGAGGCAGCCATGCGCTCACAGTTACAGCACCAGGATTGGGAAGAAAACAGGAAAAGTATGACAAATCTTCAGGAAACCCTGGATCGTCTCCGGGAGGAGTCTAATGAACTTGCGGCCCAAAGCGGCAGATTGGAGAGCGAGATTTCAATTCTTGAGACCGAAGAGGAGACCGAAATGCTTCTCGCAGAAAAGGAGGAGCTACTGGCGCGACTGAATTACGCGATTAAGGAATGGATGACGTTGAAGTTAGCAACCGGCCTGCTGGAAAAGACTCTTAGGGTCTATGAATCCGAGAAGCAGCCGAGAATGTTGGAGAGAGGTTCGGAAATTTTCGCGGAGATTACCGGTCATGCTTACCAAAAGATCCTATTGCCCCTGGATAGCGAGCGGGTGAAAGTGCAACGAGCGGATGGGACCAGGATCGAGCAAGATCATCTGAGTCGCGGAACGCTTGAGCAGGTCTATTTGTCGTTGAGGCTTGCCCATCTCGACGTTTATCGACGTACGGATTCGGCTATCCCACTCATGATGGACGACGTGCTGGTGAACTTCGACCCGGAGCGGGCGCGCAGGACCGCTGAAGTACTGACAAAGTTTTCCAGGGATTCGGAAATCCAGGTCCTTTTTTTCACGTGTCATCCGCACGTGGCCGAGTTGTTTCCTCACGATGCAGCAAGAATCACATTGGATGACGCATAACAAGTATTCTGCAGGGGCCGGGAGGCGGTGATCTTCTTCAAATAACCTGATGGATACTTTCCAATCAGTACCAGAACTTGTAGCCCCGAGGCGTGTCATAATTGGTGAGCTTTCATCCAAACAAGGAGTTTTCATGTTTGAAGTTGTGGACCATTCTTCAAGATATCGATCAATCAGGACGACTTCATGGCGGCTAAACGGAATTGTTGCAGTCGGAATTGGGATCGTCATTCAAATTTTGCTGACCACTCCCGTATGGAGCCAGAACTCGCCCCATCCTCTCAGGGCCCTGCAAGAATCTTTCAGAGCAGTTTCCAAGAGTGTCAAGCCTGCAGTGGTGAACGTCTCCACGGTGAGGATAGTGGGAGAAACTCGCTTCGGGCCGGATCTGGATCCATTCTTCGAGAATCATCCGTTCCGTGAGTTCTTCGGCGATGAATTCTTTCGGCGGTTTTTTAGTTCTCCCGGCGGTACGAGGCGTTTGCGCCAACAAGGTCTCGGATCGGGGTTCATAGTGGATCCGAGAGGATATATCGTAACCAACAGGCATGTCATCAACGGAGCGGATGAAATCCAGGTGACGCTGGACGGCAAGAAGAAATACAAGGCGCGAGTAGTCTACGCTGACCCGAAAACCGATGTGGCGATTATCAAAATTGACGGTAACAACAATTTTCCTGTCGCCAGGCTTGGCGACCCTAACACCCTGGAAGTCGGGGATTTCGTGTTGGCCATCGGAAATCCGCTCGGTCTCATGCAGACCGTTACTTCCGGAATCGTCAGTGCAAAGGGGCGTTCGGGCTTGGGAATAACGGATGTTGAGGATTTCATTCAGACCGACGCGGCCATCAATGTGGGAAATTCAGGCGGACCGCTGGTTAACATAGACGGACAGGTAGTGGGCATGAATACTGCGATTGCTTCTCGCTCTGGCGGAAGCATAGGAATCGGATTCGCCATACCTGCGAATGTGCTGAAACAGGTTCTAAATGTCGCGTTGACTAAGTCATCCACGGCACAAAATGAGCAAAGAAAGGCCCCGCAAACTGTTGTCCCAAGGAGGGTCCCGAGACCGGCCGATGAAGTGCATCGACCGCTTCAGGGCCCGCGTGCAGTAGGCGGCGATCATATTTGATATTGTGCGATTCAATTGGCGGCTTATGATGCCGCAGATCTGCGCCGGAGATTGAATTCTCAAAAGAATATTTAAGATTTCGGCGACTTTGACTTCCATTTGGACGAATTTAGTTGTATTATTAATATCTATTTTCCAAACATTAGGGATTACATTCCAAGCGGAGGATTGTATGAAGGGTGTACGAGCCTGTTTTTTGTGCGTGCTTTGCTTGGCGGTGATTTTGGTCACCGGAGTGGCCATGGCTTCGCAGGGTAAGGTTCCGGGGGGTTACCGAGATATCAAGCTGGGGATGAGCAAAACCGAGGTTTTGGACCTGCTGCAGAAGGGACCGATTCACTTTTCCTTCGACGACTCGGGTAGAGAAATAGGAGAAATCGTCCGCGGGGATGATCTGTTCCGATTTGCCACTTACCGGTTCGACGATCGGGGCGTCCTGGTGGAAATAGCTCTTGAGATGCGTGAAATCCTTGGCAGAGATCAGGTGTTGGATCTTTACAATAAGCAGTTGGGACTCAATTTGTCGCCGCGAAAAGCGACGGTGGATTCCAATTTGAGCATCGAAGTGCGTGATAATGTGGTCATTATGAAAATGGAACCAACTAGCGATACTCGATCGGCTCGCGCCAAAGAGTCAAAGCCGTAACTTATACAAATTCGTTATAAGGTCTTAAGCGTCAGGCGTCCACAGTCTCCCTCGCGTTTTCCACAACTGCTTCAATGGCCTTAAGCCAAGGGTGTGTGAGAGGAATGTCGGCCAAAATCCGTCGGACTTCCCGGTGCTGATAAACAGTTCCCATGATTATCATGTCAGTGACGGACCCTTCCTCTTGCGCATAGACCTGTCTACTGACAGCGGCTTCCGCTCCGATTTCATTGTAAGCCCTCTTTAAATGCCGTGCCTCAGCTCCAGGGACCTGCCGAACCAACACGTTAATGTGAATGGCGCGTCCCGCCATAAGTCGGCTGTTGCCTGTGCCTATTCGGTCCAAGGCTTCCACAGCCGCCCGAATGGAATTAAAATTTATCTTTTCCGCGTCCATTATGATCTCCTCGGCAAGGGTTTATATCGCGGGCATTCACATTATACTGTTCTGCCGGCTTGGCGGCCATTTTCGATTCGATAAATTCCAAAGCACGACAAAATCGCGTAGGTTCGATCAACATTCTTGACCATGCCACTCAAAAAGGCTAAGCTGGACACGACTTAATCAACACCACTGGGGTGCCACGGGGGTTTTTGATGGCCGAATTTCAGGTTAACAAAACATACGCGGAGATCAACCGGAAGATCAAACAAGGAGAGGCCGTAGTGGTCACGGCCGAGGAGATGATTGGGATCACCCGAGAACTTGGAAGGGTGGAAGCCGCTCGCAAAGTGGATGTGGTTACTACCGGAACGTTCGGAATCATGTGCTCGTCCGGTGCATTTCTGAATTTTGGGCACACGAAACCCAGAATGAAAGCCCACAAGGTGTTTATCAACGAAGTCGAGGCATACGCGGGCGTGGCTGCTGTAGATGTTTACATAGGGGCAACTCAGCCCAGGGAGGACGATCCGTTAAACAAAGTGTTTCCGGGCCGGTTCCGTTACGGCGGTGGACATGTCATCGAAGACCTGGTCGCGGGACGCGAGGTGTTGTTTCGCGCCGAGGCGTACGGAACGGATTGCTATCCCAGACGCTCATACGAAGCCAAAATGACATTGAACGATTTTCCCGATGCCACACTTCTCAATCCGAGAAATGGTTACCAAAATTATAATTGCGCCGTGAATCTCTCGAAGAAAACCATATACACTTATATGGGAATACTGAGACCTGAATGTGCCAATGCGAATTTTTCCACATCAGGCCAATTGAGCCCGTTGCTTAACGATCCTTTTTACAAAACCATCGGTATAGGAACGCGGATCTTTCTTGGAGGCGGCATCGGGTACGTTATTGGGGCCGGAACGCAGCACAACCCCGCGGCGCAGCGGTCTGAGAACGGCGTTGTGATGGGAGGAGCGGGCACAATGTCCGTTCGGGGCGATCTCAAGCAGATGTCGGCTCGCTTCCTGAGAGGCGCTTCCGTGACGGGTTACGGTTGCTCTCTGAATGTGGGCATAGGGGTGCCCATTCCGATTCTTAATGAAGAGATGGCCGGATTCACATCCGTTTCGGATGACGAGATATACGTTCCCGTTGTTGATTACGGAATTGCTTATCCGGAAGACGGCGGTTCGGCGATGGCCCATGTTACCTACGGTCAACTCAAGAGCGGAGAAATAACCTTTGATGGTCGAAGTGTCGTGACCGCGCCTTTGTCAAGCTATTCCGCAGCACTGGAAATAGCCACGATCCTGAAAGAGTGGATTAAATCAGGAGAGTTTCTCCTAGGGGAACCACAGGAGGCGCTCCCATCAGTGCCATTCGAGGGATTCAAAAACTAGGGGGAATATTCGCGGCCAGTGAAGAGATCGTTGACAGGATATGAACCCAGGATTTACCGGGATTTCGATGAATCCGACGGGTTCCGGACTTTCAGGGTAGTGGTGGAGACCTCCGACCTGTTCGTAAAGGCCCTTTGCTCCCTGGAAAAAGAGACCGAAGCTCTGATTAAGAAGTTCAGGGCTGAAATAGAATGGGCGATCGGCCGGAGACCCGAGTTCCTGAGAAGCCTTGTGCCTATCGAGGCAGGTCCTGAGGACTCGCCCATCGTCCAGAGCATGATCAGCGCAGGCAAGAAGGCCGGGACCGGGCCCATGGCTGCTGTAGCCGGAGCTGTTGCCGAATTTGTGGGGAAAGAGCTTCTCCAATGGTCTCCGGAGATAATTATCGAGAATGGAGGAGATATATTCTTAAAGGTTTCCCGACCGGTTCTGGTGGGCATTTATGCAGGAGATTCAAGGTTCAGCGGTCAAGTAGGAATCTGCGTTCAGCCGACGCCGTTACCGCTGGGTATTTGTACGTCCTCGGGACGAGTGGGGCCCAGCCTAAGTTTGGGCGTTTCCGATGCGGCCACGGTAATGTCCAAAGATGTCGCGCTGGCAGATGCGGTGGCAACCGCTATGGGTAACCGGATCCGCTCAGGTCGTAATCTGAAGGGTGCCGTGGAGTGGGCTATGAGCGTACCGGGAATTGAAGGGGCGCTGGCGGCATTGGATGACAAGATGGCGGTCATGGGAGACATGGAACTTGTGCCCCTCCATGCTGAGGATGCAGTAGGGATGGGCTCGAAACCCGCCCCCATCACACCAGATCGCTGCACGCGTGAGGGTCCTGGAACCGATAAAGGAAGACCCCCGCAAACGGACTCCAAAAACTAGAGGTGTAGAATGGCTTCAAGAAATGTTCTGCTGATTTTCAAATCCAATATCATGTACAAACCTGTAATCTACAGGCTGGCCAAGGATTTTGATCTGATCTTCAATATACTCGAAGCGAAGATCCTGCCGAGGCGAGAGGGCCGCATCCTGCTGGAATTACGCGGAGAAGAGGACGTCATCGGAAAAGGCATAAAATTCCTGGAAGATCAGCAGGTGCTGGTCGAGTATCTTGCCGATAAGGTTTGGAGAGAAGAGGAGCAATGTGTTCACTGCGGAGCTTGTACCGGCCTGTGTCCGACCGCTGCGTTGAGTCGTGTTCCGCCTGAGATGAAGGTGACCTTTGATGTCGAAAAGTGTGTGGCCTGCGGGATTTGTGGCCTTGCATGTCCTTTTGGGGCCATGAAGGACGTGACACTTTTCGATCCTTTCGCCGAAGGGCGAGCAGCCAACGAATGAAATTATGCTCTTCTGTCATGACGTGCTCACCAAATCTCAGTTGTTCTCCTTCAATTGGTCAGTGGCCGACCTGATGTTCCTTTGCGGCTATAGGGGGCACCCATTAAAAGGCCCTACATTGCATCGTGCGATAATGTCGGAGGTTAGGTAATTCTGAGACAATTTCGTATTAGTTCCCCGCCTTTCAGTCCCGCGTGCTGAGGGATCGCAATGGCAATCTTGCGTCGCTCATGATTGAACCATTATTGTCTCAACACAAAAGAAGCTGTGCGGCTAAGCCAACACGTGGTAAATACTATTGAGGTCGGATGGCTTGCCGTATCGATCAGGAAAATACCCGATCCGATGGTCGGTTGAATTCCCGATTCGGGAACCTGCGGTCGAAACATCCGGCAACGTTATACCGCAATAACTTCGTAGGGGGAGTGCATGGCGATCATCACTATTTCCAGAGGATCTTACAGCAAAGGCAAGGAGGTTGCCGAAAAAGTCGCGGGCAAACTCGGGTACAAGTGCATCTCCCGAGATCTACTGGTCGAAGCTTCCGAGCATTTTAACATCCCGGAAATAAAGCTGGTCAGGGCCCTCCACGACGCGCCCTCAGTACTCGATCGCTTCACTTACGGAAAAGAAAGATTTCTAGCGTTCATCACCGCGACCCTGTTCGAACATGCTCGCAAAGACAACATCGTCTATCATGGTCTGGCGGGCCATTTCATTCTTAAAGGCATAAAACATATGCTGAGCGTGCGTATCTTGGCTAATATTGAGGATCGCGTTCGGCTGGAAATGCGGCGCGAGAAGCTATCTTATGAGGAAGCACTCAGAATAATTAGAAAAGATGATCAAGAACGAAGGCAGTGGAGTCTGAAGATTTACGGTGTGGACACATGGGATCCAAGTCTGTACGATCTCGTGATTCATGTCGACAAGATTACAGTGGACGATGCGGTAGATCTAATTTTCCAAACGGTACAGTCTGATAAATTCCGAACGACGCCCGAGTCTCAAAGCGAAGTGGATGAGATGGCCCTGGCGGCTCGTGTGAAGGCACAATTGGTGCATGTTATGCCGGGTTCTACAGTGAAAGTCCGTGATGGCGTGGTATATGTCAGTGTGAGTGCGCCTATAGCACAGGAAACCGAGTTGGCCCAGGAAATCGCAGAAGTGGCGAAAAAGGAACCCGGCGTAAAAGATGTCAAAGTCAATGTGACCCCTCCCACTTTGTGGGAATAACGGGGGTGTTAGCGCATGAATTTCGCGCGAAAGTCACCTCCTCCCGCCCCCTTCGTCGAACGGCATTGGTAGGACAGTCCCGCGCGGAACGCGGGATTGCCGGTCATCTAACTGGACCGGTGAGACGCCGGTCCCACTATTCTGATATCCGAATAGACCAAGGAGAGCCAGGTGACGGATTTAGCCAAGATGCGCCAAAGGATCTTCGAGCTTGAAGCTGAAAATGCTCAACATGAAAGGACTAGACAGGAGCTTCGCAACTCTCTGAGCATGCAGAAAGCCGTCCTGGACACCATTCCTGACATCGTGTGGCTTAAGGACAAAGACAGCAGGTTCCTGGCCGTAAATGAGGCGTTTGCCAAGGCATGCGGCAAGGCAAAGGAGGAACTAATCGGAACGTCAGATTTCGATTTCTGGCCGCACGATTTGGCTCAGAGATACAGGGATGATGACATAGAAGTTATGCGGTCCGGCCGGAAGAAAGTTATTGAGGAAACACTGGTCCATTCGGGAAACGAGCAGGTCTGGATAGAAACCATCAAATCCCCCGTTTACGCTGATGAAGGGGAAGTAATAGGAACGGTTGGGATTTCCCGAAACGTGACCGAGCGTAAGCGCGCACAACAACGGGTGGAAACCGAACTCGCAGTGGCTGCGGAAATTCAGAGTAGCATGTTGCCGAAAGACTTTTCGAACTTGGCTCGCTTGGCAGAGTTCGATCTTCATGCGGTGATGCGCCCGGCCAGAGAGGTTGGCGGGGATTTTTATGATTTCTTTCTTATCGACAATGACCATCTTTGCATATCTGTAGGAGATGTTGCGGGCAAAGGGGTAGCCGCATCCCTGTTCATGGCAATCACTCTTGCCCTTCTCCGAAGTACGGCAAGGGAGACCTCAGCCCCGGACATCATTTTGAACCGCTTAAACAGGGAACTAGCGCGAGGAAATGACGCGTGCATGTTCGTAACAGCCTTTTGCGGCGTCCTCGATCTTGAAACAGGGCAGCTTTCCTATGCGAATGCCGGCCATAATCCGCCCGTGGTTGTCAAAGACCTGACATCGGTTTTCAATCTTTCAGCGCCCAGTGGGCCTCCTCTCGGTATCCTGGAGGGAACAACGTACAAGGACGAACAACTGGTACTGGGTTCCGGAGAAGTCCTTTTCGCTTACACCGACGGAGTCACGGAGGCCTGTGGCGAGAACGCCGATTTCTTTTCAGAGGCGAGGTTATTGCAACAGCTCTTACGGCTTGGGCAGGGAACTTGCGCGGCAATCGTGACCGGCCTGATGGAATCTCTTACCGCTTTCTGTGGAGAATCGAATCAGGCCGACGACATTACCATGATGGCCTTGTGCTTCAAAGGGCGGAAGCCGGGTCCGTCCGCTGTCACCTCATATTGAAACATGGTTTGATTATTCCGGCCAATAAAACCTGGAAGCATGGTTACGATTGCCATTTTCGAGGTTGCGCTTACCCTGGAACCAAGTCTAAAATGCATGCCGGAAAGTTCCGAAGTCGGTTTGCGGTGAGGGTGTGCCATGTCGCTACTGGATGAGACTCTGAGCAAGGGAAGGGTACTTGGCCAAGTGCCGCAGGTCCCCAAAGGGAAAGTGGCGTTCGTGTTGGTCGTGATCGTCCTGGTGGTTGCCGCGATCGTCGTGGGATCGCAACTGGCTTCCAACGTAGAGAAAGGAACATACGAGGTCAGGCAATCCTGGATCACAGGCCAAGTGTCCGCCAAAATGACTCCCGGTTGGTGGGTAAAGCTGGGAACTATAACGCCGTGGCCGAAAGCCGAGACTTTTTACTTCACCCGCGGCCAGGACAGCAGGTTCGACTCGAAAGAAGACCACAGTATTGTGGTCCAATTCAACGAGGGATCCGAGTGCAACGTCTCGGGAACGTGCCGAGTTACGCTACCCAAGACGGAGCAAGAGGCTGTCGCTCTCACTGTTGATTATGGATATCGAACCTGGGAAGATCTGATGTACAAAATCGTGCAGCCACAAGTCCGAAAAGCCCTCATCCTGACCGCCAATCAGATGACCGCTCGGGAATCATACAGCGAGAGGCGGGCAGACTTCATCTATCTTACCGCGGACCAGTTGCTCAATGGCCTATATGCATACGACGAAATGGAAAAAGATGTGGAAGACCCTGTCACCGGAAAAAAGGTGAAACGGCTGGTCAAAGTCATCAAGAAGGGGCCGGACGGCAAACCGCTTCGTGACAGCCATCCTTTTCATCCTCTCGGTGTGGTGGTCGACAACCTCGAAATTCGCGGCTGGCACTACAGCGACAAGGTGCGTGCCCAAATCGAGAAACAGCAACAAGCTTATATGGATATTCAGACAGCTATCGCCAACGCTCAGAAGGCTGAGCAAGAAAAGCTCACGGCGGAAGCTGAAGGAAAAGCAAAGGTAGCCAAGGCGCGATACGAACAGGAGACGGTCAAGGCCCAAGAGATCGTGAAAGGCCAAAAAGACAAAGAAGTGGCGGAACTTAGGGCCCAACAAGAACTCGAAGTGGCCAAACTGATGGCCCTGGCCGCTGACCAGAAGAAACTTGCTCTCATCCGCGAAGCTCAAGGCGAGGCCGAAGGGAAGCGACTCAAGCGAGAGGCAGACAATTATGAAGCGCTCAAGATCCAGGCCGCGGTGGACATTCATCGGGCCTGGGCCGACTCATTCTCGAAACGCCGGGTCCCGCTGATCACGGGGGCCGAAGAATCTCGAACCGGGGAGAGCACGTCGGGCATCGCCTCACAAAAGGGGGTCATCGACTTGTTAATCCTAAAGGCGCTGGGCCTCAACATAAACTTGGATCAGAAAATCACGGATCAACCGTCGGTATCGGCGGCGCCCCACACACCGGCGGCGACCGCAGCCACACAGCCACCTGCGGCCCCACGGGCCAAATGGGGGGCTCAGGAGAAATGATCCATGAACGAATTCGTGGTGCTCTTTGACCTGATGTCGGCAGTGGGAATCATCACCGTGGCATACCTGCTCTACAAGAAATTCTTTGGCTCAAACACGACTAAGGACAGAACGAGAGAGACTGCATATGAGGAGGGCTTCAGCGACGCGGTCAAATATTTTGGCCTGAAGAGACTCTACGAGGAAGATCCCATCCTTCAGCGCCGAATGGAGGCGGTCTTGGGTGAAGCAGGGATCACCCACCGCATTGCGGAGCTACTGAAACAATCGGAGCACCGCGCCGCTGACCAGGTCCCGGGCGCACAAAAGAAGCAAAGTGCGGGCAAAGTTAGATGAGCTTGGACTCCACGAAACTTGAAGAAGCGGGCTTGATCAGGGCCCGGTATAATGAGGCGATAAAAGCGGCCTACCTACTATATTGCGACACTGAGGAAGTTGCCGCATACGCCGTACTGGAGATTGCTCGGCTCCAACATCTGTCACCAAGTTCGGAAAAGGAAGAACAGGAGCTGCAGGAGCGGCTCGCCGAGAAACAGGAAGTCCTTTCCACTACTAAAGAGAACCTCAATTTCATCCTCGATAAGATTCAGGAACTGGCCCGGGAACGAGCCAAATATATTTCAGACATCTATATGAGTCGCCGCATCGTGGACCTTGAGGAGAAGCTCACTGACCTGACACCCTGGATCGAAGAGCTGTCCACCGAAATTGAGGATCGTGCTAACGCTGCCAAATTGAATGCCAAGATCTCCTCTGAGATTGCCCGAGCCGTCAAGTATTGACGAAGGGGCGGGTGTTGCCCAGCCCACTTAAGCCATTCAAATTGACTACAGCCCAATTCTGACTTGGCAGGTCCAGGTCGAGTGGGAAAATAGCGTCGATTAGGGGTGCCATATCGTGACACCCCTAGTACCATTCGCGTTCAAGTTTACAAGAAAATCCCCTCTGACCCCGCTTTACTAAAGGGGGCAGGGGGATTTTGAATGCGAGTTGGTATAACGACACGTCGGCGAAGTGAATCGTCAAAAATAGCCTTACCAGCCGTGACCGTGCATCCCTCCTCCGTGCATTCGTCTCCACTTCGAACGAAACGCCTTTTCTGCCTTCCAGTCGGCGATGCGTCCAATCTGTTCCGGAGTCAACAGGGCGAGCCGATCTCTACGCAACTTGAGTTTTTCTTTTAGGAGATCGCTCACCAGTTTGACAACTTGGTCATCTACTTGAGCCAATTTCTGCTGGTCAACTTTCCCGGAGAGAAGCATCGTCTTCTTTTCGTCCTTGAGGGACTTCAGATCCATACGGGTTTTCCGTGTTCGGTCCAGGAAACCGACGTAAAGTGCGCGTATTTTGGTCTTCTGTTCATCGGTTATGCCAAGCTTCTTCATCATGGCTTCCAGCGAGGGTCCGTGATGGAACCGACCCGTCAACTCGGCAGACGATTCCGATGATTGCGAGACAGGCCCCTGCACGACCGTTGAACCAGACGACATGCTTGGATCGTCCTTGGCACTCGACGCAGCGGCAAAGGCGGCTATCATTAAGCAAGCGACCACTGGCACTACCAATAATGCACGTGTTTTCATAAAAATTCCTCCTTGTCCTATTTTCTTATCAACTTTGACGTGAAACTTGATCTGCCGTTAAAAAAGACGAGTCCTTGGACTGACATCCCTCACCAAGACAGATTTCGCTGATACTGAGATTTAACATCCCTTCCCAAAATGCGTCCAATTAGCACGAGACTGGGAGTGCAAACCTTGCCAGAATTTAATCACAATGTGGAAGGAGAGTTCACATGAGACCCGGTAGGATATTCGTGGTCGTCAGCCTAATGTCATTGGTCCTCATGGCGGTCTTTGCCGGTTCGAGTCGTGCTCAACAAATGGGTGGGAGCGTTTCCTACGATCAATTTTCGGCAAGAGAGTCTGCAGACACCGTTGTGTCGCCTGAAAAATCTGAACTCCAGGCGTCCGTGACCACTGTGGGATGGAGACATGGGGGTTACTGGCGGGGAGGTCACTGGGGCCGACCCTACTGGCGAGGGCACTGGCGCCCCTATCACAGATACGGATGGTCTTACCTTTACCCTCCGTACCCTCGATGCTGGTGGAACGGCTGGCGCTGGAGATGTGGCCCCAAGAGAGTCATCATTTACTGATACTCAGTGCAATTCGTTGAGGAGAGACGGAGGGTTCTTGCGGGGCCCTCCTCCTCCTTGCCCCGGTGTCGAGCCGCTCTCTCTGAGAACGCGACCGTGAGCCGTCTTGACTGCCGGCACTGCCGACAAAGTTACTTCTTTTTATAACGGTCCCGACTCAACAAGATAATGATGATTCCCAAAATACACTGGACGGCAGTGCCCAAGCCCAAGATGATTCGATACAAACTCCCCAAGGGCTCCCAGTTGGTATGTATAATTTCTAGAACCTGAAACCATTTGGACCCGGTGACCGAGGCGAGCGTTCCCAGGCCAAGCAACATACCCGTGATCGCCTGCACCAGCAAAAAGATTACTATAGTGATCCCGACCCGATAATGGAGATTTCTCACAATTCGTTCCTTCATCGCCGATACCTCCTCTCTCTGTGCAATTTATATTTAAGGCTGCAAACCCAAGGGAGTGGAATGGCGAAAATCTAGTCCTTTGCAAGGAGTGACTCCGCCACGCGGTTGATCATGCGACATATAGTGTCAGATCTCGTGTAGCACAACTAAATTTAAGGTGGTTCGCTTCAAAATTGATCCTAGTGCATATCGCTAGTGGAAGTGATATCTTGCCGGCCTTTGCGAAAGGCCAGATCGGCAAGTTCGCGAACTTCGGAGTCAGACTGTGATCGAAAGCGCCGGTCCCGTGAGATGACTATGATAAAGGTAAGCCCAAAGGAGCATGACATGTCATCTGAGATTTCAATGTGGCGGCGGGTTACGGTTACACTTGGTGTGTGGTTCGGGGCCACTTTCCTTCTGCTCTTCGGGGGTGCAGGTACTTTTGCATGGCCCGAAGCCTGGATTTATATACTGATACAGGTTTTTTCATCGGCAGTGATGGGGTTATGGCTCTGGAAATACAATCCTGAACTCCTGAAGACGCGGATGGAAGTCTGGAAACGAATGGGAAAACCGTGGGACAAGGTCGTCATGATTTTGGTTATCGCCGCATATGTGCCTTTCTTTTTCCTTCCCGGCATTGACGCTATGAGATTCCAGTGGTCCCATGTGGCGCTACCCGTCAAGATACTCGGATTTATCGGAATATTGATCTCATCAGGTCTTGTTTTTTGGGTTCTGCAAACGAATCCTTATTCCTCAGCAGCCATCGAGGTGCAAAAAGAACGAGGGCACACAACTATCACAACCGGTCCTTACCAATATGTCCGCCATCCGATGTACGTGGGAATCATACTAGGATTTTTCTCGATGCCGTTGGCACTTGGCTCCTGGGTCACATTCATTCCCGCCATAATTCTGACGGTGTTGATCGTGGGACGAACTTATCTGGAAGACAAGACGTTGCGTCAGGAATTAAATGGATACACGACCTACGCAGATACAGTGAAGTTCCGACTCATTCCCGGAGTCTGGTAGGTTTTTCTTCAATGATTTCTTGCCAATCACTTCGCAATGCCGGACGGTACGCGGATGGAGCTTGTCCTCAGCGCAGCGAAATCAAAAGGAGAAAAGAATGCCGTCAACCCAATGGCTGTCACTTTCCGCCATCCATTCCGATCAGGAGTACCTGGTTCTGCTGACTTATCTGCCGCTGAAGCACTGGAGCAAGCTGCCCTCCTTCTTGCGCTATGTGCTCGCCATTCAAAAGCAGTTGAAGACCACGAAGGGCATAATAGGCTATTCATTGCTGGCTCATCCTTTTGACCGAAACTTCTGGACTCTCAGTGCGTGGCAGGATGCTCAGACATTAGCCGAGTTCGTCCGCTCAAAACCTCACGTGCAAGCCATGTCCAACCTACGAGGTCATCTGGGAGCGACCAAATTTATAAAATGGCGAGCGCAGGGATCCGCCCTTCCTCCCACGTGGGCGGAGGCGATGGAACGAATTCAAGATGACAGAGGGAACGCTCAATGACCTCTTGAATTATACAGTCCCTCCCAAATCCAGTTGTTTCCATTCCTCAAATTAGGCGCCGGTTCCCTATTAGGGGAAATTAGACTCTGCAGAGAATTCCGTTGCTTCCTGAGCGCTATGATGTCAATGTAGGTGCGGTACGGCCTTTTAGGGAGATGAACACAATGAACAGATTGGATAAGGGCAAATTTGAAGTATTACTGAGAGATGACTATCTGACTGACATTCAGAGATTCAGCGGTGGTCGCGACCTGGATTCATGCATTCGGGAAGCTATAGAGCAATATCTGGCTTTACCCAAACATGTTCGAGACAGAGAAACAAAAAGACAGCAGGTAAGGATTACCAGCTCAGCGGAAGCAGAGCCGGAATACCATATGGCGGCAAGGCATATCCTTATCCCGGACCAGGTTGTCGAAAAGCTTAAGCTTGAACCACATGATATCTATGGAGACTTGGATCGCAACCTCAATGCGGCATTGAGACTATGGCTTCAGATTAGAGGTGGCGAGGAGCTGGAAAAGGCTCTAGAACCATAAAATTCCTGGTAAAGTTTGCCACCCATCTCAATGACGTCGGCACAGACGACTATCATATATGCTGACATTCCCCAATGTCAGGCCCTTGTGAACACCGCTGATTCTCCCTGTCACAACGAGAAGATTTCCAGTGTCGTTGAAGTTCCCGAATCCCATCCATCCCATAGAAAAGCTCCTTCTCTTCCGTCGGCAATGAGCCTCATGGCGTAACGAACCTGTTCCTCATACAACTCACAGAAGGCTCCCGGTCTATTCATTCCTCCGTTCATCTCATAGGCTTCCGCTGGACATGGGGAACCGCAGAAATGCCGTACCGCGCAAGCGGAACAAGGGTTGATCTCTTCGACCTTCCTGCCGCTGACGGACTTGAATGCATCCGTTTCCAGTACGTCTGAAATATTGTCTCGGAAAAGATTCCCGCCGTTAAACTCAGGGACTCCCACGAACTCACTGCAGGGGAACAGATCCCCCTTCGCTCCCACGGCAAAGAAGCATCTTCCGCCACCGCAGGGTGAAATGTCGCACATTAGCCGCCGAGCCAGTGGAGCAACTATGCTTACCAGAACATTGGCGAAATTGGCGATTACCAGCTTCCTGCCCGTCTCCCGATAAAGTTCGTAGGTTCTATCAAGGGCTTTGAGATAAGAAGACGAGAGGTCTGAATCCATTGGTTTGATGTCTCTGGCTCCTTGCCGCGTGCATCTCACAGGGTTGAGCATCCCTACGGAGACTTCCATTTCGTGAAAGAAGTTCACGATATCGGTTAGGGATTCCATGTTCCGGGTCGTGACCGTGCAGATCACGTTATAGTTCGAATAGCCCTTCAAGCGCTCAAGCGTGGTGACGACTTTTCTGAAGAATCCTTCACCTGCCCAATTCTTCCTCGTCCGGTCTGCGATGGCGTGCTCGTGACCATCCAGGGACAGCCCTATCCCTATGCCCCGTGCAGTGAGAAATTCTATGGATTCATCGTCCAGAAGCGTACCGTTCGTCTGAACCCCGAAGTTGAAATCACTCCTGTATTTCTCGATGCCGGCGAATACCGCATCGCGAGCAAGCATCGGTTCGGAACCGTGGAAAACCACTTGAGGAAGCCTACCTTCAGGTAGAGTCTCACTGAAATACTCTTTGAGTATGCCCAGAGCTTGGATAAGCTCTTCCCGAGACATTTGACCGCCGTTTCTCCGCATTTCCTCAGGAATATAGCAGTACGAGCAGTTCAGATTGCATCGTTCCGTGGGATTGAAGTAAACCGCGGAAGGTTTCAGGCCGAACCGAAGCAGTTCCATTTCTTGCGTAAAGCCGTCTCGCTTCTTGCGGAACTCTTGCATAAGAAGGCTGGAATCCTCCAGGGCTTCAGCAATCTTCTCTTTTTTCAACAGAGACCAAAAGGCGGTGTCCGGATCGAGGAGAGCAACATAGTCACTATGTTCGATATCGATGAATTGAAGGGTTGGCCCATTGCCTGAGTTGAAATAACGACCACGGGATGAAGCGAATGTGCCCGCCGCTTTAGTTATGCCCATAAACATATCTCCTATAAAAAATGCCGTGTTTAACGCCTTGGGTGGGGGTTATGCGTTGATGCATACCCCCACCGGGTTGTACATAGGTTACTTGGCTTTGGTCACCATGAGAATATAATGAGACAATCCGGTGCCATCAGCCGCGCAGGTCTTCCGATAGGCTATAACGTCCTTCAATTCTTCATCACCTCCTTTCCACGCCACGAAATAAAAAACCCTGACACCAAAAAGGTGCAGGGTTCTACTTTTGCCATCAGATTTTACCCTAGTCTAAACGCCCGTCTTCTGGCTTTCGGATCATCCTCCACCCACCCTTCCCATCCGGCTTATGCCGGACAGTGGATGCGCAGGCTTCGTAACCGATTACAGCGGCGGGACCGCCACGGATTTACACCGTGTTCCGATAGCGTCCAGACTCCCTGAATGTCATTTAGCCTCTTATAGCTCTCCGCTGTCAAGGGAAATATCTCTTATGTAGGCGTCACGAACCGCCTTCATGGGTTACTCTACCGGAAAGTCGAAATAGGTGTCGGGGTAAGGTTCGTTTTTTAATGTGAAATGCCACCACTCCGTTGGATGGGATTTGAATCCATGTTTCTCCATCATTACCTGGAGTAAGAGCCTGTGGGCACGCTGGCTCGCAGACACAGAAAGGTCATTCGGCCAAGATTTTGGATCGAACAAATCAAAGGCGGTTCCCATGTCTATTTCGGTGTTACTATCTGATGCGTGAATGGAAACGACCGTTAAATCCACTGTGCTTCCCCTGGAATGGCTCGATCTGCTGGCAATGTAGGATTCTTTGAATAGGTCTTGCTTCCTCACATTGGGATAATAAATATTCTTCATTTTGGTGTCGTCCACGTCCTTTGCCCAACGGACAAAATGGTCGACAGCCTGTCGAGGGCGATAAGCATCATAGATCTTTAACCCTAGACCAAAGCGGTTCAATTCTTCCTGAATTTTCTTCAAGGCATCTGCGGCTTCCTTGGTCAAAATACATCTTGGTTTCAAATACCCATCTACCGGGCGGCCAATAAAATTGTTGTCGGTGGAGTACCGGAGTTCGGTTGTTATATTCGGAATTACGGTCTCGACATAAACAAAGCCTTGAGGCAAGCAATAAGAATTCACCCCCGTGCAGAAAACGGATGTGAAAACCAGCACAAGAACCAAGGCAGCCATTTTTGAGTCCCTCATATATCTCTTCCTCCCTTTCGAACCGTAGAACCGGAATCATTTCCCGACAGTCAGGTGGGACTGAAACGTCCCCCGAGGGTCGGAGACGCAACAGGTGCAAGAGTTGCCCCTGTTGAGGCAGGCACATTTACATCACCCTGCGTTTCCGTTTTTCCGAGAACACTCGCTGGAACCGTGAACATGGGTCAATTCGGGGCAGTCTGACGATGCCGCATAGAGATACGCGGCATCCGTGATGGATATGTCTTCATGTTCAAAATCCAATCGATGCGGCAAACAAGCTAAACTCGGAGAGGTCCCGCAAATCTTCCTAACCGGTCGTTTCCAAAGAGAAAAACCGCCGCGAGCTGGAAACTCAAGTCGGCGGTATTTCTAATTAATTCCTGGTGGAGCTGGACGGGATCGAACCGACGACCACCTGAACCCCATTCAGATCCAACTGAACATACCACGTATAGTTTCAACAAGTTAACCCAGGCCGACTATTCCAAATAAAGCATAACCGATTGACACAAAATTGACACACGAAAAACTGACCTAACCTGGAAACTCAGACCAGTTTTTGGGGGGCAGGCCAGCAGGCTCGACGACCATCGGAAATTCCTTTTCTTCATTGCTCTCTGACCGGTCGATGGGGTTTCTCAGTGCGGCGGTATCACAGCGATTTAATGTCGCTGAATGGCAATCGTCTAATTGAGTACTAAATTAAGAAGTGAAGTGAATCCGTCGCGGCGAAAGACGTAGTAC
>DATJPW010000085.1:0-11999 GCA_035506215.1 Desulfomonilaceae bacterium
GTTGCATCAGTTGACGCGACCTGTTGAGCGACATGCACCACTTTCTGCATCACCGGGTTCCTACTTGAAAAAACCGCCTCAGGCTCTGATCGCCCAAGTTCTTCCTGTAGATGCGCCAGCCGTTGTTCCAGAGAGCGAACCACTGCAACTTTGTTCACGGCCATCTTCACCTGGGCGGGAGTAAACGGTTTGGGAATATAATCGGCCGCTCCGCGTCGCATAGCTTCCACCGCCGTTTCGATAGAAGAATAAGCCGTAATTATAATGATCTTGACCCACGGAATCGAGCTCAACAAAGGTGAAATCAAATCCATCCCGTCGGCAGTGCCGAGTCTAAGGTCCACGAACGCGACGTCGAAGGACTTTTGCGCCGCTTCGGATAACGCATCCTGAAAATTACTGACCGCGACTACCTGATGGCCCTCAGATTCCAGGCATATCGACAGTGTCCGGCGTATATTTGCTTCATCATCCACCACAAGAATGTTGAGAATCTGCGCGGTCGTAGCTTTTTCCGGCATCCTGGGTCCCCTGCCGTCTTATTCTCGGTCTTTTGCCTAATAGCGTACTTTGCCCCAAAACTGGAAGGGTGCAGCTAGCGTCTCAAGTTTTGACAGGCTACTATGACTACGGCTGCAATACCAAATTTACCTGTAAAATGCAGTAACCCTCGGAACCACGGTTGCAATTAGGTGGTCACAACAACTGACGGACGGAGAAGTTGAAACGGGGGGTGATCGTGAAAATCCTGTCGGCTTTGCTTGGAGGGGGCCTCATTCTGGTCGTGTTATGGGATGCCTTTGAGACAATCATTCTCCCCCGCCGCGTGACTCGCCAGATTCGACTGACCCGGCTTTTCTATCGGTACACTTGGATTGGCTATTCCGGCTTGGTTTCTTCCTTGTTCTCGGGCAAGCGCCGAGACTCCTATTTCAGCTATTACGGACCTCTGTCACTGCTGATACTGGTGGGCCTATGGGCTTTGGGTCTCATGATGGGCTTCGCATGCCTCCACTGGGCAGGTGGTTCGGCGTTCAATATGCCAGGCGGCCGGCAAAGCTTTCTTACCGATCTGTATTTAAGCGGGACAACCTTTTTCACTCTCGGCTTGGGTGACGTTGTCCCTATTACGCCCGTCGCGAGGCTTCTTGTCGTGCTCGAAGCAGGTGTGGGATTTGCTTTTCTGGCTCTGATCATTGGATACGTCCCGCCGCTCAATCAATCCTTTTCCCGCCGCGAGGTAAGTGTGTCCTTGCTGGATGCACGCGCAGGATCGCCGCCGACTGCAACGGAAATGTTACTCCGGCACAGGGACACCTACGGGATGGAGGCGCTTCAAGAACTTCTACACGAGTGGGAACTGTGGTCCGCGGAATTCCTTGAGATTCACTTGTCCTATCCGGTGCTTGCTTATTTTCGTTCGCAGCACGACAACCAGTCCTGGCTTGCGGCCCTTGCAACAATTCTGGACACGACTTCTCTTGTAATAACCGGCGTGGAAGGGGCCTGTCAGCGTCAAGCCGAGCGGACTTTTGCTATCGCGCGACATGCTGTCGTGGACCTTGCCATAGTTTTTAACAGCCCTCCGCGGGAGCCTGATCCGGATCGGCTTTCTCCGGCGGACCTGGCCCGCCTGCGCTCCACGTTAGCCGCGTCCGGCACGAGGCTTCGCGAGGGAATCGATGCAGACCAAAAGCTCACAGAGCTGCGAGCAATGTATGAACCCTACATTTACTCGCTTTGCAAATATTTTCGTATTGACCTTCCACCGTGGATGCACGAATCTAAGCATCGTGACAATTGGGAGATGAGCGTATGGGAGCCGCTTTCCAGGCCCTTACGAAGACGCGGGACAGGTCATTTCTAGGCGCCAAATAATGGAGGACGACAATGGCTCAAATGAGAAAGATCAGAAAGGTCTGGAAAAGCAAACCCACCATCGAAGGAGCGGGTGTCCACCTCAAACGGGTCTTCGGATTCAGTCAGGTCCCGATGTTTGATCCGTTCCTGTTGCTAGACGATTTTCGCTCGGACATTCCCGACCAATATGTCAAAGGTTTCCCCTGGCACCCGCATCGTGGAATCGAGACCATCACGTACGTACTCCGGGGAGACGTAGAACACGGCGACAGCATGGGCAACCAGGGTGTCATATCCGCGGGGGACGTGCAATGGATGACCGCGGGAAGCGGTATCATACATCAGGAAATGCCCCAAGGAGACCCCAACGGTCGGATGTACGGATTCCAACTCTGGGCTAATCTCCCCAAGTCCCACAAAATGATGGACCCGCGCTATCGGGATGTGAAAAGCCGACAAATCCCGGACGTATTGCTGGAGAATGGCGCGAAGCTCAAGGTCATATGTGGCAAAGTGGGTGACGTGCAAGGTCCCGTTCGTGACATCATCACCGACCCGGAATACCTTGATGTTACGGTCCCTGCCGGATCAGAATTCATCTATCCGACCAAGCGCGGTCACACTGTGTTTGCGTACGTTATCGACGGTCGAGGTTGCTTCTGCAATGAGAAAAGAGCGCTTTCCTACGAGATCGAGGGGGCCAACTATTTTGATATGGAGACTGACCCGTTCATAAGTGACCGGACTGTGGTCCTTTTTGGTGACGGGGACCAGATGATGGTCTCAACGGACGGCGATGCCGTCAGGTTCCTACTCATATCGGGCAGGCCGATCAACGAACCCGTAGCTTGGTACGGTCCCATCGTTATGAATACGCAAGATGAACTGCGGATCGCCTTCGACGAGTACCGCAACGGCACATTTATCAGGCACAAGAGATCCTAACTCTTGAGGTTCGAAATTGGGTGATAGGCTCCTCACGAACTTGCGCTGCTGCGTTGAGCGCGAGCAATCAGGCGCAACCGATGATTTTGCCGCGCAAGTGAAACATAAGGCAGAGAAAATGCGATGCGATTGGGTCGGAGATGACCCCACGATGATTGCTTACCACGATGAGGAATGGGGTGTGCCTGTCCATGATGAGCGACTTTTGTTCGAGTTCTTGTCATTGGAAGGAGCCCAGGCCGGATTGAGCTGGTCCACAATCCTTAACAGGCGCGAAAATTACCGGACCGCCTTTGACAATTTTGATCCGGACAAGGTGGCCGGTTACAGCGAAGATAAGATCAACTACTTGTTGCGAAATACGGCCATTATCCGCAATCGGCTGAAAGTTCGGTCAGTGGTGACTAATGCCCGAGCCGTTCTGGGCGTCCGTGAGGAATTCGGCTCCTTTAGTGCATATATCTGGCGATTTGTCGGAGGCCGGACTATTCAGAACAGGTGGGAGCGCTCCATTGACGTGCCCGCCAAGACACGAGAAGCGGAAGCCATGAGCAAAGATCTTAAGAGGCGAGGTTTCAAGTTTGTGGGGCCGACGATCTGCTACGCATTCATGCAGGCAATAGGGATGGTCAATGATCATACGATAGGCTGCTATCGTTTTCGGGAATTGGGCGGCTCATCTCGGGGCCGGTCGCATTTTTAAGATGACTAGAGGAGAAGAATGGGCGCGATGACATTTACTGTTCCTTTAACGAACCGCTATTTCGAGGATTACGCGGCCGGAACCGTTCACGAGTTCGGCAGCACGGAAGTTGTGGAAGCTGAAATGATTGCGTTCGCTCGACGCTTTGACCCACAACCCTTCCACACTGATCCGGAGACCGCAAGAAAATCCGTGTTTGGCGGTTTGATCGCCAGCGGTTGGTTCACGGCAAGTCTGACCATGCGAATGATGGTTGACAATTACGTCTCTCGCGTGGCCGGTCTTGGCTCACCCGGGGTCGATGCGCTGCGTTGGCTCAAGCCCGTACGACCCGGAGACACTCTTTCGGTCCGTATGACCGTCCTTGAGACTGAACGTCTTCGCTCAAAACCTGATCGCGGGTTCGTTCGCACATTTGCAGAGGTGCTGAATCAAGACGGTGAAGTAGTGATGACAATGAAGTCGGGTGGTTTTGTCCGGTGTCGAGACGCGAAAGGATCGTGATGATTGGGGCACGCGTGACTATATTTGCCGTGTGAACCCAACGAAAAGAGGTAGGCAAACACATGATGTGTTCATTTGCGACATTGGATGACAGGGCTCTGGACGTTGTGAAAGGCGTCGAGAATGAGACCGGAAGGACCATCTTGGCCTATGACTGTTTCGAGGCCGAGGCAATTGACGAAGAAGAAGTCCGCAAAATCACGGAAGCCGAAAAGAAATTGTGCCGGACTCTCGTGGCAGTGAAGACCGGGCACCGAGCAGAACCCAGCGAAGCGGAAAGACCCTCGTCTCCACGAAGTTCTCCTCTTTGTTCGGGGCACTCGCCGGCCTTGGACATGGGCCGGTGGGACAAGGATGACAAGATAGATTCTAGTTGAAATGACCAGTCCTGCGCAGAAGGCGGGACGCGCCCGCCATAAGGCTGCGCGTCACCACCGAATTACCTTACTTTTTCGGACAGCGGCTTCGAAAATCGATATAATTCCTCTGCCGTTCCGAGGTCATCTGCACTTTGCGCACGAATTGAGCGGATAGCCGCCGATTCGCACACATTCGGTCTCATCATTTGTTTGCATGCACCTGTGTTTATTCTTGATGCAGCAAAATATCGGTGTGGAGGACTTTTCTGCCATGCTACACCTCCTCGCCTTTAGAATAATCATGATGACATCGAATGCCAGCTAGGGGAGGCCGCCAAAAGTCAGCCCTTCCGGGACTTCGCCTCAGCGGATGGTGCAGCAGCTCAATAATCCCGCATTTCTGTCACTTTTCTCAAAAAAGTCTTAAGCGCATGGTTTTGCTGAGAATGTCGTGAGGGCCGCGATGTGCCCTATGCTCATTGTAAGATCGGCTTCGAAGCGACAATCGGGTGATTCGCCGTCCGCAGGTCGTCACTCATCCGTTCCTGAGAGTGTTGCGGCTGAACCGTTTCAGCCACTTTCTTCACAATAGCCATCAACTTCTTATTATTAATGGGCTTCTCCACGATTGCATCGACGGCAGATTCAATGATTTTTTCTTGTTCCAGCGTCTGACCGCCCCACCCGGTCAACAGAATAAATGGTGTCTTCGGGACACCTCGTTCCTGACAGATCGCCTGGATCGCCTTACCCACGTCCCAGCCATTCATGCCCGGCATGCCCAGATCACAGATTACAATATCGATCTTGTTATTTTTGAAGATTTCCACGCCCTGTTCACCGGAAGTTGCGGAAAAAACCGTGTGCTGATGTTTGGTCAGTATGCCGTCAAGATGCATGACAATAATCGCCATGTCGTCGATCACAAGGATGTTTAATTTGGTGCGCAAGACCTCATCGCCTGAAGGCATCGGCGCTTCGTGGGGCTCTTTGGCCAAAGGAAGCGTCACGGTGAATGTGGTGCCTTTTCCCGCTTCGCTCTCCACAGAGATGGTCCCTCCATGACGACTGATGATCCCGTGGCTCACGGCCAGCCCCATTCCAGTTCCCGTGGACACTCCTTTGCTGCTCCAGAAAGGCTCAAACACTTTCTTGAGATGTTCTCTCCTTATGCCCACACCGTTATCAATGACCTGGAGCATGACTTGGTCCCCTTGGAAGAATGTCCTGATTAGAATTTCGCCCCCTTTTGGCAAAGCCTCGGCGGCATTCTTCACGAGATTAACCAGCACCTCTAAAATCTCGCTTTCTTTTGCGTTCACAAAGCATCGATCCGTGACTTTTAGATTCAGGACGACCTCTATACCATCCTTGTCGGGACCCGTCTTCCAAAAAGGCTTCGTCATTTCAACCGCCTGCTTCACAGTTTCCGAGAGGTCAAATATCTCGCCTTCAGGGGGCTGGATCTCGCCGCGGATCTGAGCAAAACTCTGGAGCCGTCTAACGGTTTCGGCGCCCGACCTTGAACCCTGAAGGAGCAGTTCGAGCGTCTTCTTGAGCTCGGACACGTTTCCCATTTCCAGATCAATTAAGCCGAGGTCAATGCCACCCATGACTATCTGGAGAAGGTTGTTGAAGTTGTGTGCTACGCCGCCCGCAAGGTCGCCAATGGCCTTCAGACGCTCGGTCTGGATGGCGAATTCTTCGGCCCGCCGCCTTTCCGTGATGTCTTCACAGGTCATCATGTCTTCGCCCGAAGGCAGACGCAGTGTGATGAAATTAATGGTTTTTTCGGTTCCATCCCGACACCTGACCGTAAAGATCTTCGGTCGGAGTTGGCCGGTCTCGGCTTTCTCAGCCTCATCAATCCAAGCTGAAATCACATTGTGTCGGTATTGCGAATCAGGATAGGCCTTCCTGAACCATTCTCTGCCATTGGGTACATCTTCGAGGGTGTACCCGAACAGTTCTCTGAATTTCGGATTGATGTACTGAAAGGTCCCACCTTCCTTGATTGACACTATGCCAAACGGGGCCGCCTCTGCTAAGGCTCGGAACCTCTGCTCGCTTTCACGAAGCGCCTCTTCCGCGCACTTCAGTTCGGTGATTTCGATTCCAAAAACCAATACAGCGGGTTTGCTATCCCACTCGATACGAACAGCGCTCACATGGCCCCAGCGCTCCTTTCCCCATGCATCTACGACCCTAAAGATAGAGGCCCTTCTTGCGCCTTGGCCGTCCATCGCCTCTTGATAGAGCGTGAGCGCTGTAAGCCTATCATCGGGGTGCACAAATTCCAGAAAAGGTCTGCTCGTGACTTCTTCCACAGAATACCCCGAGAGCTCCAGACCTTTGGGATTGGAAAACACAAATCTTCCGTCCTGGACTACACCGATCAACTCGTTAGCATTCTCGACGACGACACGGTATCTTGATTCTGATTCCCTTAACAACTCCTCGGCTTGCTTACGCTCGGCCATCTCCACGAGGAATTGTTTGTTCGTCTCTCTCAGTTCGGCGGTCCGTTCATCCACTGCACGCTCAAGCTCATTGCGGGCTGATTGCAGTGCTTCTTCAGCCTGTTTCCAACCCGTGATATCAAGACTGGTTCCCACTATTCGCGCCGGATTGCCCTGCTCATCCCATTGGACAACTCTGCCCCGAGCGAGAACCCAGATGTACTCGCCCGACTTGTGGCGCAGCCTATGTTCTGACTCGTACAGGGGCGTGCGACCTCTCACGTGAGCGTTGAAGGCATCTAGGACCCGGTCTATGTCGTCAGGATGAACGAGTTTCCCCCATAAACCTATGTGGGACCCCAGCTCATCGACAGAATATCCGACCATTTCCGCCCGCCGCTCATTGACAAACGCCTCGCCGGTCTGAAGGTTGAAATCCCATAGACCGAGGTCGGCTCCCTTCAACGCTAGCTCCAACCTTTCCTCACTCTTTCGCAGCGCCTCTTCGACCGCCTCCAATCCGGAGACCCTCTGACGGAGTTCCTTCAATTCTTCAATTAATTGCTGTTTGGTCTTCTGTCGGTCGCTCATCGGGAATCTCTCCTGGTGCGCCGGACCGGCTGCCACGAATTTATCCGAGGGAGCTGGAATACTCTTGGGATGGGAAAGGTCCTGTCGATAGTATCGCTGAATTTTTCGGCAAAACAAAGCGGAATCGCGAGGAGACGCCCTCAAGTCCTTGGCCGAATTGGAGGGAGCTACTCGGGACCTTTGACTGCCAGGTGTTTCTCACCGTGCACGAGCGCTCTGAGCCGTTCTCCGATAATTGCACCATGCTTGAGCCAAAATGCCCCACCTTTTAGGTCACTTTTGAGCCAAAATGTCCCGATTCTAAGCGTTGCCGACTCATAACCTCCCGATAATAAGCCGGCAATATTTTTGAGGTCGAATTGTCTGTCAATTTGTCGTATCTTCACTCATCTCTTGCATCCGGAACCTACGCCTCAACTGGTTGCATTCACTAAGCAATTCCATAAAGGGCATAGTTGGTACGGAAAATGCTCGACGGATTTGAAAAGTGTCGTGAGCCCGTGTCGGTTGGACAGGTCACCAAATAATAGGGCGGAGTTTGGCCGCCGGGCATGGTGAGGGGGGATATCTGTGCCAGAATACAAGGTACCCGTTAATGATTCTCATGCCGCCACCCACAAAGAATTTGAACGAGAAAAAGCTCGACTTCAGTCCGTAGCAATTTTCTGGAACCTGCCGCAGCATCTTGTCATTGGGACGTCACGAGCCGCAAAGTTTGGAGACCGGCGAGCATGAAACGAAGAATTAAAGCTGGAACGATAATGCGCGATATTCGCTCAGGGCTGACTGACGAGGAGCTAATGAGCAAATATGATCTTCGGCCCGGAAGCCTACAGAAGCTCTTCAAGAATCTAGTCGACTCTAAAGTGGTTACCCACGCGGAACTTTGCCAAAGGTCCGACCTTTACCGCGAAACAACAGAGCAGATTAAACGTAGACGGAGCCCCAGGGCCGGCCTGTCCATACGGCTGCCCATTTATGACTTGGGTTCGGGAAGTTACGGAATTGTAAGGGATATTTCGGAAACAGGGCTACGCGTGGCAGGGATCATATCTTCCGTAGGTGAGACTAAGACATTTCAGCTACCCATAGACAAGTTTATGAACGCAGACCCTCTGTTGTTTATGGCAAAATGCCGATGGGTTACGGAGAAGGGCAATAAGAAGAACTACTCGCTGGCCGGATTTGAATTGATGAATCTTTCTGAGGAGGATCTGAACAGCCTCCGAGACTTCGTCAATTTTTTGTTGCTGAACAAATCAGGTCAATGGGAAGCCACCAGTTGACACGCTGACGATACACCCGGTGTGCCCGCGGCACCAACGTGCGCTGGTGCGCATGAGGGCGCCAAGGCGAATCTGAATGAAAAAGGGAATCCGGCATGACCGAATCCCCTTGGTTTTCTCGTGGTGCCCGGAGCGAGAGTGTTCCTATGCCTTTTCCATTCTCATTTCTATTGTTTCCGGGCTGAAATCCTGTTCGTTCGGCCAGGTAATGGTGCCCAATTCGATTCTGGCCCTTTTGAAGTGGGAATAATCTTTCAGCTCCTTAAAGATGCCTTTATCAAGATAGGGCCTTACATCGAAGATTCCTCTGTTCCCATTCGACAGCGTAACTTTGATCCTGTGATCAGGCAAAATTTCAAAGTCAATTACGTCCGGAATCATTGGTTTCCTCCTACTTCAGAGGTTCAATTTTAAATGGCTGATTTCCTTCCAGCGCGAGAGCCCAGTCAGCCATCAGCTCATCGCGATGGATTTCTATCCATGCCTGTACTAAGCGGAGTTGTCGTAAAGGAATTTCGCCATCTAGGATTTCTGCGGTCACGATATAGATAGAGGCCTTGAACTCTGCATATTTTACGTGGATATGCGGCTGATGGTGTTTGTCGTCATCAAAGAAGAATAGCTGGCTATGATTCCATAGAACATGGATATTACGGGCATTTTGTTGCTCCGAGTGTCATGTCATCTTTGCATTCGTGGTCAGCTCTTAACAAAATGAACTTCAGGACACAACTACCCCAATTCAACAAAAAAAGGCCACGGATTCTGTTCCGTAGCCTGTTAATTTCCTCGGTGCTCGGACCGAGTCTCGAACTCGCACGCCGTTGCCGGCGGTGGATTTTGAGTGCAAGAAAAGGCTTTTTGTAATCATGATTACCACGGGTCAACCGGACGAACACCCGTGGCCATTATCGGGAAGTCCCTAAGGGACTTTCTCACAGCTCCAAATGAGCCAAGAGGCGCCGCGCCCCCACTGGACAGGAGGCTACCGGCGCCAGCCCCGCCCATAGTAACCTCTGCCATAACCGCCGTAATATCCGCCGTAATACCCCGGGTAACCGTATCCGCCGTATGCGCCGTATCCGCCATATCCGCCATATCCGCCGTATTCGCCTTGACCAGGCACGACGGAATCAAGACCGAACACTGTGTTCGGTATACCGGGCACCGGCCACTGGGTGACCGTGTAACCCCAACACGTGCAAGCTCCAAATGCCAGCATCGCAAGGATTGCAAAAATTATGGTGGATTTTTTGACCATGCCCTCATCCTCCTTTCCACTAGGACCATTCTCGTCATGAATTGGTCCCCTTTGGGGTTCCTGCTAAGACTAACCCAAAGGAGCGAATATCACTAACTAATTTGGAAGTCAATGAATATCGAAAAGCGTTTCCCATTTCTTTTTCACTGTAGCCTGTTTCTGGAAATGCGACACGCCACTCCTTCGTTGGGACTCGTCATGCGATAGCATACCACTTTTGAATTCGCTACGCCCCGCGTCCACATCGAGCGCAATAAAAGGTTCAGCATTTCTTGGGTAACAGGCCAGAGGCAGTATATTTCTCTATGTTCCTCGATCTTCTTCAGCTTTTGCGCTTCACAGGCGGATTTTCTTTCTCTCTCATGGCAGTTCCTCTGGGGGGGAAGTGTTGTTCGTATCCTCGTACGCGGTCATTTCATGTCTTCAAGACTCGTTATTTTTGAGTCCCATAACTATAATTTTGGTATGCGTATCGACTCTGCCACAAGCTGGGATAACGGCGATTATTTCAGGACCACGTTAGTCTTCAAGCGATACAACCTTGTTACCGAAGAAGAGTTGCGAGACATGAAATGGGAAGTGAAAAAGGGAAGGGTGGACACGTATATGGACACCAAGGCAGAGGCCGAATGAAAAAAGGACTTGGCTGTCTGCCAAATCCTTTGTGATTCCTTGGTGCTCGGAGCGAGAGTCGAACTCGCACGCCGTTGCCGGCGGTGGATTTTGAGTCCGAGAAAAAATACATATATCACATAATAACAACCAGTTACCGTGACGCCCATTGCTCCAAAATCCCCAAAAAGCACAACGATTCCCGACAGAGTCCCGCAAAATTCACGCACGAATTTATGCTCAAGTCTAGCTCTCAAAAGCACTATTTTGCCCTACGAGGGGACTGAAAATTGACACAAAAAAATGACCTTACCGAAAATCTGGAGTAGTTTTAGAGACAGGTGAGCAAAAGCCCTGAGAGGTATCAGTTACAGGTGACCCCGATCCAATACTTGCCTTATGGATGCGAGAATGTCTTTGGTATCGTAAGGTTTTCGGACGAATCCCCTCGCCCCGGTGATTGTTTCGTCCATAGTGAAACCGTCTGAAGAATACCCACTCGCTACAAGGACCCTTACATCCGGATCGATAAGCAACAGCTTCTGGAGGCAACTCTTGCCACCCATGCCCGGCATGATAAGGTCAAGAATGACTAGTGCGATCTCCTGCGCGTGAGCGGCGTACATTACAAGAGCTTCTTCTCCGCTGCGAGCTGTCAGTACCTGATATCCCCCCAATTCGATCATCTGTCTTCCCATCTCGCGAATTCGGTCATCGTCATCAACCAGGAGAACGGTTTCGGTTCCCAATGCGGGCATTTCCATTGTCAGCGTCGCATCGGAGAGCTGCTCGCTTGCCGACACAGGCAAGTAGATCTCGAAAGAAGTCCCCCTGTTGGGCTCGCTGAAGCACCTTATGTACCCGCCATGTTGGGAGACAATGCCGTGGACCATTGACAAGCCAAGCCCTGTTCCCTCCCCATTGGCTTTTGTAGTGAAGAATGGCTCGAAGATTCGGTCGACAATTTCCGATTTCATCCCCACGCCAGTGTCTGAGACAGTTAATAAAACATATTTGCCTGGTTTGGCTTTCCAGTGTGTTCTCGCGTAATCATCTTCCAGCAGGACATTGCTGGTTTCGATGACAAGCCGTCCCCCATCCGGCATGGCGTGCTGGGCATTCACTGCTAGATTGAGAATCACCTGCTCGATTTGGGCTGAGTCGGCATCGATGACCCAAAGATCATCAGCAAGCACGAGATCTATTTTGATCATTCTCGGGACCGTGCGACGGAGAAGTTCTTCGACTCTTCGGATCTCTTGGTTTAGGTCCGTGGGACGAGCCCTGAATTCCGCTTTCATGCTGAACGTGAGAATTCTTGAGACAAGATCTGCCCCGTCTCGCGCCGCCTGGCGAACTATTTCCAGCTTCTGACGGTCAGGATCATCCACCTTTTTTTGGATCAAGAGAAGGTCGGTG
>DATJPW010000086.1:0-15331 GCA_035506215.1 Desulfomonilaceae bacterium
GTGGTCATTTTTAACAGTAAATTCATCGAAATCTAACACAAAAAAGATTATATACTATCTTTTAAGTATCTAAACTTAGGCAGCAACTCAGAAGGGGGGCTTTGCCATGGCTCGTTGGACACCGAAAGGGGGTATTTGGACAGCAGCAATAATAGGCGCTGGTTTCCTTCTGGCGCCAGTGGTGATTCCTGTTGTCGCCGCCGCCGCAAGACCGATTCTCAAAGCAGCTATCAAAGGCGGAATTTTGCTTTATGACAAAGCCAGCGAAATGGTGGCAGAAGCGACCGAGGTAACCGAGGACCTCGTCGCAGAAGCCAAAGCCGAAATTCAGGCTGAGATTGAAGCGGTCAAACGGGAGACCAGCTAAGACCGGAGCGACGCCTAGAATGGCCCTAGTATCTGAAGCGTTTGTGTCTCATTCAATGGTGACCAGGGTGCGGATAAAAGTACCCTCGAAAAGGGGGGATACGGTCTATTTCGCTTCCGTAAAGGAGAGATTATCTTCGTGTCCGGGAGTCGTGAGTGTTGACGCGAACCCTCGAACCGCGAGCATCCTGGTTCTTCACTCAGGGGAAATGAAATCCCTGGTTGACTATGCAAAGGCCAAGGACCTCTTCGTCCTTAAGATTCGCAAGACCAAGCCCAGGTCTCTAATGAGTGACGTGGCTGCGGAATTCAAATCGTACAACGACCAGCTCAAAAAAATGACGGGGGGAGAGCTGGATATCCCAAGCCTGGTCTTCCTCAGCCTGATTGTCTCCGGGGTTTACCAGATAATACGCGGCAATCTAGGAGCTCCGGCGTGGTACACCGCTTTTTATTATGCGCTGGGAGTTTTTACCCACAGCATGTCGGTGGACGACCTCGATGAGTCCCGAGGCCCGCTCGACACATTCGATGAGGAAGGGTTCGAGAACTCCGACTGAGCAGAAATTTTTCACGGGGATGTAATGATCCGGTGTGGCGGAGAACCGGAGTGATATTGCTGCCGGTTCAAGTCTGAGATCAGGTCGTTTCCTCATATTGAGCAATAAGGACGGTCGGTCGCTCTGATGACGTTGAAACGTCTTGTAAAAGAAGTACACACTGTTGTTGCCGGTAGAGCTCGGTACAATGTTCAGGGCCTTTACCGCTCCAGCATGCTCAAGAATCGTCTCGAAACGCGCCTGTCCGCCGAACGGGAAATCACCTACGTTAGCGCAAACATCCTTACCGGCAATCTGCTCATTCTCTTTCATCCCCACAGCAATCCCAGAAAATTCGTTGCCGTGATGGAAAGCGTCGTTGTTGCTCACCTCCGCCACGTCTCGGCGCCGCGCTCTTCCGGCCTGTCAGTCTCCGCAGACAAGCGTAAGAGATCAGAGGTCGAGGCGGCCCACAGGTCGTGGGTAAAAGGAGGGCTCGCTGAAAAACTCGGATTCGGAACCGGCGCTGTTGCCGAAGAGGCCCACGCTTGGCACAGGATGGACATCACTGAGGTGCTCTCGGTCTTGAATTCCTCCTTATCGACAGGATTGACACCTGAAGCGGCCAAAAGGAATCGGCAGATATATGGTCTTAATGTGATTAGTCAACCGTCGACGCGGTCCAGGTTCGGCATCTTTATTGATCAGTTCAAGTCTCTCCCGGTCGGTCTATTAGGCATTGCAGCAGTTTTGTCCATCCTGACCGGGGGCTTGGCCGACGCGATCTTGATCACGGGTGTTGTTCTTATCAACGCTGTGATCGGTTTCGTTACCGAACATGAGGCTGAGAAAACCATAAGCTCGTTAAGACGCATGATAAATCCTCCCGTACAGGTGATACGAGAGGGGAATGCTCAAGAAATCGGATTTGAAGATGTCCTAGTGGGGGACCTGTTGCTTTTGAAACCGGGAACGTACGTAAGCGCTGACGCTCGAGTAGTCGAAGCATTGCACTTGAGCGCGGACGAGTCGGTCCTCACCGGAGAGAGCATGCCGGTGGTAAAGACCGCGGATAGGCTCCGGAACGTTGAGGTCCCGCTGGCAGATCGGTGCAATATGGTCTACTCGGGTACCCTGATTACCGGGGGCCAAGGTCTTGCTGTTGTAGCGGCTGTAGGTCCGTCTTCGCAATTCGGCAGGATCCGCAGCCTGGTTGCCACTGCCGAGGCGCCGGAAACGCCGGTGGAAAAGCAATTGGGTATTATCGGCAATCAACTGGTGTGGATTTCCAGCGCGATATGCGGGATCGTGTTCGCTATTGGATTGCTCCGTGGGAACGGCTTGCTCCAAATGCTCAAGATTTCAATATCATTGGCAGTTGCCGCTGTTCCGGAAGGTTTGCCCGCGGTTGCGACTACCACGCTTGCCCTTGGCGTCAGACATATGCGCAGACATAAGGTGCTGGTGAGGAATTTGGACGCCGTATGCACCATTGGCTCCGCGCATACGATATGTCTGGACAAGACGGGGACCATCACTCACAACAAGATGTCTGTGTTGCGGATCTACTCGGGGATGAGGAGAATTAACGTCAACAACGGGGACTTCACTGTACAATCAGACACCTTGGACCTGTTCGGTTCTGATGAATTGTTGCGACTCATCCACGTGTGCGTGCTCTGCAACGAGGCCCAGATAAGTCGTAACAGCAGCGCATATGTGCTCAACGGTTCCTCGACGGAGGCCGCTCTCGTCGAGATGGCGCTGGTTGCCGGCGTGAATGTGGAGGCTATACGTGCTCGATATCCGCTCCTGAATGTGGACTACCGGTCCGATGATCACCAGTACATGCGCACTTTGCACAGGACTCAGAACAGGGAGACGATACTGGCCATAAAGGGAAATCCCGTGGAGGTGCTGGCCGGTTGCTCGGGGCAGGTCCGCGAAGGAGTACACTGTGCGCTCACCGAGAGCGACAGGGACGCTATCGAGGCGGAAAACGACTCCATGGCCGGAGATGCTTTGCGAGTCCTCGGTGTGGCCTACGCAACTCGTGAAACCGATGAACCGTCTGACGAGGGGAACGGGTGGACTTGGTTAGGGCTGGTGGGAATGGCTGACCCCATACGCGATGGCGTGAAGGAATCCATCGACGTATTTCATGGCGCCGGCCTGGACACGGTGATGCTAACCGGTGACCAGAGTCCGACGGCCTATGCCGTGGGAAAAGAGTTGAACCTGAGCAATGGAAAACCTCTGCAGATCCTGGAGGCAACCGAACTGAAGAGTATGGACCCGTCCGTCACTCAGGCGTTATGCAATGAGGTTCACGTCTTCGCGCGAGTCAGCCCCTCGAACAAGCTGGAAGTGGTGCGAGCGCTCCAGGGATCCGGTAAGGTCGTGGCCATGACCGGCGATGGTATCAATGACGGCCCCGCTCTTAAGGCGGCGGATATCGGCATAGCCATGGGAAGAGGCGGCACCGACATGGCGCGGGAAGTGGCGGACGTCGTGCTTGAGGAGGACGACCTGGAAACCCTCATCGTGGCCATAAGCGATGGTCGCACGATCTATAACAACATCAGAAAAACGCTCCATTATCTACTGTCAACAAACCTTAGCGAGATCATGGTTATGTTTTTTTCGGGTGCTCTGGGGCTAGGCTATCCTTTGAATGCAGCGCAGTTGCTGTGGATCAACTTGCTTTCGGATATCTTCCCGGGCCTTGCACTGGCTATGGATCCGCCGGAACCTGACGTGCTCACTCATACACCACGCGACCCCAACGAACCCATTGTCAAAACGGAAGACTTCAAACGCATGAGCTTCGAAGCAGCGACGATGACCGCAGCTTCGCTTGGCGCATACGGCTACGGAATTGCGCGATACGGTTTCGGGCCTGCTGCAGGTACCTTGGCGTTCCAGGGTCTGGCAGTTTCCCAGATCGTTCACGCGCTGAGTTGTCGCTCGGAGGAGCGCAGCCTCTTCGATGCCGACAAACCGCTTCCGAATCGGTACGTGACCGTGGCTGTGGTGGGGTCCCTGGCCCTACAGGTCATAGCGCAAATGGTACCCGGTCTCCGGGCCTTGCTGGGCACGCGACCACTCGGGGTCTTGGACTGGGCAGTCGTCGGCGCGTCGGGTATCATTCCTCTATTCATTAATGAAGTTACCAAGAAGAAGAGTTTGAGGACAATCCAGTGAAAAAGGATTTCGTACACACCTCCGAGTCGGTAACGGAGGGACATCCGGACAAAATTGCCGACCAGATCAGCGACGCGATAGTGGACCGCTTTCTCGAACATGACCATCGCTCACGTATTATCGCGGAATGCGCCGTCTCACTCTCGGTGGTCTTCATAGCCGCTCGGTTCGCATCGACAGCCAAGATTGATTTCCCGCGTGCTGCAAGAAAGGTGATCAGGAGGATCGGATACGTTGATGATGAGTTCAACTTCCGAACATGCAGCATTCTGACCAGCTTGAAAGAAATGGCCCCGGAGGAGACATTCCAGTTCGATGAAGACGGCATGTCCGAAGAGGAAATCGATCGTGTCACAGCCGGCGAACAAGTGACAATGTTCGGGTTCGCATGCAATCAATCTTCCATGCTGATGCCTTTGCCAATATGGCTGGCGCACAAGATTGCCCGGAGACTGTCGCAACTCAGGCTGGACGGAATTCTTCCCTACCTGGCTCCTGATGGGACCACACAAGTCGGTGTGGAATACCATGAGCGCAGACCGATCAGGATCCATAGTCTGATCGTAAATTGCAGCCTAAAGGACCGCACTTTTCCGGACACCAACCGTTTGAGCGATGACCTCCGAGACGCGGTAATTGAACAGATCTTTCAAGATGAAGACGTCAAGCCTGATGCCAAGACGAGGATCTTAATCAACCCTGGCGGTCCTCTGAGACTTGGAGGTCCGGGCGTACACTCCGGCCTGACTGGTAGGAAGAACGCAATCGACACGTACGGCTCTTATTCGCGGGAGAGCGGTTCAGCTCTGAGCGGAAAGGACCCTCTGCGAATTGATCGTGTCGGGGCTTATGCTGCCCGCTACGCGGCAAAGAACATCGTTGCGGCGGGTCTGGCGGATGAGTGTGAAGTTCAGGTCAGTTACTCGGTGGGTCTCGCCCAGCCCGTTAGCCTCCAGGTGGAGACGAACGGCACCGGCAAGATTCGTGACTCGCGTATAACCGCCCTCCTGAAGCGACATTTTGATTTCAGGTTAGGCGCGATTGTGCGGAAGTTCAATCTACAAAAGCTGCCTTCGATTACTAAGGGTGGATTTTATAGAAAACTTGCAGCCTACGGTCACTTCGGACGAAGTGACCTGGACCTGCCTTGGGAAATGACGGACAAAATAGAAGCCTTGCAATCGGACGGATGACCTGACGCAAGTGCTTCAACGGCTTTTTGATGCCGGCGATCTAAAGAAAAGCCGTGATGAACGAGAGAGACGATCCTTGCAACGCCCTCTCCAGCGCTAAGCTCAATAACGCCTTTGATACGGTCTTTCCCACATTCGAGACCACGGCCTCCGCGGGTTTGTAACCCGAGATTGCCTCGCCCAAGTCGATGTAATTCTCGTGTGCCAGAAGATTAAGGATACTGTTTGGGCGGACGATGTCCCGATCATAATTGATCGTTACGCTCCCCGTGACGGTGCTGGTGGAAGTGGACGTGATACCCGCGACGCGTCTCAACAGCTTGCGGAGTTCCATTGCACGCTCGGGGTTTCGCTTCAGGAGTGGGATCTTAATCCGGAGCCTCCCGGGAACTGCGTGTAGATAATATCCCATTTTTCTCCTCGACCGGGATGGTGCGTCTGCAGGCGTGAACGTCTGCGCCGCCTGCTTGATTCCTGCCTTAAATGGTGTAGCTTCCGTATTAGCGCAATGTTAGTTACCGATGAGTTCTTGATGAGAAGCGCTCTGCTGCCCTATCTGCGCATCCTCAAAAAACCCGTCAAGGCTTCTTGTCGTCACTGCCATTTGAATACCGAGCGATAGTCCGATAATGACTTGTCTCTCATACCCTATGGGCATCGATTCTAGTTTTAGGATTGCCGATGGGACCTTAGCCCCCGCCTTGTTGTTCACGCGCGGTGCCCGATTACCAAACTTCCCAGTCAACTGCAACAACATTTTGCATTTCTAGATAAGCATCCAGTTACGGTAGGTGAAAGATTGTAGTTGCAAGCGCAACGAAGCAATCTCTTGTAGGAGCGCATGGCATGCGCCCAAATAAGGGCGGACGCCGTCCGCCTCTACAGGAAGGAGATTATCAGAGGGACCGTCGCGCGCAGAAAGCGGGATTGCCGGCCATTTGCCAAACAGGCGAGACGCGTGTCTCACCATTGAATCCTCGCAATTGTGCGATGTCAAATAATTGAATGGCAATCATTCAGGAATTCGCGGTGAGCGATTGTCCCCGCGAACTCACTGAAAAGCAGGGGGAGAACAATAGAAAACCGATTTGAGTCGGTGGGGTTCAGGGCGGAGATTCGCTCCTGCATCTACTCTATTTTGTCGTAGTATTCCTTGATCTTGGACACCACATAATTTTGCTGATTTTCCGACAATTCCGGAAATATGGGAAGAGCCAGTGTGCTTCTGCAGGCTTCCTCCGTAACCGGAAAATCTCCTTCTCCATAACTTCCGTTTTCAAAGCAGCCCTGGAGATGCATGGGTTCCGGGTAATATATTTCCGTACCAATCCCGTTTTCGCTCAGGAAATCCCTTAGACCATCCCTATTTCTTGCCCTGATCACGTACTGGTTGAAAACGTGCCTTTCGTGAATTATTGGCGGCGGGATTACTTCGGAGCCGGCCAATCCGAGATCGCGTAGACGCTCTGTGTAAAAAGCCGCATTTGTTCTTCTTTTGGCTGTCCAGGCTTCGAGGTTCTTCAACTTGACCCTAAGCACCGCGGCCTGAACCGCGTCGAGTCGAAAGTTTCCTCCCAATAATTTGTGGTGATATTTGTGCTCTGTCCCCTGGTTTCTCAGGATTCGGAGCTTCTCCGCTATGCCGGCATCGTTGCAAGTGACGATACCCGCGTCACCGAAAGCGCCTAAATTCTTTGATGGATAAAAGGAAAAACAACCGAGGGTCCCTATGCCGCCTGCTCGACGGCCCTTGAACTCTGAACCGATGGCCTGCGCCGCATCTTCGATTATCGGAATGCTTTGTTCTCTCGCAATAGCCGTTATGCGATCCATATCTGCACACTGCCCGAAAAGGTGGATCGGCATGATGGCCTTCGTTTTCGAGGTAATCAGCTTCTTGACCTGCGATGGATCAATATTGAAAGTCTCCGGTTCAATGTCCGCAAACACAACAGTGGCGCCGACACGTAGAATGGACCCCACCGTTGCGAAGAATGTGAAAGGCGTTGTTATTACTTCATCACCACGCGAGATGTTTAGAGCCATGAGTGACACAAGCAGAGCGTCCGTGCCCGAGGATACACCCACGGCGTGCATGCAGCCGCAGTACTGCGCAATTTCATTTTCCAGAGATTCCACTTCCGGTCCCAAAATAAACCTCTGGCTCTCAACGACTCTCAGGATGGCTTGGTCGATTTCGTCTTTAAGGGATAAGTATTGGGGTTTGAGGTCCAACAGAGGGACCGTGGTGACCGTTTTGTGTTGTTCGTGAGTCATAAGTCCGTTGCACTCCACTTTTTTTATTGGGCTCGTGTTGCTTAGGGCCCGGCTCAAATGTGAGGGCCGTACAATACAGCAAAACCGAAAAATCGCAATTCAGTTCTTTAGAGAGACGGATGACCATGGCTCCCGAGTGCTTGATAGTTGATTTTTTTGTTGATTGTGGTATTAGCTGAAACAACAGGGGAGAGGTGCTAGATCCTGGGATACCAAGCCAGGGGTGGCAGCACGAGAATTGTTGATCAAGAAATCCCAATTATTTTAACAGACTGTGACGCCGCGAGTTCATGATATTCTGATTCAAGCGGGCTATATGTGTGCGCAACAAGTAGCTTGGCGTGGTTGATTCAGGGGTTGTGATGGATGGACACCATTTTATTATGGGTTCGCTTGCCCTTTTCGGGTTTATAGTCACGTACGCCACTGTTCCTTTGTCCCGGAAAGCAGCCTTAAAATACCAAGTGGTTTCGATGCCCGGCGGTCGGAGAACTCATGTGCAGCCCACACCACTGCTCGGGGGATTGGCCATCTTTGTGCCTTTCGCATTAGTGTTTTGCACATTTTTCATTCTTGCCGTGACGGGATGGATCAGTCTGGATCAGCCGAAGAAGATGCAGATGCTCTCTCTTTTCTTGGGCACCACCTGGATGCTGATTCTCGGAACCTTGGATGATAAGAAAGATTTGGGCTGGGGGAAGAAGCTTGGCGGCCAATTCTTGGGCGTGGGCATACTGGTCTTAGGTGGCCACAACATTGCCACTGCCACAGTGCCTCTTATTGGGCCTGTTGAGTTCGGTTGGTACGGAATCCCGCTATTTGTACTGGCAGTCCTCGCTATAACGAACGCCATAAACCTGATTGACGGCATGGACGGCCTCGCGGGAGGGATCTGCTTCTTTGCCGCGTTGACCAGCGCTGTGATCGGCGTCGTGAAAGGGGACGTTTTTACCGCAGTCATTGGGTTCACGGCTGCCGGCAGTCTTCTGGCATTTCTCATTTTTAATCTTCCCCCCGCGTCCATCTTCATGGGAGATGGCGGGGCCATGATGATGGGCTTTTTGCTGGGAACTTTAGCAACGAGTTCCGCTGCGATTTCTCCCGGACAGCGTCTCGGTACCAGCGTCATGATACTGATACCTTTTCTCCCGTTTGGTATACCGCTGTTCGAAGTTGTCTTGTCGATTTTCCGCAGGCTAATTAGAGGACAGGCTGTCTTCCTGGGAGATGGCGACCATCTCCACCACCGTTTGAGGGGGCGGTTCGAGGACCCGAGACTGAGTGTGGGTGTTTTTTACTTTTTCAGCGCCGCATTGTGTGCGCTCACACTCTTTGCACTTATAGGACTGGATTTCGCGCTGGCAAAGCTGGTGATCGCTGTCATCATCACAGTTATTCTTATTGGGATAATCGGTTCCATACGACTCTACAACGTGGACAAGCTGGTAGTTACCCTCAAGAATCGGCCACATTTCAAATTCCTTGGCGGCTTTCTGAGATTTATGAAGTACAGAATGCGCAGGGCCGAGTCTCTTCACGAACTGCTGGCGCTTCTGGAGACCGGCGTGCGAGATCTTCGCTTTGATAGAGTCGAGGTCGTGTCGGACGGCCACACTACATTCAAATGGACGAATCCTCGATTGGTCCATCCGAATAGTCCTCGTATTTACTCGGAGGAATCACTGGATAATGGCCGCATAGTGGTGAAGTGGGCGCGGCCTATTCACGACGATACGATTTATAACGAATACCTTATGCTCACATGGTATCGGTTCCTCGCGTACATCCGTCAGGAAGTCGAGAACCATAGCGAGGAACTGACCGCATCACGAAAAGGTAATGTGATTGAATTGCCAAGCAAGCAACCCCCGCAAACCTAATCACGGATATACGCTTAGCGTCACACCAAACCGTTTCCGATAGTTCACACTCAAGAAATGATATGTTGTTTCTCCAAAGTTCTTTTGAAATGAAGCGAGTCCACGACCTGAGATTACTCTTGCTCTTTAACGCAGAAATTCAGCGGTGTAATGCCGTGAGGTCAACGCACTGTTCCGCCCGGCATCTGAAGGCTTCAGAAGATTAATTCACGAAAACCGCTTGTTCGTGCTATGCTGTTGGCGCACATTCCGTTGTTCGGAACCTGGGTGAAACGCCGGCGAATTAATTTATAGAAAGATCTTGGTGAGAACTATGGCCGACAAACGCGCACTTGTCACAGGAGTCACTGGTCAGGACGGCGCCTACTTGACGGAGTTTCTGCTTAAGAAAGGCTACATCGTCTGTGGTGTCAAGAGACGCAGTTCATTGATCAACACTCAGCGAATTGATCATTTATACCAGGACCCGCACGTGGAAAACCGCAACCTGATCATAGAATACGGTGACATGACGGATGCCAGCAACTTGCTTTCCATTACTCAGCGGTTTCAGCCGACGGAGATTTACAATTTGGCCGCGCAGAGCCACGTAATGGTTTCCTTTGACTCGGCGGAATACACAGCAAACGCGGATGCGGTGGGAACTTTGCGTCTCCTTGAGGCCGTGCGAATGCTTAAGATGGAAGATAAGGTCCGATTTTACCACGCTTCGACCAGTGAGTTGTTCGGGTTGGCCCAGGAAACTCCCCAAAAGGAGACTACGCCGTTTTACCCCAGAAGTCCTTATGGCGTGGCCAAATTGTATGCCCATTGGATTACCCGCAATTACAGAGAAGCGTACGGCATGTTCGCGTCCAACGGTATCCTTTTCAACCACGAGTCTCCTATTCGCGGTGAAACCTTTGTGACCAGGAAAATTACTCGTGCCGTGGCGCGCATCAAATTAGAAATGCAAGATATGTTGTTTCTCGGAAATATCGACGCGAAACGGGACTGGGGTTATGCCGGCGACTATGTGGAAGCGATGTGGCTTATAGTTCAACATCACGAACCGGACGATTTTGTAATAGCGACAGGCGAAAATCATTCCGTACGCGAATTCATCGAACGGGCGTTTAAAGAAGTGGGGATCGCAATTGCTTGGCAAGGCCAGGGTCGCGACGAGAAAGGGATCGATGTGGAAACCGGCCGCACATTGGTAGCTATAGATCCTCGCTACTTTCGTCCCACTGAGGTTGATTTCCTCCTGGGAGATGCAACTAAAGCCAGAGAGGTTCTGGGATGGAAGCCAAAGGTAGGCTTCGGGGAACTAGTCAGACGCATGGTAATAGCGGATCTTAGAGAAGCTGAGAAAGAACAGCTCTGTCGTACAGCGGGTTTTTGACCTTAGTTTAAAAGTTAATCGGTACGAATTCAAAAACACGGTTTACCTCGATTGCTCCTGTCGCATGCTGCAAGACAACTTCTTTTTCTATATCAAAGTTGTTAGTTTGGCGCATCTGGAGGAGCCGACAGTATCCTTGAACTTTATCCGACAACCGTGTCCCGGCAGGACTCGGCGTTTCCGCCGCTGTTAGGTGAAATTCGAGGTTAGAAATGGCCTGGCTATTGTATCTAGCCAAGAAAGTTGTGAGTGTGTTTCTATACCCTCTGGGGATGTCCTTATTGCTCTGGATAGTCGGAATAATTTGTTGGTGGCGCAGGCCTCGCAGTTATGCCGGGCCTTTGCTCGTGACTTTCGGCGGTCTTTTGCTGCTGATCATGTCCCTTCCCATAACGGGGGTCTTTTTGTTACGATCCCTTGAAGCCGAAGCCGGTCCATACGCTAATCCTGTCGCGTTGTCCAACGATGGGATAAAATACATTGTCGTGCTGGGCGGCGACTTGCGAGCCGGGGACCTGACCGCGGCTGATCGAGTGGCCAACAGTTCTCTCGTAAGGCTTATGGAGGCCATTCGACTGTGGAAAGGAGTACCCCAGGCGCGGCTGGTGCTGTCAGGTGGAAGGGTTTCCAGGAAATTCATGACCAGCGCTGACGGCATGGCAGTGCTTGCCCAGGAACTGGGAGTACCGCGCGACGCTTTGGTGTTGGAAGCCGAGTCGTGGGATACTGAGGACGAGGCAAGGCTACTCAAGCCGATTCTCGGGGCAAACCCGTTTGCGCTCGTAACCGCGGCGTGTCACATGCAGAGATCTATAATGAATTTCAAACGGAATGGGCTCAATCCGATACCGGCGCCGGCGGATTTTGAGACGCTGCAGTTCGTATTTACATCGCAAAGCCTGTTACCCTCTGTTCAAGGGTTGCAAATGACGCATAAAGCCGTGCACGAGTACGTGGGTATTTGCGCGGGGCTCGTCAGGCAATTGATTTCACGTTAAGCGCCACAAGGCTCCATATGCCAAGAATTAGGGCACAGATTACTGCAATCAAATCTCACGTACCTGACCTTGAGATCGGAAATGAGGTGTTGGCCGCCTCTCACGGAAAATGGGATGCCGAAACAATCTACGAGAAAACCGGAATTTCGGTTCGGAGAGTCTCCCGAGACAATGAGTGTGCTTCCGATCTGGGAATTGCAGCCACGAAAAAACTGTTTGACAACGGGGACTGCTCTCCCGGTGATATAGACTTCCTACTTTTCTGCACACAGACTCCTGATTATTTCCTTCCTGCAACCGCCTGCTTGATTCAGGATCGCCTGGGACTCAGGCAGAACTGCGGTGCCCTGGATTTCAACCTGGGTTGCTCGGGTTTCGTGTATGGTTTGGCGCTGGCTAAGGGCCTTATTGAAACAGGTAGTGCAACCAAGCTATTGTTGATTACCGCGGACACGTATACGAAATTCCTCCACCCGAGTGATTTCGGAGTCCGGGCAGTCTTTGGTGATGGAGCGGCTGCAACTGTCATCTCAGGCACGAACGTCGACTATGAACCGATCGGACCTTTTGTTTTCGGCACCGATGGCACAGGCGCCCCGCAACTGATTGTTCCGGCCGGCGGTATGCGTATGCCTCCGACTCAAGACACGGCTAAAGAGAGCGAAGTAGAACCCGGCGTCTTCCGTTCTGCTCGGAACCTATATATGAATGGCCCTGAAATCTTTTATTTCACCTTGAAAACTGTCCCCAACTTGGTAAATGGTCTTTTGACAAAATGTGGGATGAAGCTCGATGATGTGGACTATTTTGTTTTTCACCAAGCCAGTCGTTTGGTGCTGGATCATTTACAAAAAAAAATGAAAATCCCTGAGGAGAAATTTTCCATGAATCTGGAGAGTTGCGGCAACACCGTTTCATCCGCCATTCCGATGGCTTTAGAGGCCTCTTTGAAAAAAGGATCTATAAGACAAGGATTCAAAGTGATGTTGGTCGGGTTTGGAGTAGGATACTCCTGGGGCGCCGCGATGATACAATTTCCCGAGAAGGACATTTTGTAGATGGATTTTGAACCATTTCTCAAGGAACTTGCGTCGCTGTTCTCTGTGCCTCCTGAAGAGCTGACGGAAAATTTCGGACTGGACCCTAATACTAACTGGGATTCCCTGACAATAATATCCATGATGGCGCTGATGGACGACCACTTTGAAGTAGAAGTCTCCGGAGAGCAACTACGGCGGTGTGTTTCGGTCGGTGATGTTCTCAGGTTGATCGAATTGAGCAAAGAGACATAGTTGTCGAGCAGCCGTTGAAAACATAAGCTCATGGCATAGACAAAGACACTGGGGCATATTTCGACGGTCCATTTTTGACATATAGCATAGGCTTTCGAGATGGCAGTCTGCTCCGTTTCAAATGTAAGAATAGTAGGCATTTCAGTTGCGGTTCCGGAACATTTCAGATCTTACACTGAAGATGAAGCTGTTTTTGGCTCTGAGATAGTCGAAAAGATTCGGAAACATTCGGGGGTACGGCGGCGGCCCGTCACATTAAGCGGTCTGTGCACATCAGATCTCTGCTTTGAAGCGGGCGAGCGCCTGCTTGATGAACTGAATTGGTCGCGCGACTCGGTCGGCACACTTATCTTCATTACTCAGACACCGGATTACGTCCTGCCGGCTACGAGTTGCGTACTTCAGCAACGATTAGGTCTGTCGAAGCAGTGCGCTGCCTTTGATATCAACTTGGGCTGCTCGGGCTATGTGTACGGACTCTGGATTGCCGGCCGGATTTTGGCATCGAGTTCAGCGGGCCGCCTACTTCTGTTGGTAGGCGATACGATAAGCCGTATAGTGTCACCGCTGGACAGGGCCGCGGCCATGCTTTTCGGTGATGCAGGGACAGCGACGGCCCTCGAAAAAGGTAGTAATGCGGATATGCTATTTGAACTTGGCACCGATGGTCGAGGCCGAAATAATCTTATCGTGCCCGCAGGCTCTTTTCGGAATCCTCGAACCGAATCGACGTTTCATCGGACTGAGCGCGAAGGCGGCAACGTCAGGAGCGACGAAGACCTGTTCATGGACGGCGCGGAGGTATTCGGTTTCACGATCCGTGAAGTGGTGTCTTTGATCGAGAATGTTCTCTCACTGGCCGGCTGGTCCAAAGAATCCTTGGATTCACTGGTCCTGCACCAGGCCAATCAGTTCATACTGCAACATCTATCCAAGCGTCTGGGATTGCCCCCTGAGAAGGTGCCTTCGACGCTGGATTCGTACGGGAATACGAGTTCCGCGTCCATCCCTCTCACGATGGCTGTTTCTCTGGGCGAGCGGCTCAAAGTGGAAAATCTGCTTTTGTTATTGGCCGGCTACGGTGTTGGATGGTCGTGGGGGGCTGTCGCTGTATCTTGCGGCCCTATGAATGTCATAAGACCGATATTAGTTGCGGACAAGGCCCTATAGAGCGGCAAGGCTGCGAGCACTGAACACGGGTGAAACTTGTTTGAGACATAAAATGAGATCACATTACAGTTTCAATGAAATGAGGGACGCTCTCCAAAGATGCGGTTTGAACCGAGGGGACACGGTATTGTGTCACAGCAACGTCGGGTTTTTCGGAAGACCGAAAGAAGGCGGAACAGCAGAAATCATAGTTCAGACGATACTCGGCGCGTTTCAAGAAGTGCTAGGACCCGATGGCACCATAATCGTTCCGACCTTTACCTATTCATTCTGCAAAGGAGAAGAATTCGATCCTGAAAACTCGTCGTCGAAGATGGGTTTATTCGCGGAGATGCTTCGCCGACATCCACTGGCTAGACGTTCTGAAGATCCGATATTCTCGGTGGCAGCTCTGGGAGCCCGTTCGCAGGAATTGACGGAGAACGCCCCACAGGAATGTTTTGGCAAGAATTGTTTTTGGGAACGCTTGCTCAACGCGGACGGCGTCATCTGTTTCATGAATCTGGATCTCAACTACTGCAATTTTAATCACTACGTTGAGCGCTGTCTGAACGTCCCTTATCGTTATGATAAGTTGTTCACTGGGTACATCACAAAAAATGGAATCAAGAAGAAAAGCTCCGCGATCCACTTCTGTCGAGATCTTTCCAATCCGGGCACTCTGCAATCTGTGGAGTTGCTAACCGAAACAGCGGTTAGAGAGGGCGCGTTGCGTAGCTGCCCTGTCGGACGCGGGCAGTTGGTATGCATACGGGCTGCGGAAATTTACTGTTTGACAGAACAGGGCTTCAAATCGAATCCCTGGTTTATGACTGTTTCCGCCAAGGCCGCCAAACCTCCGATTCTGATTACAGCGCCGGATGTCAAGCAATTCAATATCAGCCTGCAGCCGGACGCTTCCATGGAGGAGATGATTGAAGCGTTGTGGCCCCTTCCGAGGGACATAGTTTCTGACGGGTATGACGCTGCTCTGAGTGTGTTGTCGGGACAAGTTCCGATGATCATTCATGAATACGCGACCGGAACAT
>DATJPW010000087.1:0-4682 GCA_035506215.1 Desulfomonilaceae bacterium
GATCGCGTTTGAGGGCCGTGCGCGCTGGCAGTTAACGCTATTGCCGCCGGGATAAAAAGGGATTCGGTGACACCGATTAGGGCCCGGCAAGCTAGCAGCATGGACGCTGAATGAGACAGACCCGTAAGAAAAGTGACCCCACTCCACAATAGCAAACTTAGCACGACCAACGTTCGTTTTGAAAAGCGATCTCCAATTTGGCCGGCAATAGGGGAACATATTGCATAGACCCAAAGGAAAAGCGAGCCGGTCAGCCCTAATTGAGTGTCGCTGAAATTCAGCTCTGTTTTGAGTAGGGGGAATATGGAAAAGGCGACCTGGCGGTCACCATAGTTGAGGAGGTAGGCCACCCACATGAATCCTACGAGCCACCAGGCATGCCTTCTGGTCATGGGAACGACTACAGGTGGACGTCCTGACCGATCACGTAAAGAGTGAGACCTTTTCTGCAAACAGCGCCAAAATAGAGCATCGTAAGAGCCCCTGAACAGTGAGCGCGGATCTCAATCGGTTTCGAAGCATGATCAGAGAAATCGTGCAAACGGCCCAGCAAATCGCCCTCATTCACATCGACCCCCACACTCACCGTGGGCTCCCAGATCCCATTTTGTGGACAGGGAATGTAATCCTGTAGATTAACAGCCTGCACAAAACGGGAAGGTGCCGGCCGATCTGGATCGATCTTGATGATGTCCCCCTCCAGCACTCCGTAGTGCCTCAAGACATTCTTGATTCCCTCGTAGGCGTGTCGGGTTCCCTTCGGGTTGGTGGATTCGGCAAATCCGAACTCTCCTCCAATTGTGATCTTTCCCATTGCTTCTGCTTCGTCGGTAAGCAGGCCTGAAGCCATTTGACTGGAATAGAGCAGGATGAAAGGGGTATCAAAGAGTTGGGCTACCTTGGCAATTTCGGCTCTCTGGACTGGATCCGGGATGGGGTGAAACGAGGCACAAAGGGGGAAGATGGCTTCGTTGCCACCCGAATGAATATCCAACACTACCTGGACTTGAGGAAGAATGCGGGTCTTGACGAAATTAGAGATCCGGTACGAGAGCGTGCCGCGGGGATTTCCGGGAAACGCCCGATTCATGTTGACGTGGTCCAGGGGAGACTCTCTCTTGTTGGCCACGCAGGCAGACTCGCTCAGTTGGGGAATCAAAATGACCCGGCCGCGCATGACGGCCGGATCCAGATCGTTACAGAGCCTCTTGACTGCGACTTGACCTTCGTATTCATTGCCGTGAGTCCCGCCAATAGCCGCCACCGCGGTTGAAGTCGGCCCGCGCAGACCATTGATTACCGTCAAGGGCAGAAGAGAATAGCCCCAGTTTGAATCCAGGTGAAAAGCAACCTGGTAATGCTGCTTGCCAGGAGCATCGAAATCAATTTGTGAAAGATCGTAGATAACCTGAGGCATGCGAGGACACCTCCTCCGAAAATCTCGCCAGGGGTATGAACAGTTCGAGAAACTATCGCGAATGCCGGCAGGTATCGCCCTTATAATCTTATGTCATCCCGCCGGAATGCACGCTATTTGCCGGGGGTTGAGCGGCGACGCCGGTCGCCGCGACGAGTGACCGCTATCCTAAAGCCTGACAACTCTCTGTAGTCCCATAGGAGCGTCGTGCGGTCAATCGGCATCCGGTCCCCCTCTCCTGAATACATACCGGCCGCAATTGACCGATTGAATCCTCAAGCCCTTTTTGCTAACCTTACGTCACTTTGTCCATTGAGTCGAACGTTTTTTTCTCCATCTTCCCAGGAGGCTAGCGCGCGATGTTGGTCGATGTTCACAGTCACTTCTTTAAATACCCCGATCATTTCAGTGAGGATTTTCGCAAGCAATCTTTTCGGGGAAGAAACAAGGAAATTGACCTCACCGTTCGCTGGGAAGAGTATCATGCCAGGGCTTTGACATGTGATAAGACGATCGTGTTCGGTGGGAAAGCTCGACTGTCGGGGCTTTGGGTGCCTGACGAAGACGTGGTCAAATATGTGAGACAGCACACGGATAAACTCATCGGATTCTTGTCGGTGGATCCGACCCAACCCGGATGGCAGGACGAGCTTCATCAAGGGCACCAGGATTTCAAGCTCAAAGGAATCAAACTTCTCTCCATGTATGCCGGATTTAAACCCACCCAGCCTGAGCTCGACTATCTTTGGGAATATGCCACTCGGCATCACCTACCGGTGCTTCTGCATACAGGAACCACATTCGTGGACAAGGCCCCTCTGAGGTGCACTCTTCCAAGGCTGCTGGATGACGTAGCGATCCGCTTTCCTGACGTGAAATTGATCCTGGCTCACCTCTCTCACCCTTATGAAGGAGAGTGTGTGGTTACCATCCGCAAACATCCGAATGTTTATGCCGATTGCTCAGCCCTGCACTACAGGCCTTTTCAACTTTATCATTCGCTCATGCTGGTACAGGAGTATGGAGTGTGGAACAAAGTTCTGTTTGGCAGTGACTATCCCTTTACCACTGTAGACGCCAGCCTAGACGGCATGAGGAAACTGAATGATATGCTGGAAGGGACGGCACTTCCCCGCCTGGATATGGACCAGATGGAAACCATGTTCCATCGGAACACGTTGGACATTCTCGAGATCGAGGCGTGATATGGAACCCCTGATGCTTTTCAGTGCAATTTGTTTGGTTCTTTTTGCAGCGGTGAGTTTCGAAGATAAGGCTCCGGCTCTACCCAAAGAAATTACGCCCTACCCGGTCGTGGCCAATATCGAGTTTGCGGAAGGACCAATTTTCGACTCTCTGGGAAACCTCTATTTCGTGAATTACGTGCGGAACGGGACCTTGGGCAAGATGACGCCGGACGGGACTCTCACTGTCTGGTGCGAAACGGGCGGTCAGGTCAACGGCCTGAAGGTCGATTCTGAGGGATATATCATCGGAGCTGACACCGGGGCTAAGCGCGTGATTCGAGTTCATCCGGATGGAAAGAGAATCGAGGTTCTGACGGACCGTTACGAAGGAAAACCTTACCATAGCCCCAACGATGTTTGCCTTGACATGGCAGGAAACATCTACTTTTCGGATCCCTCCAACGAGACTCCGGAAGCGCCAATCGGCGGAGTCTACCGTATTGAACGGAACAAAAAGGTGACCCGGCTGATTGACGGCTTGAAGTACCCCAACGGCCTGGCCGTCTCGCCTGATCAAAAACAGCTCCTTGTGGCTGAGACCATGACCAATCGGATATTGGCATACGCCCTGAATCCCGACGGTTCGCTTGGACCTCAGAAGACCCTTTATCAATTCCCAAACTCCTCAGTCGACGGCATTATGTTCGACGAATACGATCGCCTTTGGGTGGCGCGATGGCTCAATGGGACGGTTGCTGTCATCACGCTCGATGGGAAGCTAGTCGCGGAAATAGCAGCAGGAGGTACGAAAGTGACCAATCTGTGCTTTTGGGGTAAGAGTGTCTATGTAACAGTCGCTGGAAATCATTCTATCCATCGCTTGGAGGTAGGAGTTGGCGGAAAGCCATACACGAGATGAAAATCATAGGAATCAAAACTCGCTTACTGCGCATCCCCTACACAGAATTCCTTCGGGCAGCTTACGGAGGCCGCAGCCACGCTTCCTATCTCCTGGTTGTCATTGAAACGGACGAAGGGATTGTGGGGTACGGCGAACATGATGGCCTCTTTTATGAGACTGCGGAAGCCTTTATCCACACGGAGCTGAAGCCGCTGCTTATTGGAGAAGATCCTTTGCAGATTGAGTTCTTAGGCCACAAGCTGGAGCACTTCCTGCTTTGGAACACCTTCGCAGCCTATCCCATGGCGGCTGTTGATATGGCTTTATACGACATCAAAGGGAAGAAGCTAGGGCTGCCGGCATACGAACTGTTGGGAGGTCTATACCGGCAGAAAATGGAAGTCACAGGTCTGATTCACATGCACGGGATTGAAGAAGATGTGGCTTCCGCAGTTAAATTCAAAGAGAGAGGATATAAGGTTCTCAAGATCAAAGTTGGATTTGACCTTCCCAAGGACATGGAGCGGTTGGCGGCTATCCGTGAAGCAGTCGGACCGGACATGCCGTTTCGCATTGACCCCAATATGGCGTGGAGCCCGCGTACGGCCGTACGTTGGATTCGAAGAATGGAGAAATTCAACCTGCAATGGGTGGAACAGCCCGTGCCTTCGTGGGACATTAATGGATTGCTGGAAGTAGCCAGGGCTGTCGAAACGCCTCTCTCAGCCGATGAGAGCTGCATGACGGTTCGCGACGCTCTGGTCCTGGCAGAATCGGGCGCCGTCGAGGCCTTTAACGTCTATCTGATGGAGAGTGGAGGAATCACACGCGCGCGGGAAATCGCCGTGATTGCCAATACTGCCGGCATTGCCTGTGTGCTCGGTACCTGGGGAGAAGGCGGCGTAGGCCAGGCGGCGGCGTTACATCTGGTGGCCAGTTCGAGAAATTTCGAACTGGCCTCAGACTCAGCCTACGGCTTGGTCTCCGACGATTACATCACGCATCCTTTTGAATTCGATCCCCAGGCCTGCCTCTCCGTACCCCATGGTCCCGGACTGGGTGTGGAGCTGGACCAGGAGAAGATTGGAAAGTACTCCAAAATTGAAGGCGAGGACCGAGTCTTTGCGGCAGGTCCCGGCGATCGCTTTATCCCTCGATCGAGGATGATCTTGTGACC
>DATJPW010000088.1:0-2272 GCA_035506215.1 Desulfomonilaceae bacterium
CAGGGAAGGTTGAACGCTAGAGAAATCCCTGCCAATATGAAGACGCCGCCAAGATAAAGAGGATTCCTTGAGATAGAAAAGACTCCTGTGGAAATGATCTTGCTTGTGGGAAATCCAGGGTCGGTCGGTTGATCATACTGTGCAAACTCCCGACGGGCAAGAATTGCAAGACTAATGCCCACAACGATGAGAATGGCACCGCCGGGTATGAGGGCTGGCGTGAGGGATCCGCGTGGGAATGAGATTGGTACGACCAGTTGCAAGGCTAGCGCAACAAGAAAGGGAATACCAAAAACTACCTCGAAGATCTGCCACCAACTTTTGTGCGCAACATCATTCGACATTCTGTTTGCAATCCTTCACAGGCTAAATTCTTTTCGGAGTAAAGTAGTCCAACGGCCTCGGCGTCAGCCGCCGCCCACCCACCCGAACGCCAACCGTCAAAACGGATGCTCAACTTTGGCAGCTGGGTGGCCTGCCTCGGAGCGAAGCGGAGGGGGGTTGGCTCCACGCTGTGTTGGGCGGCTCTTTCTGTCAAAGTATTCCTGTTTCGCCTCTCGATGATCATTTCAAAAAAACGCTTAGGGGGCAGTCATTCTCGTCATCAGCATACTCACCGCCTCGTTCGCGAAGAAATCCTGGCGAGCCTGAGCAAGGATGTCTAAATTATCACCGCCATTGGTAAGGAGCACAACTCCCTGATTTGTGTTTGGATTGAAAATCGTAATCGTGATCATACCCGGATCTCCACCCGTGTGATAATAAAACCCGCCTCTAGAGTGCCATGCCAACCCCACAGAATCTCCAGAATCCAGGCCCGGGAAACTGTAGAGGTTGAGCATTTCCTTGACCGTTTCAGGCTTCAGGAAGAGTTTCCCCTCAAAAGTCTTGCCTTCATTGATGAACACTGAAAGAAAACGGGCAAACTCGTTCACGCTGGTTTTCAATGCACCGGAAGGATAATCTGGATAACCATAAAATCCATAGGTTTTTGGCTGTCGAAGCAGGTTATTGTATCCATAAGGGACAGCCATCAGCTCCGTCTCCACGTCCTTGAAATACCAGGCAGTGTGATCCATGCCCAGGGGTCCGAAGACCGCCTGTTTGCAGTATACGTCAAACGGCATTCCACTGATACGTTCCGTGAGATAGCCGACCAGTCCAAATGCGATATTCGAGTACCTATAGGTTGTGCCGGGCGCATCCTGGAGGAAGTTATCTTTTGCTTTGTACAGTTTCCCACCGGGGCTCAGGTAATCTTTGAGGAATTCTCCGAGAGGGATAGGTGAATCGGGCAGGACAGGCGATTGTTGCAAAGTGTAATATTCTTTATAAACATCGCTATCCTGAATGCTGGATGTGTGCGACAGCAACATCCGAAAGGTGATCGGCATATCGGGGAAATTCGGGTTGCGGACTTCAAATGGAAGGTAGGGGTCGATACTGTCATCCAGGCTAAATTTCCCCTGCTCGAAAAGAGTCATTAACGCAGTCGCCGTAGCCGTTTTGGAGATGGACGCGATCGTGAACAAGGTATCGGGAGTCACAGTCCGCTCTGCCTGAAGATCGGCGAGACCATAGACCTTTACAGATTCGATCTGCCCATCACGGATAAACAGAATCGCTGCACCAGGAACCTTTGCGGCTTGCATATCCTGAATGAAGGCAGAATCAAAATCACCAGGACGGGGGATGAAGAGTAAGTAAAGATCGGTATAAAAGAAAAATATAGCGAGAAAGAGCAACACGGTCAGAATGAACGTTAGCCAGCGGTGAGATTTTATCCACTGCATGATATGTTCCTTTGTCTTTAAGAATTACAAATCTTACGAAACACAGTGGGAAAAATTGCCTGATAGGTCGTATTATAAATGTTATATGAACTCAATTTACACTCAAAATATACTAAGCAGACGAGAGTGTGTAATGACCGGCATAGCGAATACACATGCCGCCCAACACCTCTTCACCTGGCCGACCTGGGTCTCCTCTCAGAGCTTGACGGTGCGTATCAAAACACGAATGGCACAAATCGTTTGGTCCGTTTCATGGAAGCCGGATAGTGTGAATGTGGCATTCATGGCAAAGTATGCGCATTCGCCTGTGTAGTACGCCGCCAACTCCACACCACAACGAAAGACAATATGGCACCGATCCAGATCGGCACTGGTGCATACCAGGTGACCAGCCAGACCAACCCGCCCCCCAACCCCGTGAGCCCTCGCGCCCACGTGAACGGACGAATCAACAACAGAATCAGCAGCGCTAGAAA
>DATJPW010000089.1:0-2153 GCA_035506215.1 Desulfomonilaceae bacterium
GGCCAAGGGCTTGGGCCACATATTCGCTTCTCCGTACCATCCTCAGACAAACGGAAAGATCGAACGGTATCATCGGTCCTGCAAGGAGAAGATTACCCTTATCGTCTGGGAGTTTCCCGATCAGCTTGAGCAAGAGATCGGAAGCTTTGTACAATACTACAACACGAGCCGGTATCACGAAGCGCTTGGAAACGTAACCCCGGATGATGTATACTTTGGGCGACGAGAGGCTATTTTGGAGCGCCGCAAGAACCTAAAACACCGAACCCTCGTGCGGCGTAGAGACGTAAACCGAAACACCCCAAGACCATCTGGGGCCGAAACTCTCCTCTAATTTCTTACCTCAAAATTCCCATTTCGTCTGACGACATACAGCCAGCTATAGCTATTACAAAATCAAAAAGGTTCAAAAGTGCTAGCTCCTCAGCCAAAAGGCTCTTGTAAAGTGCTTGGCATTCTGGAGTCCCAACGTTTCCGGATCTTGGGCTCCAACCGCGTAATAGGCAAGTTTGTTGGCTGGATTGGAGATCATGAGTTTCCACAATGGAGACACAGTGTTTCGGTAAGTGTTCTAAGAAAGGAGCAGTATAGACGTAGTTAGTGAAAAAGATGTCTGCCCGCGCGAGCTCTTCTTGAAGACGGGGATCAACGATCGCCACTCGATTAGCCTCTAGCATGCTATGGAAGGTGTGCTTCTTCTTCAGGTTCACGTACAGGGACACAAGCGGCTCATTCATCTCACTGACTCTGATTGTCCGAATATCGAGGTCAGAGAAATGCTTCAAAAAAGGGAGGACAAGTTCTTCCTCATGCGGCTGCACTAGCAGGACAACTGTGAACTCCAATCCGCTTCCCACCAGATATTGCAAGTGGTTTGCCGGCGGATTATGACAGCCCTCTCGCTGAGGCCAGAAAACCTTATCAAAAAAGTACACTATGTTAGGCATCTAAGATCTTGAAGCCGAGCACCAAAGCGACATCGTAGCCCAGAGACAATGTTAACAAAGCAGTTTTTCCACAACGGACGACCAACTCAAGTTCAGGTCAAGATATCTTTTCCTTCCGGCCCTTCCCATAGACTCTGCCAGAGTTCTTTCTTTCCAAAGCATGTCCATGGCGGCAGCGAGATCCTTTGGTGTTGGATTGCATATCAGCCCCGATTCCTCATGCCTGACGAATTCGAGAGGCCCTCCGGAATCTGTGCACGTGATGACAGGCTTAGACGCCAGCATCGCTTCAAGAGTAACGTACCCCAGATCCTCGTCGTATGGGGGATAAACTACCCCCAGACAGCGTGAATACAGCCTGATCTTTTCTTCCTCCGACACCCAACCTAACCATACGCACTGCTTATTCACCTTGAGTTCCTCCGCGCGTCGCATGAGCAACCTACCGTATTTGGGGTCGTCAGCCGTGCCTGCGAACATGACAGTAACCGGCCGTTTTGTCCGTGCGAGCGCGTCCAGGACCAGCTCGTGCCGTTTGAGATAACAGATCCTACTCGGTAAGAATAGATGTTCATCCGCAGGGGCACAGTAGTATTGTCCTGCCAGTGGCGGTGGATGATAGAGGGGAAAGGCATCAATTCCATTGTACCGTTTGAGGCGGTTTGCCACATTCCGGGAAGTCGCGAAAACCGCCCGTGCTCGTGGTATGTATTCCGCATCTATCCTGTGAACGGTATCCCGGAATTTAAGCCACGCCGAATCTACCGGGATCTGAGAGGCGAAACGGGACCACAGATCATAAAGCCATCGTTGCTGATGCAGAATCCACTGCACTTTCTGAGGATGAGAAATCAGATAGGCAGGGAACTTGAAACCGATGAGCCGGTCGATTTTCTTGCCGGCACACGAGCTCAGATCAAGGTTCAGGCAAAACCGAATCGCTGCCTCAAGCTGCTCGGGCGGCGCCCAATCGCCAGTAACTCTGTCGGGGGCTCTCCCATTTTCAGGAATCTTGATGACTTCGGCTTCATGCCCTGCCGCAACCAAAGCGGCGACCAATCCTTCAGCCTGGTATTCCGCGCCACCTTGAACTAACGGCAACTGCGTTGTGGCAATGACGACTCTCATGATCGTTAATTTCTGCTGGGGTCGCGTAACTGCCTTACGATCTCGAGGATGCTTTGTCCGCTATCCGACCAATGGTCG
>DATJPW010000090.1:0-11298 GCA_035506215.1 Desulfomonilaceae bacterium
ACGTTTGCTAGTTCCATCCACCCCTTGAAGAAACGAAGGGTGTTTTTCAGGATGTCATTGATGGATTCAAGGCTGAGCTTCAGATCGGGCATTCGAGTATACCGGATGAAGTCATTGATCATTCGGTTCATAAGTTCCACACGTTCCGTAACAGTTTGAAATAGCTCCTTTTTGTCAGATTCCGGAATATTATCCTGCTCCAACAAATGAAGACCATACACGAGGTTGCTCAGTGGATTCCTGATTTGATGAGCGATGCCCGAGGCAAGCTCAGCCAGCAGGGCCATGTTGCGGGATCGCTCTATCTCATCCAACAGCCGATCAGGGCTCGATGACTTCTTAGGATTGACTGAGCTGAAGGGCTTGCCAACGTGGTCAATGAGGAATTGTTGCTTTTTCTCCATATCAAGTTTTTCTTTGGAGATGACCTTTACCTGCCGTTCGAGATCTCCCATAAGGGAAATATGCTCCAGGAAAAGTCCAACCATGTTCAGCGTTATCATGAGCAGCCTGGTGTCGGCGGGCTGGTTTTGATCCTGCTGGAGTCCCAAGAAACCCAGACCTAAGACTTCATCGTGATGGTGTAGTGAAAACTCCAGCACCGATTCAATCCCCTGGGACGCAAGATGAGCCTTCAGAACAAGGGGAAGTCGCTGATGAGCGGCCACGGATTGGACGCTGAAAGAATTGCGATCTGAAGGTTGTTCTGAGACTCGGATTTTGCTTTCGAAATAGTACCTGAGCCAAGGATCTCCACCCCTTTTCAGTTTCGATCTCGGTGACTGAAATGTGACACATTGACCGGTCTCAGGAAAATAGATCACTCCCAGCTTCGCCCTTAGCAACGGCAGGGCGGCTTCCAGCACGCCAGTGAGGACACCTTCTACATTGTGTGATTGGCTGATGGCATTGGAAATACTGCTTAAACAATACAATTCCTTGCTGAGGTTAGAAACAAGCGCACGGAGAAGTTCGGTCGCCTTCTTTTCCTCGTTCAAACGATTCTGCATGTGTGCCAGGCTTCGCTCCATCAGCAATATGGTGATGTCCTTGGTGAAGTCCCTCAGTGTGTCTCTGATTGCAGAATCCTGTTGGTCGGATAAGAAACTGATTCCGGAGTATTCAACGATAAGCATGCCCAGCCAGCGATGCGGCAGATCCAGGTGATAATAGAAGTGTGACTTGAGGATGAAAGAGGGTTTTAAGGTGCGGTGGGCAAGAGGACGCTTGTAGTAGTTTTCAGATCCATTCGTCTTAAGATCCCATGTGTCATAATTGCGCGTCACCTTTGTGCAAAGTACTCCGCAATCTTGATCGTTATCTCGGATGCGGAGAATCAGACTCTTTGCAGCCAGCCGATCTCCAAGCTTCTTCAAGGTGCGGACTGCATACTTTTCAAGCCGGCTCTCCGCTTCTCCTTCCACGTCTTGGAACATGTCGTCGGGCATGCACAACGAGTTAGCTCCTTGTTCCGTGAAAAGGTCCATATGTTCCCTTTCTTCGATCATGATTAGAATCAACGACTAAGCGTCGACGCATCTTCCAAAGAAGGATCCACTTGTACCTTTTAATAATCTATTCCCTTTGATCGGCTGAACACCCTCACCAAAACCGTGCTTGATTTTTCCGAGCTTAACAACCATATCAGCCAACTCGATTGTGTCTGTACTAGCCTTACGGCCGGTGATAACCAATCAAATGTTTTCCGGCTTGGTGGCGACGAAATCCAACATATTGGGGATTGATAATTCCTTTGTGGATCGCTGCGTCCTCTCATCAAGAATAATCATGGCATGGTCGCCACCCAGCACGGCCCTCACGCGCTTCCTGATCCCATGGTTCGTACAGACGCTCACCAATGAATTCATGTCCCTCCACTCGTCTGATCGTGAACACCGAACGATATAGTCCCCGCGACAAGATGCTCACCAAAATTGTTCGGGGGTTTTAGGAAATGCGCCATGACAGCGCTTAGGTCTCTGGAAATGGCCATACAGGCCAGATTTAGAGAAGAAGAGGTCTCGCCTTTTCCCGTCCTCCGTGTAGACGCGGATCCCGCCACTTGCCAGCATAGCGACCTCTGAACAGAGATTATTTGTTATCATAACTTCTTAACACGCCTTGTGTCAATTGCGTGACCCTGGCACAAATGCGGGAGTTAGCGCCGTTGGATCATCATGGAGTCGAAGTCACAGCACTGATGCCGAAAGAAACAAGAACGTAGAGGCCAAGAAACCCCCCGAAACATACCGGTGCGAGACTTGTCACGACCTTCCTCCACAACGGTCTTTGTTCTCTCCAATTCGGCGATCGGTAGTGTCGCCTGTCACGTTGGCTACTTTCTGTCCCCATGGGACAAATTTGGCACTTCATTCACACGCATGATTGGGGGTCAAAGCGACGGAAGGCTTTGACCCGAATATATCAGGGGAGTTTTTGCAGAATTGGAAATGATGGGGAGATGTTGGGATTGTCGAAAGGCAGACACGTATATTATTCAGTGATACAGGTCAATACTCAATTCCCTCTCTTGATTGGATTCCCAAGTCATAGGGATGCTTGATTTTTCTTACTTCTATAACACTGTCGGCGCGCTCTATAATCGCTGGATGCGCGTAACGTCCAGTAAGTATCAACTCCACATTTTCCGGCTTGGCATCCATCAGTTCTAAAACAGCTTCGGAATCAACAAGGCCCAAGTGGACAGCAACATTGATTTCGTCCAGTATGACGACATCGTACTCACCGGAGAGTAGCGCATCACGTGACTCTTCCAGGCCGCGTTGCGCCATGAGAGCATCTAGAGGCTCAGAGATCCGACGTCGGATATGACCTTCCCTTCCAACCGGTTTTAATGTCAACATTGGGCCGAGTGCTTTTGCTGCGAATTGTTCACCGGACGTTTCCGGGGCCTTAAGGAATTGAACCATGAACACCTTCAGCCCTCGGCCGATCGCCCGCCAGGCAAATCCAAGGGCCGCGGTCGTCTTGCCCTTACCTTCCCCTGTGTAAACTTGAATACTTCCCGCGCTGTCCATCAAATCCGCCTTGGAGTAAACTCAAGTAGACTGTGGTACAATAGGTGTTAACACACAAGGACAATGCCGGACGTTGTTATCTTTCAGAGCGCATTTCTTCTTATCTTAGGATATATAACCTAGAGGAGAAACATGTCAAGCTACAGTCTGTTGTGGATCGGATACTCAGAGGAACAGACCGAGAGAGCCCGGAAGAAGCTGGCAGCCGAACTGGAGCATGTGGTGGTAGAGGTGGCTCCCAACGGACGCGAGGCCCTGGCGATTTTGTCTCAGGATCCCGCAAAACATCTTCTCGTAATCATTGATCTCAAAACTGCTGACCTAGATCTCGCCACGCTCGTCACGAGTGTCAAACAGATCAATCCTGCCACAGAAATCATTGTCTTGGGAGTACCGGGCCTAGCTTGGGGCGACCTTCCTCTGCCGAAATACTATAGACCCATCGTGTTGAGTGATCCCGTTCGCGGGGAAACCCTGATTTCTTGCGTGGCCAAGCTCCAGGAAATGGTCGAGGCAAAACAATATTACGCCCAGTTCAGCAGAACGATCGGTGACAATGTCGGTATGTCTCGGACAAGCACGGAATCCCTGTTAAGGCTTATGGAGCGTCAGAGCAGTGTCGGGCTCATCAGCATCAGAAGGGACGGATTCTTCTCGTCGTACAATGCCGAGGCTGTGCGTCTCACCGGCTACTCAATGGATGAGGCGGCACATATACAGGTTTGGTGCCAAGCAGTCCTCACCGACTACGACAGTGCCGGAGCTTTTTTGGCTGCCATCGAGCAATTCTGGGCACGAAAGACCGGCACGGAAAACCGATGCGTCCAGATCAGACGCAAAGACGGTCGCTTAGTCTCTCTCTCCATGACAATACTCGTGTTGCTGGACAATTTCGGCCAAGCTAGGCAGATCGTGGCATTGTTTTTTGACCCTCTTGAGACTTGGGGAGCCAGCGAGTACCAAGTGCTGATGGAAGCGGGTCCTTTCGGTCTCTACACCTATCTGCCTAGCAAAGGCTTCGTCAGAATGTCGAACGCGGCTTTGGATGTTTTCAACCGAGCGTTTGGTTTGCAACTCAGTCTTGATGACATATTGAATCGCCATCTGAAGGATCTCCCGTTGCCCGGCGAAATTGTCGAGCCGTGGCAGCATTTTTTGGACTCGCTGGCAACCGATACTCTTCTTCTCGATGATGTGCTTCTTCCCATCGGTTTGCCTGGAAGGCGGATCATGGAGCACCTTTTTGTCTCGCGTGTCCCAACAGGCATCGAAGACCAATTTGCGGTTCTTGCCGGAGTAATCCCTAGAGACGACTTGCAGGCCAATGCTCTCAAAGAACTGTCCACCGGCACGCTGGCTCAGAACATCTTGAACAGTATCCCGCGGCCGTTCGTTTATCTCAAAGCAATCCGGGATGATGAGGGTCGAACTCGTGATTTCGTCTGCACGGCAATTAATCCGGCCGGGATGGAATTATTGGGGCTGAAAGAAGTTTTTGAAACCTCGTTCCCGGTGGAGAAAATCTTGCCTGATGACGAAGCGAGGAAAGTGGTCCTTCAAAACGCGCAGCAGGTAACCGAGACAGGCAGAGTCCGAGAATTCGAGATAGATCTTAAACTTCGACCGAAGGCGAAGCGCCCCTCTCTCCTGCGTATGTGGCTAACCAGGGTCGGGGATGGAGCCGCGCTGTTCATGAATGACATAACAGAGAGGCGCGAGGAAGAGCGGCGACTGAAACATTACCGTCACGTATTTTCCCATATGGATGAGGCAATCATCGTTACCGACTTGGAAGGAAATATCATGGACTGGAACCCGGCCAGCGAGCGAACATTCGGGTACAGTAAGTCCGAAATACTTGGTAAGTCCGCGTTTATCTTAACCCAGACAAGAAAAGGCCAACAACTCGAACAAGACGCTACGAAGGTGCTTCGAGAGGATGATGTCTGGAAGGGAGAATATGAGTTCGTTCGGAGTGACGGGAGCCGCGGAGTGGCGCTGTCGGTGTTTACGTTACTCAAAGACGATCAGGGCGAGGAATACGGAACTGTAGGTCTCTGCTACGACCTCACCGAACGTAAGCGCCTAGAAGAGAGACTCACTGCTAAGAGTCAAGAATTACAGGAAAAGAACTTGGCGCTCAGCACGTTGCTACGTCATGCGGAAGAGGAAAGGGTGAGGGCCTGTGAACAGGTTGCTACAGACCTCACCCGAAAAGTCGTCGAGCACACACATCACATACTCGAAGGAAAGAATAATCCCGAGGTTGTCGAGAGCCATGGTGCTCTGTTGCTCCAGGAACTGTTGAGTTCGCCTCGCAGCAACGGGGTTGAGCGAGAGGGGCCCTGGCTAAGTTTGTCAGAGAAAGAACTAGAGGTAGCGAGACTCATCCGTCTGGGAAAAACGACCGAAGAAATTGCTTTTATTCTCGAAAAAAGCCCGGACACTATTCGCCTGCAACGGATTTCTATTCGTAAGAAACTCGGCCTTACAAGACGCGATCGCAATTTGGTCGGCCATCTCAGAAAAATGGATTTGGGGTGAACCGAAGCCAGGTTGGAAGCGGTTGCTAATATGAGGGGACGGACGAGCCTTTCCGGGTCACATAGACTTTAATAGACCTTAGCTAGATCTTGACACATCCATTTTTTCTATTTAGGTTTGTGGCCGACAGTATCCGGAGATGTAGCAAGAATCCCGAAAGAAGGAACTCACAACCATCCAGACTCAATTTCGAGGCACTGAATGATGGGTTCTGATCTTCAATTGATCACAACTTCAAATGGTCGGGCAGCTAATAGGACTCCTGGACGGGGGGCCGGGTCAGAGCGGCTGTCCAGCTTTCCTTGAGGCTTCAGAAGGCGTATCAACAGCAACCCTTTCCAAAGGGAACCAAATGGGCAAGCAAGATGTGATCGATGCTGTGAAAGGGCTCCCCACTTCCAAGGTACCTTGGGTCCCGTACTCCGGAGTGCATAGTGCCTGCCTCATTGGAGAGCCTGCGGACAAGTACCTGCAGAATCCGGATTTGATTGCCAAGGGCGTTGTTTTCGCGGCGGAGAGGTACAAGGCTGATGGAATTCCGCTCTTATTCGACCTGACCGTCGAGGCCATGTCCATGGGCTGCGAACACAAATGGTGGCCGGACAACACTCCTTCGATAACAGGACATCCGCTTGAGAAGAAGTCTTTGGCCGAGTCGGGCCTCAAGGTTCCGGGACCGAAGAACGGCAGATGGCCCATCATCATCGAAGCAGGCAAAAAAGTCCGGGCCGCCCTGCCTGACACCGCCCTCTACGGGATATTGTGTGGCCCGCTTACTTTGGCCAGTCATTTGAGAGGGGTCCGCATTTTCACCGATGTTTACAAGAACAAGATATTGGCCAAAGAGATCATAGACTTTTCTGGACAAGTCGCAGCGGAGGCAGCGCGGATCTATGCGGAGGTGATTGACTGCGACGTTATTGCCATTACTGACCCGGTGGCTTCACAGATCAAACCCGAGACCTTCAGGGAACTTGTGACACCGGCAACTCAGCCCGCCATAAAGGCGGTCAAGAAGGCGGGTAAGGTCTCGAGCTTTTTTATCTGCGGAGACGCCACGAAAGTCCTTGAAGAAGTGGCTCAAGTGGGGACTGATGGTTTTGCCATCGATGAGCAACTAAACCTTACCTACGTGCGAGATGTTGCGCTGAAATATGGCAAGGGCTTTGGAGGGAACCTCAAAGTTACGCTTGCTCTATCCCTCGGCATTCTCTCGCCGCGGGAAGACGCGGTGGCATCGCTTGCTGCGGGAGGCAGCACGGGCTATGTCTTCGCCCCAGGCTGAGACATGCCCTACAATGTTCCGTCGGAACACATCGATCAAGCGATTGAAGCCGTCGAATGGTACAATACTTATTACGCAAAGTATCCGCACCACATGGTTAAGAGGCAGGAGGTGGGCTAGCTATGGCGAACAAAATCAAAATAGATGTGCTCACCGTGGATAGCGTCCGGTGTGCAACTTGCGGCTACATGATGGAGTGCATCGCTGCCCTCCACAAGGAGATTCGGGACGTTATCGAATACAACTAATGGTCGATCAACAAAAAGGAGGGCATAGGCAAATTGATAGAGATGAAGAGCAGGGTGCTACCGACTATAGCCATACAAGGGGATTTACACTTCGAGTCGATTCTTCCTCAGCATGAAGAATTAATCGACGCGATGGCTGATCGGGCTCCAGATCCGGAAATTGCCACCAAGATCAGAATGCTGCGAGATAAGGGCTTTGACCTTGACAACATCGAGGCCAATCTCGCGAGGGCTGAGGCCGGCGCGTATGCTCAAAGAAAAAGGGGTTTCAGCGGCTTCAGACAACGCCTTAGGCCGTGAACATGGTGTGAGTCGTTTAGCCACGACCGAGGCCCCACTAAATGCGAGCCGCCGGTCATCGAGGAGGAGCGTTATGTTTACAGTTCGGACCGAGCAGAAGGTGTGTGAGATCGGAGGGGTGAAATTCGGCGGACAGCCGGGTGAATACGCCACCGTTATTGTCCCCTCGATCTTCCAGAAAGGTGACAAGGTCTTTGAAGGCAAACGCAAGGAAGGCTTTAATAGGGAGCGGGCAACAGAACTGGTGAAAATGTGTGACAAGCTTTGCGCCGACACGGGCATTCCTTACATGACCGACATCGTGGCAACAAAAGCGGAAGAGTTCAAGACCTATATAGATTTCTATGCCGAGACTACCTGTATGCCCTTTTGTGTTGATGCCTGGGTGATGAAGCCAAAATTGGAGGCCGCACAATATTGCGCGAATAAGGGCCTCCTGGACCGGATGTTTTACAACAGCATCACCGTTTGGGAAAAGGACTTAGAGACGGAAATTAAGGAGATTTACAGTATCGGCGTCAAGCACGTTCTCTTGGTGGCCTTCGATCCCGCAGATCAGATGCCGTCGGGCAGGGTCGCAGGCACCCAAAAGCTCCTCGACGCTATAGAAAAGGTCGGTGCGAAGTTTGAGAGCATCTTCGTGGACACCTCTGTGATGAATGGGCCAGCCACGGCCATGTGTTCTCTGGCCAACAAACTGATCAAAGAGAAGTGGGGTTTCCCGTGTGCTAGTGCACCTTCCAACGGATCCTACATGTGGAAAGCAGCACGTGAGATGTGGGGTCAGAAGGGGTGGTCCGGCGTGGATGCCGCCCTCGAAGCACTGGCCTCGACTCTTTATCACGACATGATATTCTCAGGCCCCATGGCAGGCTCAGATCGTGTCTTTCCGGCGGTGGCCATGGCCGATGCCTTCACAGCTACTCTGATGTTCGCAGAAACGAAGAAGCTCCCGGAACAGGAAACTCATCCTCTGAGAAAGCTGTTTCCCGAGTTTGTTGACCAACTTAAAGGGATGTAGAGACGCTGACGCGTGAGTTCGCAATGCCGTTAATGTGCTGGCGACTCGAACTGCCCATGAATCGAACAAAGAGAGGTACACGTAAATGGCAACAATGACCTCAAAAGAACGAGTAAAGAAGTTCCTAAAGCGCGAACCTGTGGATACCATGCCCATCTTCAGCGGAATGGGAATGGTCACTATTCAAGCCATCAACAAGATGGGGATACGCTTCGCGGAAGTGCACGGTTCCGAGGATTACTTGGCTCGTTCGGCGACGATCAGTTCGGACCTTTATGGCTTTGACTCGGTAGTTGTTCCCTACGACATGTGCACTGTTCCGGAGGCCATGGGCCGCGGTTGCAGTCTTTATGCAGAGGCAGATGGCGTCCTATACCCCACTGTTCCGAGCAAATGGGAGGACCTGGCCGCCGTGGACATTAGCTCGGATTATGCGACCAAGGCTCGAATGCCAACAGTGGAAGCAGCACTCAAAAAACTGATTTCTGAGGGAAAGTACGCTGTTGGCGCATGGGTCCTGGGACCTTTCACGATGGGCGGCCAGGTCATCGAGCTTGATCTCTTGCTCAAAGGGATCAAGAAGGACAAGGAAGGGGTAGAGGCATTCATGGCAAAGATGACCGACGTCGTAATCGACGTTGCCAAGCGGTACCAGGCATTGGGCGCGGACTACATGACAATCCGTGAAATGGGTTCAGGAACGGACTTGCTCTCCCCACGCATGTGGAAACAACTCATCCAGCCTTATTTGCAGAAAATCTTTGCATCGCTGGAATCCCCGAAAATTCTCCATATTTGTGGCGGGACTGATTTGATCGTGGAGATGATGAACGATTGCGGAGCAGATGCATTGAGCTTCGATCAGAAGAACAACCTGGCCGAAACGAGAAGAAAAATCGGAAACGACGTTCTCCTGTTAGGCAACTTCGATCCTTACGGCACTCTTTGCCAGAAAGATGCTTCTGAAGTCGAAGGAGTCATAAAGAACTGTATTTATGCTGGGGTCGATGCAGTTTGGCCTGGTTGTGACATTTGGCCCGAGGTCAAACCGGAAAACGTGGAGGCATGGGTTCGGACTGTGAAGAAATTCGGAAGACAGCCTACACCTGCAGTAGGGAGATTATAGACTGTCCATATCAAATCGGGCGGAGGGAAACGGAATGCCATCTGAAGAAAGACGTGCGGAGATCCTCAAGAACCTCTCCGATGGAGTGGTGGAGTATGAGGAAGATCGTGTCAAGGAGTGGTCCAACATCGCGGTTGACGAAGGTCTTGACGCGTACGATGCCATCATGAACGGTTTAGCCGCAGGTATGGAGATAGTGGGAGACCTCTATGATCGGCAGGAGTACTTCGTGCCGGAAATCCTGATGTGCGCGGACGCCCTTTACGCGGGACTGGATATCCTCAAGCCCCATATGAAAATGGGGTCGGTTACGGACGTGAAAGGGCAGGTAGTTATAGGGACCGTGCAAGGTGATGTACATGACATCGGAAAGAACCTGATCAAAATGATGTTCGATGTCGGCGGCTTCACTGTCCATGATCTCGGCCGGGATGTGCCGTTAGAGAAATTCGCCGAAGAACAGCTTCGAACAGATGCAGAAATCGTTGCGCTCTCCGCGATGATGACTACGACGATGATGGGCATGAAAAAAGTCATTGCCATGATCAAAGAGAAGAACCCGAATGTAGCCATCATGCTGGGAGGGGCGCCGGTGACTAGGGACGTGGCCAACCTGTTCGGAGCGGACGGTTATGCCGAGAGTGCGGGAAACGCAGTGCAGGAAGCTATCAAGATGATCGGCCAGCTCCGTAAGCTCAAGGAAGGCGGCCTTTCAGCCGGCTGAAATGCCGGCCTGGCTACAAGTCGTTTCAGAGCCCCTGGGCACCTGACAAGTTCGTTGAAGAGGTCCTAGCAACACTGCTGCGGCAGATCCTGACGGCAGTGGCTGACGGAGAGCCGTGGCTGCGCGTGAGGCGGCAAAATACGTGCGTCTGCTTCACCCCTGAAGGGCATAGCGTTTCAAAGCATGGCAGCAAATAACCCTCCGTTATCAAACGATTTCGGGGTAATCAAGTCATCGCTTCCGTGGAAGCTGATGAAAAGGGGAATCGCGGTATGGAGAACAAGAAGCACATGGTCATCTTCCAACCCTCTGCTCGCCGAGGATTGGTTGAAGAAGGTACCAATATCATTGAGGCTTCTCGACAGCTCGGAGTGGACATTGAGGCTCTGTGCGGAGAAAAGAAAGTCTGCGGCAAGTGCAAGGTGCGCATCGAAGAGGGGTTCTTCGAAAAATTCGGCATCTCCTCAAGTAAAAGCCATGCGAGCGAATGGCAGGAGGAAGAAGATAAATTCTTTGCTCCTGATCAGAAGGAACAGGGCTTCAGACTTGCCTGCGTGGCGAAAGTTCAGGGAGATGTCCTGGTCTTTGTGCCCGAGGAAGCCAGGGCCGGCAAGCAGGTTGTCAGCAAGGCTGCGAGAGACATTCATATTGACTGGAACCCGGCGGTAAAGATGTACCACGTCGAGGTGACCCCACCGACCTTCGAGGAGCCGACGGGGGACTATGAACGAATCAGCGCTGAACTCGAGCGCCTGTACGGACTTAAGAACCTAAGCATAGACTGGCCTACACTCAGGAAGCTCCCGAGACGCTTGCGCGAAGGAAAATGGCAGGTAACGCTTGCCGTTTGGATGGACAAGGAGGTCATCAGGGTCCTGCCTGGAAAGGTGGAAGATTATTACGGCTTGGCCGTAGACGTGGGGACCACCACGGTGGCCGCGTACTTCTGCAATATGCGCACCATGGAAGTGCTCACGACAGTATCCATGATGAACCCCCAGTGCAAGTACGG
>DATJPW010000091.1:0-46898 GCA_035506215.1 Desulfomonilaceae bacterium
ATGGCCGTAATTGATGACCCTAACCGACCAGACTAATTCACCATGCGCCAGTCGAGCCAAGCTGGGCCGTCAGATCGACCTTGTGTATCACGGTTTGGCGGAAGGCTTCGTCATCCTGGCTCAGCAGACTCCGTGCCTGTTGAACCTATCAGCACTGCCCCGCTCTCCTTTCGACCCGTCATGGTGTATCCATCACGCGTGTGGATAAATCTGCGGATTTCCGTAGGTAGATCAAGAGTCGATAGTAGGGGATACATGCCGGAAACCCGATCAGCGCCCAGAATTGATTCTGGTAGGGTCCGTTTATATGGAAGTTTTAGACAAACACTATGATAGGGTTTTGCCCGCAGGAAAGACACAAAATGGTCACAATGGTCATACTCAAAAATAAAAGCCACCTCGTTGCGGTGGCATAACATGCTGAAATTGCTGGTGCCTGAGGACGGACTCGAACCGTCACGGGGACTAGCCCCAAGGGATTTTAAGTCCCTTGTGTCTACCCATTCCACCACTCAGGCGAAGAGGATGTGTTTCATCCCGCCGGCAGCCCGAAAAGCATCACGAAAAACAACACCTGACCTTCTCGTCGAACCGGCAGTGTCACAATAAATCCCGAGTTATCCTCAACATAACAGGTATGCATCGCCATTTCAATCTTGATGACTTCCTGAGCGGCCCCCTGCTATGACATATACAACCGGCTGATTGTTTTGATTGGCGATATAGATGGTCTCACTTGGCCCGATATGTAAGGCGTGGCCCTCTTTCAAAGTGACTTCGCCACGGCTGGTATCCATCATCAGCGAGCCGCTCACCGCGCATAGGATCTCTTCGTATCCTTCACCCGGCCTCACCAAACGGCCACCCTCGCCGGGTTGAAGACTCCCGTATATGAGATAACATGCCTGACTGTGCAGATCCCTTGCGCCCAAGACGTATTCGCCGCCTTGAGCCGCGGCCAGTCTCGCAACATCGAAGGATTTCACTCAGTGTGCTCTTCTGCATGAGGCCAGGAAGAGAGAGCATCTTCGGCCATATTTCGACCGGCCGCCCTGCAGGGACGACCCGAGAAATCCTCAGCCCCAAAGCTGTTACTCAAATTGATTCCTATTGTGATTTTTCCGGTGTAAATCAAAACAAGGTATGGGTAATTCGGCGACGAGAACGACCCGAGGACTCCCACTTGCCGAGCGTACAATCCGTCCAGGTCGAGTTCCCTAAACAAATCCTCTGTGGAGGTCCAACAAAGCTCGCCTATAGATCCCATTACCGGTTTCTCCTTATAACGTGCCGGGTCGCGAAGTGATTCTGCAGCGACTGGCGCCACACAAATCACAGTTTTTGAATCTACTCTCTTGAGGGCCCCCAGGGAATCAATTTGCCAGTTGCTTGCTTCTAGAATGGCATTTCCAGGCTGTCAAGCGATTTGTTAAAATCCGATGTCATTCAGGTTAGTAAGAAGCTGGAAAATCCTAACGGTCAATCACCCTGTTCCGGTCAAAACGACATCAACTCAATGAGGTCCTGCCGCGAGAAGTACTTGAGAAGGGATTTGTCGTCTTGCTTCACGATCGAATCCATAAGCCGCTTCTTTCGGGTAATAATGGTGTCAATTTTTTCTTCAAGGGTGTGCTCGGTGACCAGCTTGAATACTTGAACACCTCGCCTTTGACCAATCCTGTGGACCCTGTCCGTAGCCTGCTCTTCCCTGGCCGAGTTCCACCACCTGTCATAGTGGATGACGACAGAACCTCCTATAAGGTCAATTCCAAGGCCGGACGCACGCAAAGAAGCGCTAAACACCATGCACTTCGGATCCGTGTTGAAACGTTTCACCGCTTCCGCCCGTCGTCTGGTATGGCCTTTGATAGTGGCGAACTCAATTCCCCGGTCATTGAGGAACGATTCGATGAGTTCCAACATCTTCACATATTGACTGAAGACCACTACCTTTTGACCTGATCCGAGACTTTCCTCGAGAAGCTCCACAAATAGGTCCCATTTTCCCGAGGCATATTTGTTGTAGTCCTTTGTGCCACCTTCCAGCAACGTTGGATGATTACAGATCTGCTTCAGATAATTCAAAACAGCGAAGACATGCATGTACGGGACCTGGCCATCCGGATCTTTCAGGGCCTGAACCAAATCCCTGCCTTGATTTTCAACGACATCTCTGTACAAGCGGATTTGATCTTCGCTAAGAGTGCAACGACGAATGTCTTCTATCTTTGGGGGCAACTCCCTGAGAACTTGATCCTTCTTCCGTCGAAGCGTGAAAGGATGAATCATTCGAGAAAATTTCTCTCGAGTACGCTTGTCCTGTCCCTCCTCAATAGGCAATCGGAAATGTGTTTCAAACACTGAGTCAGACATGAGATATCCAGGAAGAATCACATCGAAGAGCGCCTTAAGGTCGGTCAAGCTGTTTTCGATGGGAGTGCCTGTGAGACCGACCGTACAAACTGATTGGAGCTTTTTGACAGCGGCATATGTCTTGGTAGACTTATTTTTTATGGCTTGCACTTCATCGAGCGCAACGAGGTCGAAGCGAAAACTTGATAGAATATCGATATCCCGCAATGCGATCCCATAAGAGGTCACAATAAGCAAATGTTCATCGAATGCCTCATGGAAGGAACGGTCAGTGCCGTGGTACACGTAGGGATCCAGGTGCGGACAATATTGCATAACTTTGTCGTGCCAGTGACTGAGGACAGTTGTAGGACAGACGACAAGGAAGCGGATACTGCTGGACCTATTCGTCTGGCGATGAAGTATCGCGCTCATTAGAGCCATAACTTGATGTGTCTTTCCCAGCCCCATGTCATCGCACAAAAGCCCCGAAAAACCATTCCGGTATAGAAACCAAAGCCATCCGAATCCGTTCTTTTGATAAGGCCTGAGCTTACCCTTCATTTCTCTAATAGACGGGATTCGATCCGGGGATTGAAGCGTTGCCAATCCATCGAACCAGCCCTTTACTCCGGCCGAAGAAAATCGTTTTTCAGGATCATCGTGCATAGCCAGAAAGCGTAGATACTCTGTCGGCTTTACCCGAAGGGCGTTCCCTTCGCCCAAGGCCTGCTCATCCAATCCATCCATCCAGGCGAATTCCGGGGACATCGTGTCAATCCATGTGGTCCCTTGAATCAAAAAACGCTTTCGATTCTTCCGAGCTTCAAAAATCTCCCGAAATGACGCCTGGAAATCTCCGAAATCGTAATTTACCTCAAGCGTTACACTGTCGTGGCTCACTTCTTTGTGATCGACTGTGACCCGCTGATAGGTCTCCACCGTTTTCCTCTCCAGCAGAGTCGGGTCCATAAGGATTGAAGAGTCGGATCTGAGAACGTCACCGTACTCTTCGATAAATAGTGTAATTTTGTCCGGGGGGATCACCGTACTCTTCTGGGGAGTGAAGTGGTCGGGCGGCAAGCCGCCTGTAGTGGTCGCGATTCTGAAAAAACCCCAATCCGGGAAAAAGTAATAAGTACCAAAAAACTGTTGATCCAATTCAGTTCGATCCAGATATGCGGCGTCGGGACTCGCATCGGGATCGGGATTCTCCACGACGGGTACTATTTTTAAACCGGAGGATTCTGTCAGATCGACACGGTAACCGGTCTTGAGGGCCCTAGCGTGGATGAACAGATCGGTACCGATCACCCCCTTCTTTTCCGCGGCTTCGATAACGCTTCCTATGTGAGTTCGCGGGGGCACCAGGCGAAGTATGGACGCCTCGTCTTCATCAAAGGCTTCTACGATCAGTTCTTGTTTGTGCTCCAAAAAACGGAAGTGAAAAATCCCCCCGCTGCGTCCGCAACTGAGAAACCCGACCTTCGCGACTCTATGCCATATACTCTCCTCAAGACGTTGACGCACGGATTTGAAGCCTCGCCTGTTGATTTCCTCCTCTGATTCCGTGAACTGCCATGGCCTTCGGCGCAAAGACGGCACATTGGGATCTTTAAGCTTGCGACCGTACATCCTCCTGAACAAGATGGGATCGATGTCCCTGCGTACAATGTCGAAAAACTCGTGCAGATACTCTTCGACCAGCCTCTCTCCGGGCACGAGGGAAAGAATTTCGCTCTGATTCCGGTCCGAAAAAATTATTCGAAGTCCCTCGCCGCCATGATTTGCCTGGCATCTGAATCCCAGGGCGGAATCGCCAAAATTCTTGAAACCGTACCAACTGATCTCATGCCAGAAGCTGTCCTCGAAATCTTCTCCCAGGCTCCTCAGGCGTCCGGTTTCCGAGTCGGGCCGCAGGATATATCGTACGAAAGATACTATATGATGGCAGTAAGTTCGAGTGAATGATCGGAAACATGCGCAGGATGCCCGGGTCAGGACCTTGGATTCAGGATCTAGCGTAACATGGGCACTGAAACTCTTTCCGGAAGGTTCCGTGACTAACCCGAAATAAGATTCTCTTCCGAAGTTAATGTGTGAAATTCGCGAAGCCTCGGCGAGTTTGAGCCCTCTTTCCAGAACTTCCGTGTTGAATTGCCGAGTTATTTCTGAAGGAAGCTCTCCCCCCCGGCTCGGCCCTGCTGCACTTTTCTTCAATTGTATTACTTTTCCAAACACTTAAATCTCCTAGTGCATTGCTGCGACCGTTATGCCTGCGGGCGTGGATATCACAACGGTTTCATGTTGTCAATCTTTAAACATAATATTAGATTTCAAAGACAACGATAGCTAATAATGTGGTATTTCCATACTTATTAACAAAATGGTTAAAGTCAGCTAAAGTTGGAATGCTGCTCGCGAAATTCACTATGGGACCGCGGACCGACCGCGGACCGACACCAGATGCGACAGTGTAGGGACCTCCATTTTTTGCTTAGGAACCGCCCGGCCATGCGGTATAAAAATAATTACACTCGGAACAGTACCGATCAGATGAAGTTGTTTTAATGGAACTTCACAAGCACATACGAGTCTGGTGGAAGTTGCTCAGGGAAACCACAAATGAGGAAAAAAAGCGTCATAGGGCTGATAGTGCTCGCGCTCGCGGCCGGTGCCTTGGGTGTGTGGCTCTATTCAAAGGATAGAAGGACTCTTGATGGCAAGATATTCGTCAGCGGAAACATCGAGGCGACAGAAGTTGATCTCTCCTTCAGGATATCGGGTCAGATAGATTCGTTGCCTATACAAGAAGGGGACCGCGTACAAAAGGGTCAGACAATCGCTACGCTCGACACGGATACTTTGCGCTCTCAGAAAGGCGCGGCAGAGGCGGAGATCGCCAACGCCCGTGCCGTACTGGATGAATTGGAAGAAGGGACACGGAGCGAACAGATCGATCAAGCGCGCGCCCAATGGAAGGCAGCGGAGAGCAGAATGAAAAACGCTAAGGACGAATTTGATCGATACATGCAGCTTTATAAGGAGGGGGTGGTCTCGGCCTCGACTTATGACGCAAGAGAGACCACATTGAAGGTGGCTACCGAGGAATACAACAACGCGTTGCAGCGCCTGACCGAACTCGAAAGAGGGCCAAGAGAACAACAGATCCGAGCGGCCAGTCATCGGTGGGACAGGGCCAAATGGGAGCTCAAGAGGATAGAACTGGATATAGAGCATTCCGTGCTGACAACCCCGGTATCCGGCGTTGTGCTTGTGAAAGCTTCCGAATTAGGGGAGGTAGTGCTTCCCGGCGCCCCGGTAGCTACGGTGGCCGCCATAGACGAAGTCTGGCTCAAGGGATACGTCGGAGAACAAGATTTGGGCAGGATAAAACTCGGACAAAAGGCCGAGATAACCACAGACACCTTCCCAGGAAAGGTTTATTCCGGCGTAGTGACATTCATATCCCCCAGGGCAGAGTTCACGCCAAAGAACGTACAAACCAAGGAAGAGCGCGTCAAACAGGTTTACAGGACAAAAATCACGATACCTAATCGGGAACAGGAATTAAAGATTGGGATGCCTGCCGAGGGTTACATTAGGACCGACCTGGAGCCCACAAAAGAAGTGAGCGGAAGCTCTAATGACAAAACAACTCCGTGAAGAAGCGGATAATATCCACATCATTCGGACCGCAAATTTGTGCAAGAATTTCGGCGAAACTGTTGCCGTAAGCGATCTGAATATTGAAATAAGGCGAGGCGAACTGTTCGGACTGGTCGGCCCGGATGGGGCAGGAAAGACCACCACCATGAGGATGATGGCCGGCATCCTTGAGCCGTCTTCCGGAAATATATGGGTGGATGGAATCTCAGTAGTGGAAGATCCAGAGGGCGTTAAGGAACATCTTGCCTATATGCCTCAGCGGTTCGGCTTGTACCAGGACCTCACCGTTATAGAAAATCTGATCTTTTATGCCGATCTTTTCAGGGTCCCCAAAAAGGAGCGGAGCGGTAGGATCGATTTGCTAATGGGATTCAGCCGATTAGGACCCTTCAAGGACCGACTCGCGGGCGCTCTTTCTGGAGGTATGAAGCAGAAACTGGGGCTCGCCTGTGCCCTGATCCACTCTCCGGCCTTGCTTCTCCTTGATGAACCCACCAACGGCGTGGATCCGGTGTCTCGCCGTGATTTTTGGAAAATCTTATACGACCTGCTCAAAGAAGGCATTTCAATAGTGGTGACGACAGCCTATCTTGACGAAGCGGAAAGAACGACTCGCGTGGGCCTCATGAGCGGCGGATCTATAATCCAACTTGGGGCGCCTCACTCTTTGAAGGGCCTGGTAGAGGGAACAATGTTCGAGCTGGTTCCTTCGGATCTCGCGAAATCCAGGGCTACTCTTTCCGATTTATCGACAATTCTTGATGCCAACATTTTCGGCGACGCTCTTCATGTGCGAGTGCGAGAAGAACAACAGATAGAGATTGTTCGAAAGGCATTGGAAGCGCAGCACATAGATGTTCTTTCACTGAAAGCGATCAGCCCATCGATGGAAGATGCGTTCCTCTCATTGATTCCGCGTCGCCGCGTTGATGAGGAGCCGGAGGCAGGGGAACACATTGGCGGAAAATGAGAAGCAAGTAGCCGTCTTAGCTAGGGATCTCTCCAAAATATTCGGCGATTTCGTGGCTGTGGACCAAGTGACCTTCACCGTGGAGAAAGGTGAGATCTTCGGTTTCTTGGGACCTAACGGCGCGGGCAAGACGACTACGATAAAAATACTTTGCGGGCTATTGATGCCAACCTCCGGTGTCGCGCAAGTTGCGGGATGGGATGTGTCGACTCAACCTGAACAGGTCAAAAGACATATCGGCTATATGTCACAGAAATTTTCTCTTTATGAGGACCTTACGGTAAGTGAAAACCTTGACTTCTTCGGGGGCGTCTATGGCTTGAGCGGCAACAAGAAAAAAGAAAGGGATCAGTGGGTCTTGGAAATGGCCGGGCTCGTTGAACAGAAACGAATTCTGACTCGAGATCTTCCTTTGGGTTGGAAACAGAGGCTTGCTTTGGGGTGCGCGGTACTCCACGAACCTCCCATCCTGTTCCTCGATGAACCCACTTCAGGCGTGGACCCGATTTCGAGGCGGAGTTTCTGGGATTTAATCCACAACTTGGCGTCACAGGGGGTCACGGTGTTCGTCTCAACGCATTACATGGAGGAAGCGGAATACTGCAATCGGCTGGTGTTGATGAACAGGGGCAAGATCATAGCGTTGGGGACTCCTGGTGAACTCAAAAGAGACTGGATGAAAGAAACCGTCCTTAACGTGGAATGTGACAATTTCATGAAGGCCGAGGAATTGCTGCGCAAGGAGCCCATATTCAAAGAAACGGCCATTTTCGGCAATTTGCTTCATCTGGTGACCTTGGACCCTGAAGCGGCCAGCGCTCGGACAAGAGAAATACTGGCCGAGACCGGGATTTCCATCTCGAACCTTGAGGTCGTGACGCCAAGCCTGGAAGATGTGTTTGTAAGGCTCACCTCCGAGGATGAGGCTCAATAGATAACCTGAGGATCAAATGAATGTATTTCGAGTGCTTGCTGTAGCTCGCAAAGAGACGAGGCAAATCGTCAGGGACTCACGATCCTTGTATCTGGCACTTGGGATCCCGGTTATGCTAATGATTTTGTTCGGATATGCTCTTTCTTTGGACGTGGACAACATTCCTTTGGCAGCCTGGGACCTGGACCGCTCCCCGGAATCAAGAGAATTCCTCGACCAGCTCACAAGTTCAGGTTATTTCAATCTTGTCCTTTACACGGACTCCTACGACAAAATCGTCGAACTGATCGACAGGAACAAGGTGAGTGTTGGGGCTATTATTCCCCACGATTTCGGACGGAACCTGAAGAAAGGAAAGCAGGCGCCGGTCCAGGCAATTGTAGATGGGTCTGATTCTACGCGGGCCGGGATAGCGATGGTCTACTTTGAAACAATTGTGGCTGACTTCGAAGCTGAATTCCAGCAAAAGGCAATGTTCCGCCAGGCCATTGCAGCCAGGGTCGTCCCCCCGATAGACGCTCGCATAAGGCTGCTTTATAACCCCGAACTGCAAAGTCGCAACAACATCGTCCCAGGTCTTATCGCCATCATCATGATGGTGATTGCCGCGTTGCTAACATCCCTGACCATAGTCCGCGAACGTGAGACCGGAACGATGGAACAGCTTATCTCGACACCAATAAAATCGAACGAATTGATTGTGGGAAAACTCATTCCTTACTTCGTGCTGGGTTATGTGGACTTGGTGGGCGTGTATCTTATGGGAAGGTATGTGTTCGCCGTTCCTTTTAGGGGGAGTCTGCTGCTCATGTTTTCCGTATCGAGCATTTTCCTTATTGGTGCACTCTCCTTGGGCTTCCTGATTTCAGTAATAGCCTCCAATCAGTTCTTCGCCACTCAGCTCGCGCTTCTCGGTACTTTTTTGCCGACATTTCTTTTGTCCGGCTTTGTGTTTCCTATCTCCAATATGCCCCAAATTTTACAGGCCATTACCTATGTGATTCCGGCACGGCATCTTATTCCCATATTGCGAGCCATATTCCTCAAAGGGGCGGGGATTTGGGCGATCCTGTTTCCTGCTCTTATGCTGGTCATATTTGCTGTCCTCGTCACCACCCTTGCAATGAGCAAGCTTAAGAAGCGAATCGGATGAACACGGACATGCTAAATTCAAAGCCGACATGTCCGGATCAGCCGGATATTAAAAGCACCGCGATCAAATCCTCGCCTTCTTCAACCATAACTGAGCGGGTCAGACGCGTACGACACATGATACGTAAGGAGTTCATTCAGATATATCGTAACAGACAGAATTTCAGACTGCTCCTGATAGCTCCTATTCTGCAGCTTTTGATGTTCGGTTACGCGTGCCGACTTGATGTCGAGAATATCGCAACCGTTATTGTCGATCTTGATCGGAGTGCCTTGAGTCGGCAAGTCAGCGAGGCTTTCTCCCGATCAGGATACTTTCAGATTGTGGATCAGGTGAATTCATACGATGAAGTGGATTGGCCTCTGGTAACTGGAAAGGCTTCGACCGCGATCCTTATTCCACCCGATTTTGAACGCCATATCCAAGGAAATAGAACTGCGCAGATCGGGATTCTCATAGATGGTGTGGACACCATATCGGCAGGGACGACATCCGGGTATGCGCAATCTGTTCTGAAACGTTTTGCACTCGATATCATGAATGAGAGAACAAAACGCATGCAGGGGCTACTTTACACTTCTATTACCCCTCGCTTGATTGTTCCGTCGTTTACTGATGCAGGCCGTGCGTGGTTCAACCCTAATCTGACGTCCAAAAACTTTTTCGTTCCCGCGACAGTGGTCCTGATTCTGCTCGCACTCAGCGTCATCGTTACCTCGTCCGTTCTCGTGCGCGAGAAAGAAATAGGCACGTTGGAGCAGCTCATGGTTGCTCCTATCTCCCGTCTGGAGCTCATTCTGGGCAAAACGATTCCTTGTCTGGTAATTGAAATCGTCACCCTGGCGGTGATTGTCCCTCTCGCGCTCATCATTTTCAACATACCTTTCATGGGCTCTGTGCCATTCTTTGTGACGACGTGTCTGATTTTTCTCGTTACTACATCAGGAATCGGGGTCACCATTTCGGCATTTTGCAAAACTCAGCAGCAGGCAATACTATCCTCGTTCATGTTTATGCAGCCCGCGGTGTTGCTGTCCGGGTTCGCGTTTCCCATCGAGAATATGCCGACTGTTATCCAGTACATTACGTATTTGAACCCGTTGCGTTACTTCATCACTATTGTTAGGGGAGTTTTTCTCAAAGGGACCGGCTGGGAGGTCTTGTGGCCTCAGGTAATTCCTTTGGTCATAATGGCTGTTGTCTTCATAGCTCTCGCGGCGAGCTTGTTCAAGAAACGGGCGAAGTAGACTTTGACTATTACTGGTGGAGACCCTCCGACACTAGGCTTCTATAGTGATTGTCTAAATCTTTGTCTGATTTGCGAGGCCAGATCTCGTCATTCCTTCGAAAGCAGGAATCCAGCAGCCATTCCTGGGTTCCCCCTTTCGCGTGAACGACGGGTGGAGAAAACAGGAATGATACCGGAGGCGCCCGTTATAGTCAGCCTTCCATACTGCCCGTCTCGTCACCAAACAGACATTATTTTTGACAATCGCTATATAACAGCTCCGGGGAAGTTTTCGGAATTCCCGTGCAATCGTCAGGTCACCTCCCTTGTGCCGTCGACTACATCGGAGACCTCAAGCGCTTGGCGGTCAGGAAGATATTGTCGATCATGAGCTTCGGGTGACACAACCCACATTTGGCAATCTGATATTGCTGCTGACGGTGGCACGAGGCGCATGTTTGCATCGTGTGCACTGTTGGTTCTCCAAGGAGAGTTCCATGAGCGATATCCCGGTGGCATTGTACGCATTCCAAGTTGTGGGCCAGATGGGCACCGTGGTTTACCTCATGGCCCGCGTTTTTAGTCCTGACTTCACCCACCTTGTGGCATTCTTCGCAGGATTTGCTGTAGACCTTTGCTCCCAAAATCGCGCCCTGGTGTGTTTCAGTCACGCGCTCGAAAACATAGCGAGCACCATTGAAGTGAGCCTTGAACTCTCCGATTATTCCGGGTTCGGAATGGCAATTGATGCAATCAGCTTTTGCGTGGACAGATCTGGCATGAGTAGATCTCTCCCAGGCTGCGTACCTCGTCTGCATCACCTTGCAGCTTGCGCAAAAGCTCGACTGCTTTGAATAAACCGCCATGCCGCCCAAGGTGACCGCACCTACGAATATCAAAATGACGGCGACTATAATCACCGCAAACGTTCTTGCTATTGCCATGTCACAACCCCTTTCATTGGGGTGCCGGGTTCACACTCGTCAGCCGTAGCAATGCTTTCCTCCCTTCATCAAGGGCCTTCTGCAGATCCTCAGCCTTCTGATTCTTATGAGCGTGGCAATGGTTGCAAGAGTTCGGTTGCTTTCCGGGGTCCCCCCCGCCAAGCTCTACCGTGACCTTAGGTGGGATAGTCTTGAATTGATGAGTCCTCTCGTCTGCACGGGTGGCGCTCTTGCCTGTAGGCGGCATGTGGCATCCGAGGCAGTCCGAATGCTGGGGAGCGCCTGCCAGCGGTGCATGCCCCCTCATTGGATCGGTGCTAACATTTCCGTGACAACTCAGGCAAAGATTGTTGGGGTTCATTGTGGTGGCAAATTTGGTTTTGGCCTCGTGTACACTGTGACATGTGCTGCAGCCGATGCCGGCCTTTGCGTGCATGCTTCCCTTCCATTCAGGGTACTGCTGCCGGTGTTGCATGACGTGTCCGCTGGGCCACCAAGCCGACTTATCCGATTTGTCTACGATTGTGAAATGCTGAGGGCCGAGGTAGTCTCCTACTTTGTACCCAACAGGAAACTCCCATTTTTTGTCGGGGCTTTTCCCCCGCGTGTGACACTGTCCACAAACATCCGAGGCCGCCCTGAAGGGTAAGGAGGCAGGATTCACGATGGTTCGGTGCTTGTCTTCAAGTTTTGAGTCTATATGATTGCTTGCAGGTCCGTGGCAGGCTTCGCAACCGACGCTCAGTTCATACCAGGTGAGCTTCTCTTTGTCGAACCCCACAACGTGACAATAACCGCATTTCTCACGCCAGTCCGCTGTCTTCCAACCATCCGGGTTGTATGGAGACCACTCTTCTGATTCAAAATTCCACTGGCCGACCCTTGTGCGCCAATCTTTGTCCACATAGCGCTGCTTCCATTGTACGCCGTGGGTCAGGCGCACGTCTTCCTTCTTGAAATCTATCAGCGGATTTGGGGTCGCGAAGTCCCCTTGAATGGCATCCGGGTTTTTCTTGGCATCCTGCATTACCTTGGAATGCAAGGTGTTTCTAAACGTAACTGCAATGCGACTGTGACATTCGGCACACTTCTCCGAACCGACGTACTGGGGCGGGCCCATCTGGGAAATAGGTTTCCCCCTCTCACAGGAAATAAGAGCAATGCTCAAGAGCACGCAGAAAGCCAGACCGATCTGGATGAAACCCCATTTTCTTTTCACGGCGATCCCCCTCTTTGGTGGACTCAAAGCTAATGCCTGTATGAGCGCCTTATAAGCCGCGACAAGCTCCGTGAACGTTGGTGGCGTTATCCCAGGGATGGACCCGCGCATGAAAGATCCCTACGCGGGATAAGTTTCACAGCGAGATTATGTTCTCAGACATAAATTCTGTCTTTCTCGATGCAGCAACTTGAGATCTTTGTTTGGCAGCCGCTGTTGGCTGCACGTTGATGAGAAATTGCCGAGCACTAACGTGTTGCGGTCAGAGGCGGCCGGCGGCCTCCGTAGGCAACCGGAAATTCTTCTTGGAGATTGCTAAAGGTCTGAAGGTCTGGTTTCGGTGGTTGAACAATCGTCTGTGTCCGCAAGAGTTCCTGGTTCCGGACTTGCGTCATTGAGGACGCGGGGGCTGACCAGCCGAAAGATCGTGAACCGACATTTCCAGGGGCTTGCGAATCAATTCTTGTTCTTGATTTCTTATGTTAGGAAATTGTGAAGGTGTTGTCAACTAAAGAAGTCAAGAACGGCTGGGGGAATTACCGCCAATTTCTTTAGGGGCGCGATATGCTTTGGGAATCTAGAGAGAAACGTTTCGAAGCCACTTGACATGTCAGATGCTGTATCCGTAGCGCTCGAACGTCCGGCGCCAGCGAATGGAAACCTTTTCGCGACTGCTGTCGTCCAAGTGGTGCTCGTTCTTCTCATAACTGCGGATCGAATCCAGGTATTCGACCACTCTTCCTTCGACCTCGTCGAAGCCTGACAATTGCAACGTTTCATACGCGGCCCTGAGAGTGTCCAGCGGCCGCTCTTCGAGGTCCTCAAATTTCATTTCGTGAAGAGCGCCTTGGGGGACCTGACCTCGGTCCCGTTCGAATAGCGAGAACAGCTCTTCATACCAAGAGAGTATAAGTTCGTCGACCGTGTCCCGGTCAGCCTTCTGAAGACAGGAATATGCAACTGAATTCCGCCAAAGGGTCCACATCGATCTGTATACCGTGTATGGGTTACGCACAATGTGAATAAACTGGGCATCCGGAAATAGCTCCAAGATTGTGGCCACGCGGCCGAGATGCGGAGGCGACTTGAGCACTATCCGCCCCTTTTCCGACAGAGTCACTTTCTTGAGAAAAAGTATGAACGATTGTTTCCATTCTTCCAGCGCGTGAGCGGGGAGGCGCTGAGGATCCAATCCACCATAAGGCTCATCTCGCGTTACCGGAAACAAAAATTTCATATATGGCGAAACAGCACAGTGCGCTACCAATGCGAATTCGTCCTCGTGTGGAACTTGGGATGAAAATGCAATGTTGTCCATAGGGCGTTTCTTAGGTGCTATCAGGTCGAATACCGCTCCACCTACCTGGCTAAAGATAAAGTGATGCGGGAAAAGAGCTTGATATGCAGTAGGACAGGTAAATCGAGGATCAACGTTCAGAAGATTGTGGAGATGAGTTGTACCGCTGCGCCAGTGCCCTATCACGAAAAGAGGGGCCTGCTCGATATCAACTGCCTGGATCTCCTCCATATTAAAGAAAGCCTCGCAACGCGCAAAAACGGAATTGAACACCCCAAGAACCAACAAGTGGGCCAGTCTGCCGAGATACTGGGGATCGACGCGAAAATCATTTCTGGCGAGGACCTTCATCAGAGTACTCAGCTTCATTCCTTGAATCACCTGCGGACGATCAAGTCTATCTCTCAATCTTCCCATTCCGACGAATCTCCCAAAGCCCTACTGACTGGGGCAGACCTAGCCGATAATTGGCGGCCCCACCCCGACTAATATCTGTACTCGAAACAGAAGCAACTAACACAGGTGAGGGCGCATGCAGTTTGCCACGACATAACGCGGTGCCCATAGGGTCCGGAGTCATGCTGTGAATTCAGGGTTTAGCTTCGTCCAGCGTCCACAAAGAAGTCTCGCGGGCCTCCCACATTGCTGAACGCGGAATTGAAATTACGATACAATGAGTGATAATTGTGAATTCTATGCCATTTTTTCAAGTACCCCGGCGGCAAATCATTGCGCTCTTCCACTTTCCCCCATCCGCCAGGTAAAGGATATGCGTAATACGGGAATTCCTTGGGCAGGCCCCGGATCAGAACCACCTGTGGGACAACCCATTCCCGAAGGGCCATGTAGACCCTGTGCATACCGTCGTTGATGATCAGATGAAATGACCCATCCTGCTCGATAGACTCCTCGACAATGGGAGGCAAGAGATCCACCGGTTCCTGAAAGCCTTCCAGTGTTAACCTGATGAAACCATTCAGATGGAATATGTCGATTCCGTGCTCTTGCAACGCCCATTTCAATTCACGGACCTTTTTCAACTCTTCTTTCAATATATAGTTCTGCGGTGGCGAGAGGTGTTTCGGCGAGATCTTCTCCAGTGAAATAAGCGCATTCTTATAGACCTTTACGTCAGGTGCCTTGAGCATAGTCACTTCTGCCAGTCTCTTTATGAGTTGATCCTCGGGAAACCTCTGCACCTGCAGAATCTTCATTTTGTCCACCTCCTACACTAGCGATTGCCATGTCCCAGGAACCCCTTGAGCGCTTCCGGATCAAGCCGTTCAGCCTCGTCAGGCGAAGTGGCCGGTATCGTGCGCGTGGACGTACCTTGCAGGACGCGTACGACCATATCCACGGCAGCGTTGGATATCCGGATCTGCTGAAACTGACTTATGCTGTCACTGGATTCCATGACTTGGCGCCAATAAAGATCAAATTCCTTGTTCTGCGATTCATAAGCCTCTTCGAAATAGATCTCTTTTATCCCTGCCTGAATGAGCTGCTTGAAGCACCAATTGCATGGTTCAAGAGTGCAATAAAGACTTGCGCCCTCCAAGGAGATCCCGAACCGAGCGGCCTGGTCCACCGCATTCACTTCCGCGTGACTTGAAATGCAGTAATTGTATTTGTCGGCATCATGCGCTCCGATGGTTCGCCTGAGACAAAATCCCGGTCCTTCATCAATGCAATGGGGCGCGCCGTGCACCGCGCCGTTGTATCCTGTAGCTAATATTCTGTTATTCCTAACAATCACTGCTCCGACTTTGCGGGAATTGCAGGTGGACCTCACGCTCAACATCTTGGCCACCAACATGAAGTACTCATGCCAGGAAGGTCGGTTCATAGTGCCTCTTCTTTCCAAAAGTTTAATTCATCGTTGCGCTATCCATTATAACGGTTGCACGAGATTGCATATACGGCCTGATTCCACGTCTTCAATAAACTGCTCTCCGAGTATGTCGCTCAAACGGGAAACCTCATCCCACCTTCTGATTCTCTCGGGAGCATTGTCCGCGTACACTATAAAATCATTTCTATCCGGCAATCGTCCATCAGGCAGGAGCCTGATAAAATCCGGGCTCGGGAATACTTGAAGCACCCTCTCAAGCTGTGGGGCAGCCGGACTTCTCCAAAAAAGCGGTTTGTCAAACCAGCCGGGAGTGATTCTTTCCTGGTAGTGAAAAAACAAGGTTATGCCACCGACCCCCGGAAGGTAATCCTGATTCAGTTGATAGTTTACCACTCCACCGTCCCGATAAATGCCGGGAGGCGCTCCGGAAACATTTCTTACTCCGGCCACTATATATGGCAGAGACCCGGTGGCAAGCGCCGCGGAAGAGAGGTTCTCCGAGGTCAATTCAACAGCCGCACCATGAAACTTGCCGTGCAGGAAATCCGGAGCCTGTAGCCCTGAAAAGAATATCACTCTCTCAAAAACAAGCTCTACGCCACTGGGTGAAAAGAAATTCATCACCGCCGCTGCGATCAAGGCCGCGGCCTCAGCTTTCCGATTTTCCGATGCGGCAAGACCTTTGGCTCGGACAGCGTGTATGGCCAGACTGTAAACCGGGTGTCCCAAAATCGCAGAGACATCCTTGGGCTTAACAAAAGCCTCCACATTGTTCCTCAGGGCCCTTGATATACTCTCGGGGGTATCCTCCGCAGTGAAAATATTACGCGAATAGGCTATTCTCAACCTCTCGTGCGCATCCAGAGGATCCGCGCAAGCCATTGTCAGGCATCGCCATGCTCCTGCAGAAGCGCCTGCCAGCACAACCCTTTCACTCCCTCTCTGCAGAAATCGACTCTTGATAAGCATTCTGTCGAAGCCGACCGAGACAAACCATTTGGGCCCTCCCGCGGGACCGGCGAACACGCGGACCCGCTCCGGGCTCAAACCTTCGTCGCGGATCAGGCCAAGGATAGACGGACCGGCTTTGTATTGGAGATAGCTCATCACGGCGACCAAGATATCATCGGAATGTCTTCAGTCCAATGCTTACGCGCCGGATTATTTTCGTATTATCTTTATCTTCTAATATTGGAGAGTTGAGCCGGCAGTCCAAACCATACATAAAGCGTAAAAATAGCTTTATGAAAAAAAGTACTGAATTATATAATTTTTTTCTTGACAAAAAATCCTACTTGAGGAATCAAGCAAAATTAGAGAGTTGAAAGCGGAGGAAGGGTATGTTGAGAAGTAACCTGTCCAGCCATCCGTTTTTTCTTAAGTTTCCACTGTAAGATCAGATTGGGAATCCTCGACGATCACCTTCACCCGGCTCGAGCGTGATCCAAAGGATTGTCTCTCATAACACGTGGCGTGAGAGTGCGTCACCTTGGTTCAATAGTCTGGTACGCGATGGACCTGTAAGCCTGTGGGTCTTACGAGGGGGGGCGTACGCGCGCGGTGCGCCGTTGGAATTGCCAGCAGTGAACTCGGTGAGCTTTGTCGTTTTGCGTGCTCTTGACTGAAAATTATCTTTAAATAATGCTACATAATTCTATTCTTTGATACAATACATTTATAAAATATAATTACTATTTATATTTCAAAATGAATTACTACATTATGTATATTTTTTCTAGCAACACAGTAAAAATTAGTGGAATTGCACCATTTTTTTCTTGACATAAGTATCATAAAAATATCTAAGCGATACCGAGAAGTTCGAGCTGGGAGGAAGGGTGCAATGAGAAGAAGCCCTTTTATTGTATTAGTATGCCTACTATTTTATTTATTAACATTTGATGTGCTGGCCGCCTTCAATCAAGACACAATTGATGTAATTGTCAGTCCTACTGAGCCGCATGAAGCATCATTTGATTTGTTCCCATCAAACGGTCAGGAACCTCTTCAGTTACAACAGGCTGCCGCGGGTTCGATGTGGGGAACAGCTCCGCCGCAAAGGCCAAGATATTTCGCACAAAAACCCATTGTTAAATGTAAGCCGCCGATTTGTTCACCCGTAGGCTTTTGTGCGGTCAAACCGTCTCCGCCCTGCACTCTCCCGGTTCGGAGGTGCGGACAATGGGAGTTGGCAACCCAGGTGTTTTTTGCCCGGGTACGCGGGACCGTGCAATGGCCGGCTCTGGTGCTGGGAATTCCCGCAACTCCCCTGGATCTCAATGACGACTTGGGTATTCCTTCACATCAAACTCTATTGGAATATTCCGGAAGGTATCAGTTTCGTCCGCACTGGGCCATTTATTACTCAATAATGCCGATATCTCTGGAAGGTACCGCGACCCCTCAGAGGACGCTCTATTTCGGCCAGTTCCCGATCCCCGCCGGCGTACCGGTTCACTCGAAATGGGATTTCCTTTATCAGCGGGTGGGGCTCATGTATCAGCCCATTGTCTCCTGCAACGCCACGGTATCAATATACAGTGCATGGCTTTTCAATGACCAACGGGTCCAGTCGAGTAATGCGCTCTGCCCTCTGGCCCCGTGTTCCAGAGTGGATCGCACCAGAAACATGGTGATGTCCGGCATTGAAGTGCAAAAGTGCATCCGCACGCTGTGCAATGGAGGGACTTTGTCGTGCGACAACAGAATCGGGTTGGGGTATCTGGACGGCACCTTCGCCATGGACCTTGAGACGGGATTCCGGTTCAGTGTGCCCATGAACTGCGGTCGCTGGGGTTTTGTCAGGGGAGGTTACCGACTCATAAATTTCACCGAAGACCGAAACGACCTACGGCTTGATACGGTTTTGGAAGGTGGCTTTGTCGAAGGGGGACTGATTTTCTGAGTTCACGCTCATCTTTGGAATGGCGCCGGAACTGAATGTCCTAACTGTAAGGGGCTTTTCAGGACCCTACCTTGATTGAATGTCCCCTCTCAAGGATCATGGGCCTTCGAAGCTACCCCTCCTCCGGCGCCATTCCCTGTTTACCTCAACTCCAAAAAAACGAAAAGCCCGATACGGCTAAAATCAGCCGCCCCTTTAGGGCTTTTCACTGAAACAAAAGGGTATGTTGAGAAGTGCCTCCCTGTTATCACATCTTTTATACGGCAACAATTTTTTTTCCGCGTTGAAGCAAAAAAATCTCTATAACAACATTTCATTCTTTTTTCTAACTGGTTAGTTCTCCATTCCGATCTTCAGGCCTTCCAAAGCGGCGCTGAAAGCCGACCAAATGCCTATCGGACGATTTTGTCTTGACCTAGGGATGCGGTCTGTGGCATTTACGAACATTCTTTAGCTTGGTTCATTTATGAGGAAGATGTCCTCACCCACAATAGACTAAAAGGGTTGAGGACCGGTAGGATCGAAGGTGTTTCTTCATCAAATTGAAGAAAAACCATCTTAGGTCTTGCTTTTATTCCAGTTTTTGTGTATAGTTAATCCCGCCTTCGCAACGGGAGGATTAACTGTTTATTTTTCATTCATTTAGGAGGTTGGACGAGCATGACGTTGCCGGTGGGCTATGCCAAAAGACTGTTCTTTGGATTTGCGTGCTCGATAATCTTTCTCGTTTTCTTCGCCTTGTTAATCGCTCATAACAGCGAAGCGGAGTCCTCGGAATTCACCAAGTCCTCGATTGAACAATACCCACTCACGATTCCAATCCCCGCGTCCGACCCGGACTCAACTATCGACTTCTACAAAAAACTGGGCTTCACAACCTCGGAGGGATTCTCAAAAGGACTGGACGTAGTCTGCATGGAGAAGGCAGGAACTCCATATAAGCTGGAGATCTGCCACAATAAGTTTTCCGAGAACGGTCACCTGGTCAGTGGGGTCTCTGGAATGAGTTTTAGAGTCGCAAATCTCCCCGCTTCTGTTACCGAACTCGAGAAAAAAGGACTCTGTTTCATTGAAACCCGCGGTAAACGTGACGGCGTGAGATATGCCCATCTCAGAGATCCAAACGGCATCAGCATAAACCTGTTCGAGCCTTAGAAATATTCCAAGAAGAGCTGCCAATCTCTCCCAACGACGCGGGGCGACATAGAAGCCCTGTTGGGCGAATCCGCGCCTATTAACTTCGGTTAGTTCAATCCGTGTAATCTGCCAATTCTTCGGCAATTCGTTCCAGATCTTCCGGTTCAGGCGAAAAAGGGAAATTTCTGATCAATGTTCCCGGCTTTTCGTTGCCATAGGGCCTGTTGCACGCGACTTGGCCGTCCGGCCCCGGACAGCCGGAAGTCTCGAACGGACCACCGCTGGAAATGATTTCATTAAGCTCCGGATCAGGAATGCCATAATCCAGTATCCGCCCCCGAGCGTCGAATTCCATATCCTCTATCCGAGTTCGATCATTGTCGATTAACCAACGGGCCAATTGTATACGTCTATAGGCCCCAATGGGCGGAGGAACGTTGTTTTCCATTAGAGACCCTTTTTCAGGGAAAAAAGAAAAGAGATGTGTGCAACCGCCCATTGATCGAGCCCTGGAGATTGTTGAGACCAATTCTTGTTCCGTTTCGCCGAGGCCGCAGATCAAGTGAACTCCCGCCATACCCTCTCCAAAGACCTCAAGGGCATCACTGTAAATCCGCCAATATTGATCCCACCGATGAGGTCCGTGGACCGGTTTTCCCCGGAGTTGTTCGAAAATCTCACTCGTAGCTCCGTCGATGGCAACTCCGACACGGTCCGCGCCTGAATCCTTCATAGACACGAGGTCTTCCCTTTTGAGCATAGTCGGAGCTATCAGGAGCGAAATCCGTTTTTCGGTGATACGCGCCGCTTCGCGGCAGATCTTCAGCACATCACTCTTGGAGCGAGGATGTGTAATCATTGAGATGCAAACCCGGCTCACGTGATCGGGCGCCTGTCGAATCGCATCCATTACCTCAGCCGTGGGAAATACTTTCCAGGGCACTCGAATGAAATTCCTCCGAGAAGTGGGTGTGTACTTTTCCCCAGCGAGGCCACAAAAAGCACAATTTGCCTTACATCCATCCGCGTATGTAAGGAGCAGGTTTATACAATGCAACTGCGCGTTGCGATAAAACCAACCATTCACAAATCCTAGAGTCATCGCAGCAGCTAGTGACAGTCTCACAAAGTCCGGGCTTTCCTTCATAGGAGTTGAACCGGAGTAGGGGCTAGGTGCGCGCATGAGTGGTCCTCCTGATAGCAAAAATAGGAGTGCAAATAGTGCGGCGCCGATGGGCCGACTTTTGTGAAACAACGTCTTCAGTTCTGAGGCATGCAAACAAAGAGGACATAACCTCTTTTCTCGGTATCGCAATTCGGAAATTTTTCCGGTCAATGTATCTCCTCAGGTCGGGTACATACAAATAATTTTCATCGCTTCTCCATGAGGACAGGTACGCGACGACAGTCTTTAAGGCGGGATTGTACAAAGTGGCCGGGTTGTATCGGAAAAGTGCGAAGGCGCTTGAAGCACTACGGAAAACCAGCCGTAATGATCCACCTCCAGCGCGAGTTAAATAAGATTTTGTCATTTATGGTAGGCAGTTATGAGCGTAAAAAGGTTAGCCGTGCTACCCCAATTTTAACCAACATTTACTCCTTGACAATAAATAATGTTCCATTATCCTGTAGGATGAACCGGTGGGTATCCGAGGCTTCGGGAGTCGTGGCGATTCCCCCGCGTTTTTTAGCTCGCGGGGGTTGACTTTTATATGGCCTGGGATTACTCTAGCCTTGAAAGGCCGTCTTCCATTTGTATCATGACTCCCCCCCCTTGATACCTAACCGGAGGCGGTCTTCATTTTTTGAGTGCCTTGGGTTTGCGCTCAAATGAGCGAACTTTCCCGAATCGGCTGATTGATCCGAGATTCCACTTCTCCTTATGAATGAATACCCCGCGACTACCATCCTGGCTTCATACCAGATTGCCGCCAGCGCAGGCGGTACAGAAAATCCGCCTCAGGACTTATGCCCAAGGGCTAGCAACCGTCTGCAAAGAAGCTATTTGCCCAAATCAGGGTGAATGCTCTCAGCGGGGAACAGCAACTTTTCTAATACTTGGGGATCGTTGCACGCGAAATTGCAGCTTCTGCGCGGTTCGGCATGGTCCCCCCGTAGCTGTAGAGTTTGATGAGCCTAATCGTGTGGCAAAAGCTGTAAAGTCGCTGCAACTTCGGCACAGTGTGATTACTTCGGTAACAAGAGATGACCTTCCCGACGGCGGGGCCTTTGTTTTTGCGGAGACTGTCCGAGCCATTCGAAATTCATCACCCGGAACAAGTGTTGAAATCCTCATACCGGACTTTCAGGGAAGTAGTTCCGCGGTCCAAACTATAATTGACTCAGCACCGGATGTAATTGGCCACAATCTCGAGATGGTGCCGCGGCTTTACGCGGTGTTAAGGCAAGGAGCATCCTATACAAGGTCTTTGAAGGTCCTTCAATTCGTTTCCGAACGCGCTCCCGGGATAATCACCAAGTCCGGGATCATGGTAGGACTGGGCGAAACGCACCAGGAAGTGATAGGTCTTATGAGAGATTTGGTCAATGCGGGTTGCATGGCGCTGACTATCGGACAGTACCTTCAACCGACAGAGAACCACTTTCCCGTCTCCAGATTCTTGCCGCCCAGGGAGTTCGCTGAGCTGCGTGATCTAGGATTGGCGCAAGGAATTAAACTGGTAATGGCCGGTCCGTTGGTGAGGAGTTCCTATAAGGCCATAGAAATTTTTGAAAAATTATCGAAACAAGACGTCCGCGCCGGCGTTCAGAATAGGTCTCCGTCCTGAGTCCGCGTTCTTGCAGAATTTCCGTCCCGCGTACCTGAAAAGACGAGGAAACTGAGAAGAGCCGCAAAGAAAACCGCGCTGAAAATTATTTTAAGTGCGGCGGGCAGGGGCGAAGGCGAGAAAAAAGCTTCAACGAGTCCCGCTATTACCAAAATCGGGATGCAGCCGATAACCAATTTTACTGCTTGCTTGCTTCTCAATGAAACAATTTCGACCCGCCGATATGGGCCTGGGTCGATCAGGGCGTGTCCCACGATCAATCCTGCGCCACCGGCAATGAATACAGCCATCAGTTCGAGACTGCCGTGAGGCAGCAGAAAGGACCAGAATTCCAGGGCCAGACTGTGATTAGTACACAAGGCAGCCACTGTGCCTACGAGCAATCCGTTTAATCCCAGCAAATAGACAGTCCCCACTCCGAAGGTTATACCGGCAGCGAACATCAGGAAAGTCACGGATATGTTATGCGTCATCAGAGTGCTGGAAGCCATCGGGGCTACAGTGTAAACGTCTCGAAACCAGACCTTGCCTTCCTCCACGGACGTCAAGATCTTCTCGGGAACCAGAAGATCTATGAATGCCGGTTCGTTAAGGCCCATAATTAAGCCTGCAAGGCCTGCCAAAATAAAAACCGCGGCGGCTGTGCCTACGTATGCAGCATTCGCTCGAAAAGTCTTAGGGAAATCATAGGAAAAGAATTCTTTAAGTGAAGACCACGTGAATCGGGGTTTCCTGTAAACCATCCCATGAATGATCGCGACCTGATTGTTGAGGTATGCGATCATCTCACTGTCCGGGTCGAGGGCCAATTCTGAGGATCTAAGTACGGAAAGGTCGGAAACTGCCGCGGAATATAATCGACCCAGGTCCCACAAGTCCTTCCTGCTCAATTCCTGCAAAGACCCGGAGCGCAATTTCCTCGTTATCGTTTCCAGTCTTTCCCATTCCTCTTTGCGTTCACGGATGAACTCATTTATATTCACGTTGGCCTGCGGCTTTCCTTAATGTGCGGGGATCGAGCTTGGGTGCGCTTTCAGGGAGTCGCATAACTCATCAAACAACCGACAAAGTCGGTCACCAACAAGCAAATATGTTGATAATATCATTTCAGGATGGACACGGTGAGACAAAATTATTCTACCGTCATGGTCGAGACGTCTGACCATGTTGAACTGCAGTTTCGGTTAGCAGGCATCGGAACAAGGTTGTTGGCCTATCTGGTGGATAGGCTCATTCAGGCAGGCCTGATCTTTGCCCTATTGCTTGTTGTCGGTTTGCTCCTATACGTGGGAGGCAAACTCTTTGCCGTGTCTGATCTTTTGCAAGGATTGCAACAAGCTTTAGGTCAGTGGACTCTAGCGCTGGCTATCCTGTTATACGGGGTCATTTCTATTGGATATTTTATATTATTCGAATACATCTGGAGCGGTTCGACGCCGGGAAAAAAGTCCCAGAATATAAGGGTCATCAGAAGCGACGGCGCGCCTATTTCGTTCCTCGAAGCCGCGGTCCGAAACATTCTGCGTGTTGTGGACATCCTGGCGGATGTTTATCCTCTCGGCCTAGTGGTCATGTTCATAGATCGACGCAACAGGCGGCTGGGAGATATGGCGGCCGGAACCCTGGTGGTGACGGAGACAATGCCAAAAGTACCTTCATTGCAGAATGCGGTCGTTCCGCCAAGCGACAGTGACCCGGAACTCAGGCGGGCGGTCACTGAAATGACATCCGAAGATTATCACCTCGTCAGGAAATTCCTTGCCAGACGCGAGACATTGAGTACCGAGGATCGAGAAGAACTCGCCCGAGAAATCGGTAGTCGTGTTTTCAACAAATCCAGCCTCATGACGAGCCCGCAGCATGACATAGAGTCACTTTTGGAGAGAGTCGAGACCCTATACAGGGAACGCTTGCGAATTCTGTAGAGTCTTGTAGAATTCTCAATTCAATTTGAGGGCCGCTAAGTCCATGGTCGGCCCCTGACCCCTTGGACTGCCCAAGTGGAGAGCACCGTTCATGTCATTTTCGATTCTTTTTCAATGCACATACATTGGAGAGGAGTTCAACGAAAGGTTCTGTGGGAAATGGAGGACGATTCTCCCGGCACCCCCCGCACTGTGACGATCACAGCAGTGAAGGACGAAGACAGCAGGCGAAGAGTGGCCCAAAACCTGTCTAGGATTACCACCGGCCATCCGCCGGTGGAGCGCCTTATGACCAGACTGGCTGCTCTGCCCTGGACCCTGACACGTAATGCAACAGTAGGCAATGCACGGAAACTGGTCGATCTGCTGGAAAACCTAGGCGCTACAGTAGAAGTCACTCCACCGCTCCCTGTCGTCGAGGCTCGAAGCGCAACAACGCCGCAGCCCACTTCTGCACCCCCAACAGTCCCAACTCCGCCATCATCCTCTGAAGATCGGCGAACAGTATCAGGACTCGCTGGTGTGGCTGAAACTTTCTCACCGCATCGCGAGCGGACGATTTCAACGGACAACAAAATAGTGTCACCGCGAGAGTTTACACTCGAACCCTTGTCTCTGGGTGGGATACTGGACCGCTCCTTCCAAATCTGCCGCTCTCATTTTTGGAAGCTTCTGGCTATAATGAGCATTCCGGTGCTAATAACCGGAGGAATTGCGCTGCTGGCGTCTCTAATTGTTGTAGTGGTCGGATTGTCCTGGCGGATGCTTGAAGGATGGCCCATGTGGATCGTGATTGTGGCCGCGGTGATGATTATCCCGGCTGTAATAGTGATGCTGATCGGACTGTTTTATTTGTCACAGGGTGCTATGATTCATGCGGTGTCCTCCATCTACCTCGGTCGAGAGATTCTTGTAAAGCAGGCATACCGCTTTGTCATGGCTAGATTGGGGAGATTTGTCCTCACCTCGTTTCTTTTTGCGATTGCAGTCTTTTGTTTAGCCATCCTCCTCGTATTAATAGGCGTGGCGGCGTACTTCGTGTTCAAGGCCCTTATTTCATCAGACTGGTGGCCGGCGATACCGTGGGTGATTCAGCTGCTCATGGTTCTGGTGACCATCGCGGCATTCATGGCTCTTCTTCTGATACCCGCGTACGGAATAACCAAGCTCCTTCTTTTTGACAAGGTCGTCATCATAGAAGATAACGCATATTTCGGCGCTCTGAAAAGGAGCTGGAACTTAGTCAGGGGCAAAGTAGACGAGGGATGGCCTAAAAGCCATTTCATGAGACTTGTGGTGCTCTTGCACCTTTTCATCCTGATCAACTTAACGATGGGAATAATTTTCCAGGCGCCGGGCGCTGTTCTAGGGGCGGTACTGTCGGAACACCGAATCGTTGGACAGATTCTCACGCAACTTTTGAGTACTCTGGGAAGCCTCGTAGGCGGCATATTCGGTTCAGTTTGCCTCGTGGTCTTCTACTATGATCTGCGCAATCGCAAGGAGGGGTTCGATCTCAAGATGCTCGCGGCTCTCGACCGCCACTAATCCGGAAGATTGTCGTTCGTCCAATTTGACAGATTGCCATGTCTTATCGCGTGCTTGCATGGATTAAACAAAATACGGTTGAAACTGACAATCTTTTTGTTCATAATTTCAGCCGAACGCTAGGTTGGGCGACACGTCAGGAGGAGGAATGGCTGAAAAGAAAAAAGAACAGAAGGAAAAGAAAGAAAAACCTCTCGAACGATGGACTGTAAAGGAACTGCGTGAAGAGGCCCTGAAAATCCCAGGGTTGCAGGGCGCACACGGAATGAATAAGGAAGAATTACTGGCAGTGGTCAGAGAGGCCAAAGGAATTGTAAAAACCGACACAAAGCAAAAAGGCGAAGGCGTTCGTATCATCAAGACTAAGCTCAGGGAATTACAGAAGCAGAGGGACGAGGAACGCGGCCAGGAAGCTTCCAGGGCTCGTTTGACTATTCTTCGGAGAAAGATATCAAAACTGAAGAAGCAAACTCGCCATCCTGGGTAAGATGTATTGACTCCCCCAGGGCAAAGGCTGCACTGACGTTCGTTTCACTTGATTAGTTCTTTATGATCGGATATCGGGTCCAGCTTTAGATGGTACAGATAATTTCTCTCTCCGTCCGGCTATTCTGATAAACCGAGATCTCAGCATCCGACTGTCGAACAACATGCGGCCGGACATTCGTAGCCGCCCGATACGTTTGAAATGGAAGAAAATAAAACTTCACCCATAGCCGCACGGTCGTCTGTTTTGAGACAGATCGCAAAAGGGCTTTGTCTGTGTTTTTTGGCAGCGCTGTTCTTCTGTGCGGGTCTGCTCATCTTCATAAGGGTAGGAATGAGCGGAGACCTTCTGACAAAAGTGGCTGTCCCGCACATTCAATCGACTTTGGACAAGAAAATCTCTGCAAAATCCGTCAATTTGTCGTGGCTTTCACTCGGTACGGCGAGGATCTCTATCAGAGGTCTTGAGATCCGAGACCGCACCGGTAACCAGTTATTGCTGCGTGTCCCGGAGGCATTGTTCGAGATCGACGCTATTTCTGCCCTTAAAGGAACCCCGACAGTAAACCGCGCTGTAATCTCCGCGCCCGAACTATTCATACCATTGTCGCGGGCTTTTCTGGACAAGACATTATTCCCTGCTCGGCAAAGCCCATGGCCGCTGCTTGTGCGACCTGTCGTGCGGAGGTTTGAAGTTGCCCATGGACGAATTTATTCCGCAACTTTTGATCTGAAAAACTCCGAAGCAGCCGCCCTACTCTCAAAAATCGAGATTATATGCACCAATGCGAGTCCGTACGGTGTGGAGGGTTTTTCTCTTCAAGGGGTAACAGCCGGGACTGAAAGCGAGGGCTCGGTGAAGATAGACGGTCACCTGACCTCGAACTCCTTATTGGGAGATGCTTGGCAGGGTAACGTGCGAGTCCGGATTGGCAATTTGTCGGTTTCTCCTTTTCGTTGGCTGGCATCGTATCTGAATATCGATTTACCCTTGTTGGAAGGAACACTTGATATGGATGCCGGCATTGAGGGGGGCGCCACGAACTTTCACGCTCGCGGGAACCTCTCCTTTTCTAAAGTCATGGTGGCAGCCGGTCATGAGTTGCTTCGTAATGTGTTAATGGACAAAGGGTCGCTACGCTTCACCGCGAGCAGGCAAGACAAGAACTTTCGGCTCGCCTTAACTGAGGTCGGACTGCCGGGGTTAACTTTCGGGGCCGAGATCAGGATCAAAAACCTCGGATCACCGGATCCTCATGTAGAAATATCGGTTGGAAACGCGGACCTGGACCTGCAAAAGTTGTTTCCACTGCTACCGTTCAAACTCATGAAGAAGGAGGATCGCGAACGCCTCACTGAGGCAGGTCTGAACGGACACATAATGGTTACAGCCGCAAGCTGGGCGGGAAAAACGTCTGACTTAATCCAGGGTCGAATTGGATGGATGAAGCTATTTGTAGATGCGCATCTCGACAAAGTTTCCGGGTTTGTTCCGGGCTTGGGCCTTCGAGTGAAGAATGCCACGGGTCGCGTACGGGTCAGCGCCAGTGAAATGGCTTTTAAGGGCATAAGCCTGACCGTCGGCGGGTCTTCCATTGTGATAAACGGCTGGATATCCGACCTCCAGAGTTCTCCCCAGGCAGACCTGTTCTTATCGATGGCTGCACAGGGGCAAGATCTCAGGCCGATACTCGAAAACGAGTCTATCGTCCGGTACCTTGAGCCCTGGATCGGCTCGGTCACCGATGTACAAGGCGGCATATCGGTTACTATGGACATGAAAGGTCTGCTGAAAAGGCCCAAAATGAAGGGGCGGGTGGCCTTGGAAGATTTTCAGTGCCGATTTTCGCAATTCCCTCTACCCGTCCGAAAGATGAACGGATCGCTGAGGTTTCGTAGCTCTGAAGTTGCCTTCGCCGGTCTCAAAGGAAGCATCGGCGATACCATCGCAGACATGAGCGGCCGTTTTTCTCCCGACAACGTGGACATAACCGCAGAGTTGCGAGTTGCGCCTTCGGATTTGAAAAAGTTGAACATGCTTCCGGAAGAGATTCACATCTCGGGCGCCACGCCGGTCTCTTTAACTCTTAAGGGCCGGCGTCCTGTCACGAATTTCTCCGCCAGGGTTGATTTGAGAGGTAACGCTATTCGGATGAACTCCATTATCAAGAAGAGCGCCGGCACCCCGCTGGAACTTGACGCCTCCGGTTTCATCGATCCTGAAGGAACCACAGTGGAGCAAGGATATTTGATTCTTGAAGGTACTCGGATATCTGCCAGGGGTAAAATCGATAAAGAGGGTAAAATAACTATTCTTGCTAATCTTCCGCCAAAAGGTGTTCCCACAAGTGCTCTCATCCCATTGGCGGATCCCGTCCTGGAATTGCAATCCGGAGGCAGAATTGAAGGAGACGCGGTAATCAAAATCGGAGGGGACAAGTCGCGGGACCTGCATGTGGAATCGAATCTCCTTATCAATTACGTATCACTGCACATCCCCGGTTTTCACAAGCGGACGGACGGCGTGACCGGCAGCCTTCGCTTTCGGGGAAGATCCTTGTACGGAGTCCTCGAACGGGCCAAAGTGGGGAGTTCTGAAATAACAGGGACAATCTCCATATCGGATTTTGACAATCCGAAAGTGGACATTTCTCTGGAAGCTCCATTTGTCGATACCACCGATTTTACGGCTCCTCCCGGATACGTGACCAATGTCACATGGGGCGAGTGGATACGTGCCAATCCAGTGGTCAGGTTCCTGGCGCGAAGTCGAGGAGGGGCGCATGTCAAAATTGCTAAAGGCAAAACTTCGGCACGAACTTTCGCAAATTTCCAGGCTACTTTCGAAGGCGCACAGGGACTGATCAAGGTCCCCCATTGGCAGATGGGATTTGCCGATGGGATTCTTCGAGGGACCGCCCTTTTTGACATAAGGGGAAACACCAGGCTTCCTTTGTCGCTGGAGTTGCAGGGCGACAATATCAAAATGGAAAGAATCCTCACATCCGATCCAGATAGAATGCGGATCGAAGGTGAACTAGTCGCGGAAGGCCGTCTGGAATGGAAAACGAACAGTAAACGCGAAAATCATGGAATCTACAAGACCGGAAAGATCGAAGTGCGAATCCAAAACGGAGTGATCCAGAGATTTGAAACTCTGTCCAGGATCTTCTCAGCCATTAATTTCGGTTCGCTGATGAGAGGTCGTTTGCCGGACATTATAGCTCAAGGTTTGCCCTTCCAGCGGTTGACCTGGACGATGGAGGTCTTCGACAGCAAGTGGAAGGTCACCGACCTGAAGCTTAGCTCGGATGCCGCTCGTATCGAGGGGTTTGGCATGTATTTTGGCGACCAGGATAAGGTGGATTTGAAGTTGGACGTCTCACCTCTGGTGGGTTTGGACACCCTTGTTTCAGGCCTTTTAGGCAATTTGTTTACTACAAATTTGAAAACACTTACATTCCCGTTGAGGGTTAGCGGTCCTACGAATTCACCGGACGTGCGCATGGAATCGTTTGAAAACCTCAGATCTGCTGAGCATTGAGGGACCTTATTCACGACATGACCCAACGACAAACCTTTTCGTTCGGCAAAAATTGGCAAAAATTTCTCAAAGGTTTTGACGAAGAGAGGGTCAAAATCGCGGAGCGATCGCTCACAGAATTTTTGAATTTACCTGATTTGCGAGGCAAGAGTTTCCTTGACATCGGCAGTGGTAGCGGTCTTTTTTCGTATGCTGCTCTCAACTTGGGCGCAACAAGGATCGTTAGTTTCGATGTTGATGCCTTCAGTGTGCAATGTTGCAGGTATCTGCACAGTCTCGCAAATAATCCGGCAAACTGGGAAATCTACGAAGGATCCATTCTGGATAAAACTTTCCTCGACTCACTGGGAAGTTTTGATATCGTCTATTCGTGGGGAGTGTTGCACCATACCGGTAAGATGTGGGAATCCATAGTCAATTCCTGTGAACTGGTTGCGCCCCACGGCTACTATTATATAGCGTTGTACAACAAGGTCACCTCCAGAAATGGGGCTCCATCGTGGATTCATCCGTTCTGGTTGTCGGTTAAAAGGCTGCACAACGCTCATCCCGCGCTGGGAAGGTATGTGCTCGAGCCAGCAGCCATGGCGGCATATGCGATGCTGGTGATGGCGCGACTCGAAAATCCTGCAAAGCATGTAAGAAATTATAGGTCAAATCGCGGTATGAGTTGGGGCACTGATGCGGCTGATTGGCTCGGCGGATATCCTTATGAATTTGCCACTGTCGAAGAGGTGTTCAAATTTATCAAGGAGAAATTTCCCGATTTTAATCTCATCAATATCAAAACCACCAGCGGCCGCGGATTGAATTGGTATCTATTTCTGAGACATTAACCCTGATGCGGGTCAGTCCCGTATCTCAAAGGGCACTTTCAACCCTTTGGAAATAAATATGTTCGTATAGTCTTTCCACATTTCTGTTGTGGTGAGGCACCCTTCTATAAGGGCTTCGAACTGCGCAAGATCGCGAATTTCCTTCGTGACTTTTTCGTGTTGATCAACTTCCGCGATGACATCGACCCCCAATGCGAAGAGATGTCCGCCGAATTCCAGCGGATCGTGCCCCAATGACAGCAAGGCGCCAGGATGAAGCTCAAAGAAAACCTGGTATCCGTTTGCCGACTCGAGTGTAGCCTCCATTCCGCGAAACGCATCCGGTTCGGCACCCTCGATATCGATCTTGATCACCAGCGAGCCTGCTCCCGCCAGACCGAGTTCCGGCAAGAGCCCGTCCAAAGTGACCCCTCGAACTTTGTAGGGCGAGGCATGCTCGGAAAAGCTTGCCGGATCAACCGAACTTGAAGTCTGGCTCATTGCAGAGAATGTATCATGGGGATAGAAAATGGACTCCGTGTTGTGGTCCTTAGCAATCGCCGCATTGACCAGATGGACGTACGGAGCGAACCCGTTAAATGCTACCGAATCACTTAAACACGCAAATGTGTCACGATTCGGTTCAACAGCAATCACACTTTCTACTATTCCGGCACGCGCCTCCAAGCAACTCGACAGGGTGTAGGCGCCGTAATTCGCACCCAAGTCCACAGCAACGGAGTGCTGGTTGGCCTCAAGGCAAGCAATGAACAGGGAAATCTCATACGATTCCCAGATCCAATCGCCCGCGTTGGCATGAACCAAAAAGAGTTCGGTTGCCGTCTTGTCATTTGGATTCAGAAATACAGCCAAATCCTTGATAAAGACCCTGTTACCCTTCAATTGCATCAGGGCGCCGATAAAGGGGGCCCCGTGTCGATACCTGAATTTCCAGGGAAAGAGTTTTGCGTATAGGGCGATCAGTCGATCAGATAGTGTGCGTTTCGCCATTCAAAAGTTCCTCTTCAATCGGACATCCTTTAGGTCTATTCCGCCGGAAGAAGCCTTGGAGGCACAACAAATCGAATGAAAAGGGCAGAACAAAGACAGCATAAGCTCAGATACACAAAAACAGCGTGAAAATTTCCGTTCGTAACATCCAACATGTATCCGCTGACAGACGGACCTAGGACACCCGCCACAAAACCGTATGCTGTGAATACGAGACCGAAAATAGCTCCGAAATGTTTCGCGCCGAAACAATCCATTGCCAGCGGAGCCGATACTGCGAATAGTGCGCCGAAAGCAAAACCGATGATGGCGGCCAAGATCGCCAGCCCAGGTAGTCCGCTGGTAAAGGGTAAACCAAGATATGCCACGCCGGCCAAGAAAAAAGTCAGACCCATAGTAGGATTGCGGCCGACTATGTCTGAGAGATAGCCTGTTATAAGCCTGCTGAGACCGTTAGCAAGATTAAAAGCTGTTAGTATGACTACAGCGGATTCCAGGTTGAAGCCGCGTGACAGTCCGAAGGTTGTTGAGAGCGTCACCATGGCAATACCGGCCGCGCCCTGCAATGCCCAGGTAAGCCAGAGAAACCAGAAACTACTTGTGCGCAGACTTTGCTTCACGGTCAGTGACCTTGCCATATCAGGTGAAGGTCCGACCTGGCCTATGGGCGATCCGGTTTTGATAGCGAAAACTCTTTCCGGAACCTCAGTGAATTGAGCTGCTATGAGCCCGATTATTACCGCAATTATCCCAAGAGAGAAATTCATTGAGACATAGCCGACATGTTGCAACATATAACCGAAAATCGGCGACATAACGGCGGCGGAAAGCCCAAACATCAGATTGACAATCCCCGACACCAGGCCACGCCTCTGCGGAAACCAGCGTTGAACCGTAGTGAGCCCAGGAATGTACACGAAACAAGATGCCAGCCCCATCAAAAAAGCCCACAAATAGACCATCCACAAAGTGGAGGCATAAGCCACCAACATCACGTCCAGACCACAGATTATTGCTCCAACCGAAGTCATGGCCCTGGTCCCGAACTTTTCCTGCCATCGGCCGACAAAAAACATGAAAATTCCCACCGCGGCCAAAACAAAAAAGAGTACGTTCCCTATCGCTCCCCTACCTACGTGCAAGCTGTTTTGCCAGTACGGACCCATGACGCCGGGGAACCCGAAGATAAATGCTCCCGGCCAAAAAATTGTTATGGCGCTACCCACTACCGCAAGAATACCCCGTCTGGTCTCCATCATAGATCGCCTCCTAATGCCAACCGCAAAAATAGAATTCTTGCACAATCCCCGCGTGAGAATTCCCGTGATCGCGTAAAGCTTTTCTGATCCTCCCTGCCGACATTCCCTACATTGCCTATATCTTCCCCGCTTATCGAAAAACCGTGTCTAACTCAAATGTAGACTGTTTGACGTTTTGTAGGCTATTCCGCTCACCTTCAGGATCTTACCCTTAATTTCCGTATGTGCGCCCAGAATTTTTTCCACAAGCCACAGATTTGCCCGAACATGGTCAGTGACCTTCGGTACGGAATACTCAGACGTTCCATCAGCCAAAGCTGCAAAGAGAATCAGTTGGTCAGCAAGATGTCTATCAGTACACGCGCCGGAGCCGAAGTCCTCGATGAGTGAGCGAGCAACGAAATCGGCAATAGCCTCCGATCTTCGGCCGGGTTTGCCTGCCTGGTCAGCTCCAAGGAGGCAATTTTCCCGGGACCGAGCCCAAACAGCCAGCGCTGCCCCTCTCTGAGCTGCGGTGGAATCTTCCATAATATCTATTTCGCAATCGGGCACTTGCCGGAGTAAGAGCTGCATGCACCGATCCGCCATCCTCCTGCTCACTTTTTGTTGGCTCAAGTGAGAGGAAAGGGCGATTCCGCGGATCTCTTCGATTGCGCCTCTTTGAATCATTTGAAGGGGTTTCAAAGGGCCGCCCAAAGGGACTACCACCATAGTTATCAATCCACCCCCTTTTGGCACATACCCCGGACGGTCCATGATCAGCTTGATGTCCGCGCCCATTCTGCCCAAAAGAGGGATCAAAACTTTCTGCATGTGGAAAAAACTGGGAGCGAAATCCTGGAAAAGGCCGCCTACAATAGAAAAACGGCTGGCCTGTCTTCCAAACAGCGCCGGCCCAATCAGCGTGAACGCCAACATCGTCGCGGAACCGGCCGTTCCAATATCGAAACGGAATTCTCCGCCTCTGAGGTCTTTACCGGGAGAATAAAGAATCTCTTGAGAGTCAACCTCAGCCCCTTCCACGTGTCCGCCTGAAATAGAACAGCAAGCCTTGACCGCGAGCAGGTGCTGAGGTCTTAAGCCGGGTTTGGCGCGCTTGGCCCGGATACGTACCATGTGAAGCGGCTCTTGCCTGATTGTGGCAAAGGCCGTCGCATATCTAAGCAGAGTGCCGCTGCCGGAAAGCATTGAGCCATCGATTTCAATCACACGTATGTCCTCGGGCAGTATGACCAGCCTAAGATTCGCGATCCGGGGAACAGGTTCGAAGACCTGCGGTGATTTCAAAATAGTGATTCAAACAGCCGGTCGCCGGACTTTTGCGACGAGAGAATGTGTTCAATGGCTTTAGTCACAGCATGGTCCGTTGCCAGACCATCTCCGGCTAAAGGGTCTGCTGTGCCTTCAATATGGTTGTCATAGGAGTCGTCGAATTTGATGTCAGGCTCCAGGCCTTTTCCCTCAATATCTGCTCCCTGAGCGGTGTAATAGTGCGCAGTTGTAAGACGCAAAGCGGTTCCTCGTCCGAGAGGAAAGACCGCTTGAACCGAAGCTTTCCCGAAACTGTGTCTTCCCATAAGGACAACCCCCGGTTTGCCCTTAAGGGCCCCAGCCAGGATCTCCGATGCGCTGGCAGTTCCATTATTTATGAGCACCACTATGGGTATTTTCGGGACCAACGACTCGCCATTAGCTCTAAATTCTCGGTTCAATCGGCTGTTATGCCCCCGAAGGGATGTTATCACCCCGGACGAAAGAAACAGTTCAGCCACTTCTATGGCTTGATCGAACAGACCGCCCGGATTGTCACGCAGGTCGAGAATCAAGCCCTTGAGAGGAGCGGCGCGTCCGCTTATCAGTCGATGAAGAGCTTGCTCGGCTTCGACGTAAGTGCTTTCCTGGAAATTGACAAGTCTCAAATACCCGATCCCGTCAACCGGCATCCCGTATCGGACGGGAGGCACGACAATTTGCCTACGCTTCAAGCGCACATGCCTAATCTTGTCGGATTGGGGATCTTTTAGCGTGAACGAAATCATGGAACCCACCGGACCACGAACCTTGCGCAAAACTTCAGCTAGAGGCAGCCCATGAACCGGCTGACCATCGATCTCCAGGACATTCTCTCCGGGCTTTATTCCCATTCTGTGGGCCGGCGAACCTTCGAACGGTGAGACCACTATATAATTGCCTTCTCGGGAAGCCACCACCAAACCTACGCCACCGAACTTGCCCGACGTACTGATTTTGACTTCCTTGAGCATGGCTTCATCCAAAAGACCTGAATTGGGGTCCAGGTTTTTCAATATATAGTTCAACGCTATTTCCAGCAGCCTCTCTTGTCTGATATTGCAACGTGACGCGATGGATCTAATGGCCCGAGCAAAACATTCTCCTCGCTCTCCGGAACACTCATCCATACTGGTAAGGTCCTCGGTACACTGAGGCAAAAGGGTCATTTCCATCCGGCTCAAAGGGACATCGAAAAGGAGCGTGTCCGGGAGTTCTTCAACGTAATTTTGTTTCAGCAGGTGCACGGCATAGTCGAAGGGCTGGAAACCGGTGATCGAACCTGTCGGCCTGCTCCCCTCTGATGTTGAACGAAGTTGAGGTACTTCACGACCCTGTACCAGCTCGGCGCCATTTGCTGAACCAAAAACACCGAAAATAATCGTCAAGATCGGCAAGAATGCTACTAATTTCATGAATCCTGATCTGATCGGCAAGAGCGGGGCGTCACCAATGAATATGGGTACCGAGTTTTTCGACAAGGTTTGGAGTAAGAAGACCATTTGTTCGTCCGGACTACGGCATCAGTCGTTGAAGACAAATCATACCAGGATGTCTTCGAAGTTTGAATGCTTGGCGATACGCTCGACCCATCTTAAGTATACTCCATTTCAATCAAGCCGCGTCGGTCGGAAACATCAGGGCGACGACAAGCATTGAACGTGTGGTGTCACGAATCGGCGCCGCTGAGCCTCGGCGTATGCCCGGTATCCAGAGGATTTCATCGTCCTTCACCAGGATCAGCATTTGCCGCCTGACACGCAGCGGGACCTTTAGATCTATGAACAGGTTTTTTAACTTCCGCGTTCCTTGCATCCCCCAGGGTTGAAACCGATCACCCGGCTTTGGGGGTCGAAGGACTAATGGAAACCGGACAATATCAGCATCGAAGAAGGCTTTTTTTTGATCACATATCTCCTCCGGATGGAATTGAGTCATAGGGATAATCTGGAACTCAAGCGTACCTTTGGTATTCGGCATTTCAACCTTGCCCGGACCAAGGATTACTCTGCTGGGTACCGCCGAGGCTTGCTTCTCATAATGACGTGAGATCGAGACACGATTGTATTCCCTGATCAATTTTAAACCGCCGGGAAGATCAAGCGTAATTGAGGGGTTGTCGCTCCGAATCATTGCCAGCAGTCCACACAAGTGAGATTGGCGCCATCTTAGTTCAGCTCCGAAAAGTTCATGGAGGCCGCGCAAGATCAGACGCGCGGCGAGAACCTCAGGGACGTCGTGTAACAGGGAAAGGTCCATGGTCAATGATCCGGCATTGAGGAACATCTTGTCCTCATATAACCGAGTGACTTGGTTCTCCAAAAAATCATCCTCGAGCTTGATTAGTTCCATGGTCCGTTTCAGCGGCGTCCCGAAATTGGGAAAACGTTTGCGGATAATCGGGATTAGCTGATTTCTTATGAAATTCCGATCAGTTCTTGACTCCAAATTTGTCGTGTCAACTCGGTACGAAACGTTGTTTTCCTTCAAAAACTCAAGGATTTCAGACCTACTCGAGTTTATCAAAGGCCGGATAATCCTTCCTCTTTTCGGCGGGATTCCGCCCAGGCCCTTGATGGATGACCCTCGAAATATCCTCAGGAAGAATGTTTCAAGTTCGTCGTCCCTGTGGTGGGCCGTGGCTATGGTTTCCGCGCCTACAGACTTCCTGACGTCCTCGAAGAATTGGTAACGCGCCCTACGACCGGCTTCTTCGACACTGACACCAAGCGTGGCAGCAAGCGCCTGAGTATCCACCTTCTTGACCTGCGCCTCGATGCCGAGTTTCTCAGCCATGCCAACGACGAAGTCCGCGTCCAGACCGGATTCAGAACGCAAACTATGGTCCATGTGGGCAGCCGCAATTCGGAAGTCAAGGTCGTTCTGCAACGTTGTCAAAATGTGTAGCAAAGCGGTTGAGTCGGGCCCTCCCGACACACCAACAATCACTCCCATCCCGCGATGGATCATCCGGTGTTGCATTATTGTCTTCTTGACTTTGGACGGTAAATCGCCATTGGAGTGGAATGGCTTCATTGAGCGGCTTTCCCGGTTTTTCGGCATTTTGCCAGGTGAGTGTACCACGAAAAACAAAATCAGTCCGAATCTTCTCTTGATATGTTGCCGGTGAGGCTCTAAGTTGCTAATTAAGAGTGTTCGTAGAATAACCAAATACTACGGGGGGACAGCCGGATGTTACCGAAAAAGATTCTTTTTTGTACGGATTTCTCCGAGAACGCACGACCCGCGCTTGAATACGCCATGGATTATGCGAAAGCATTGGGTGCGGAACTCGTGGTGCTGCATGTCATCAATTCTTCTCAAATAGGGTACCCTTCTCTCGAAGAAGGAGTGCCGGTGGACATAAGATCAGCGCTGGATAGTATTCAGCAGTCCGTTTCTAAGGCATTGGAACTTGTCTCACAGGAGTGCTCCGGGAAAGTGGTTGAAATCACTACCTATTCACGTGTTGGGAGTCCGGCATATGAGATAGTGAAATTTGCGAAGGAAAACTCCGCGGGACTTATAGTCATGGGCACCCATGGTTGGACCGGATTCAAGCACCTGATAATGGGGAGCACGGCAGAAAACGTGGTGAGAACCGCCTGCTGTCCGGTTCTGACAGTAAGATCAGCCCCCAAATCCTCGTAGAATATGGACAGTCAATCCTGAATTTGGGCCGGGCGGTAAGCCAAGGACAGGCCCCGCACCCGGATTTGCTCTGAGGTCATCCAGTAGGTTTCTGGCTTTCTTTTTGGTTCCTATCAAGGCCTCTGACTCAGGCCGCCTATTCCGTACCGCCTTACCACGATAGACCTGAACTTCTTTAATGCCTTCTTCAAGCGCTCGGGCGCACAAACCGCGTATAAAGAAGCGATTGAATTCACCTTCAGCAAGGGTGTCAGCGGCAGAGTGAGGGACCCTGGACTTCGTATATCCGCCCCCGGGGTTCCTACGCTGCTCATAAGCTTTGATAAGCTTATTGCCGCGGAGCTGATCGGCCAACCAGACGTCATCATGGCTGATAATTGCTTCTCTCAGAAGTGACGGATAGTTTCCGCGCCCCTTTTTGTTGAGCCGGGGACTCAAATAAAGCGTGCCGTCGGCAAGGTCCATGTCTAACTCGCGTAACATGAATTCGCGAGTTCGCTTGTCGAGGTTTTCGTAATGAATCATTTTCGTCGCTACTTTCGTGCCCTGTCAGCATAAATTCTGCGTTCGGGCTGATCCAAGATGCAAATCGACTTTACCGTCTCACAATGACGGCAGCTTTTGTTTGAGACTCAGCACAGGCTCGAACAGGTCGCCTTGGCGCTCGACTCGTTTGAGCATCCCCTCAGCTTCCCAAACGAGCATCGACGGATCACTCCGCTTTAGGGCCTTCTCGCATTCCTTCCATTGCACAGGAGCAGACACGGTCGGTCGGCCGCGGGCCCTTAGAGAATAGGCACACACAGTAGTTTTGTGGTGGTCGTTCTGGCTCCAATCAATAAATACCTTGCCCTTCCGCAGCTCCTTTCGCATATTGGCAGTGACCAATCGCTCGTGGCGTTTCTCCATCAATCGCGCGAACTCACGAGCGGAAGACTTTGTTTCGTCGTACGTCACCGGTGTGTTCAGCGGAACATACAGGTGCAACCCTTTTCCGCCCGAGGTTTTTGGAAAGCTCTCCAATCCGTATTCTTCGAAGAGTTCCCTGAGCTTGACAGCGACTTCAAGACATTGCAACAACGTGGCAGGGGGGCCGGGATCAAGATCGAAAACCATCATGGTCGGCCGGGATAGATCTTTCGAGAGTGACAGAGACGTGTGCATCTCCAAAGAAGCAAGGTTGGCAACCCAGATGAGCGACGGTAAATTGTTCACCCTGCAAAAATTGACAGTCTTGTCCTCGCCGGATACCTCAATAGTTTCCATCCACCTAGGACGATGAGACGGGCAATGTTTTTCGTAAAAAAAGTCCTTGTCGGTCCCATTCGGGTAGCGCTTCAAGGTCAACGGCCTGTTTTTAAGATGCGACAACATGGTCGGAGCTATCCGTGCGTAGTAGTCGATGACTTCCGCCTTTGTAAATCCGGCTTCCGGATAGAGGACCTTGTCAAGGTGGGTGAGCTTCAGGCGTTTCTCTTGGACTTTGACATACTTTGTCTCGCCGTCTTCATCAGATCCCGATTTCTTACTCATGCGCTTTTCCTCGTCTTCCCGCTCCCGGATTTCGCCACCGGCTTGCGAGGCTTCTTCTTGCCTATCTTTGTCAAGCTCTGTTCCAGGGCCGCCATCAAGTCGATCACCTTGCCTCTCTTGTCTTCGGCATGCGGTTGAGTGACGATTTCTTCGCCCTGGGCCTTTCGATCAATTAAAGCTCGGACCTTCTCTGTATACTCGTTATGATAGTTTTCCGGCTCAAAGTCCGTGGTCAGGGATTCGATCAATTGCCGGGCCATTTTCAATTCTTTTTCTCCGACTTCCGATTTCTTGGGGACCGCCTCGAGGTCCTCTACCGAAACCAGCTCATCGGCAAAGCGCATGAGTTCCATGCATATGATGTCGTTTATCGGCCTCAAGGCCACCAGATATTCTTTATTGCGCATAACGACTTTGGCGATGGCGACCTTCCCGGACTTGGTCATTGCCGTTGCCAGCAGTCGATAAGCTTTAGCGGCACGCTCATCAGGGAGAAGGTAATACGGCTTGTCATAATAGATAGGATCGACTGAGGCCAGGTCCACAAAGTCCGTGATTTCGATTGTCTCGGTCTGTTCCGGCGCCAGCGCATCAAGCTCTTCCTTCTTGACGATCACATATTGATCCGGCGCCACCTCGTAACCTTTTACTACCTCGTCCGACGGGACCTCGCCGACTTCAGGACAGAATAGCTTGTGATGCACCCGGCATTTGGATTTTTCATGGATTTGGTGGAAGTGAATATCCATGCTTCGCGTGGCCGGATACACCTTTACCGGAATATTAACAAGACCGAAACTGATGGAGCCGCTCCACATTGCTCGTGCCATGATCGTGCTCCTTGAAATTGGGGGATGTTTTGGTTGCGCGTATCAATTGACGACGCCTTTAAAATTTCTGACACGCTGTTACTAATGCTTGCTTCTTGTCGGATCAGACGGGGTTTCCCGCGCAACCAGTTTCGCTTCTTTATCCTCTCGCAAACCCTTAAATGAGGGATGTCTCAATTTTCCATCCTTTGTCCATTCGCGAAATTCTATTTCCGCCACCATCCTGGGTTCGACGAATTTGACATTCTTGTGTTGGACAGTCGTGTCAAATGGGCTCGTATCGCCGACAATAGCCTCGAATTGCTCTTCCAGCTTTTTCCGAATCCTTTCCGTAAAACCTGTGCCTACCTTTCCTGCGAAGACCAATTTTCTCGACCGGTCGTAATATCCAACGAGCAGTGCGCCTACCCCGCGATTCGCGGAACTCTGTACAGGAATCCAACCACCTATGACAAACTCTTGCCGATTAACCGGCTTTATCTTTAGCCAGTCGCTGGTGCGGCGTCCCGGATGATAAGCTGAATCGAGCTTCTTCGCCACCAGCCCCTCCAAGCCATTTTCGACAGCCGCTTTAAGTATGGCTTCAGGATTTTCCGTGTGAAATGGAGGTGTCTGCCAGTTCTCGCCGGCAAGTTTCAACGCTTCCATGACGGCTCGACGATCGCCATAAGAAATGGGCATCAACACTCGATCATCGAGATACAGGATATCGAAAATCATGTACACAATGGGTATCGCCCTCATCTGGGCGGCAGAAGGCTCGGAACTCAAATGCATTCGCTGAGACAACAGACGGAAGCTCACCCGATTTTTGGAATCCAGTGCCACAATTTCTCCGTCCAAAATGACGGCAGTGGGGCCGAAAATTTCGCCCAGCTTAGTCAGCTCCGGCCAACGATAGGTTATGTCCAGCTCGTTGCGGCTTTCCAGTTTCATCTGCCTTCCGTCCCAGTAACATACAGCTCTGATTCCGTCCCATTTGTATTCGAATGCGTATTTCTCCGTATCGTTCGGCATTTCAGAAAGCAACGCAAGCATGGGCTTTATATGAGAAGGCATGGCCTTCCGGACCCCTCTCCGTTTGGCGGTCGTATCTTGAGCCAACACTATGGCTTCTTTTGCGGAGGAGGCGGACTGCTTTTTGACAGGCCGCGTCCCGCCGCTGGATTCGGGGACGGCCCGGAAACTGCGTCCTGCGCGACGGTTTGTAAGGGCACTAATCTGGTCCATAACAAAAATGTGCGCGCGTGAAAGCCGTTTGTCCACAGCGACCTTAAACCGGTGGTCTTGCCAGGCCCTTTGCTCGGAATTAACCTAGAAAGAACAAACAATGTATGAAGCGCTATCGATGCATGAACTCATTGCTCACTCATCGACCGGCGTCTCGAAATAGTTTCCCGGAAGGGAGGTCGAAGACGATGTTAGGATTGGTTTTGACATTTCTCATTCTGGCTTTAATCTCAGCGCTGTTCGGATTCGCGGGATTGGTCGTCGCATTTGCAGGTATCGCGAAGATCCTGTTTATTGTTTTTCTGGTGCTCTTCTTGATCTCACTGGTTAGACACCGGAGACATCCAGCAGTGTAGCGTATTTGATGTTTTCACGGCTTTCGATTCGGATCTGCTCGCGGCTTGCAGCACGGGGCAAGGAGTCAACTGCGCCAGAGTTGTTGCAGTCGCGAGCGGACGGGATCGAATGCTTCAGACATAGGACACGACGAACGTAGTGATTGGAGGCTGATATGAGCGAGGACAAAATTAAAACAACAGCAATTATGGAATCCGAACGAGCTGTTGCTTTCATTGAAGAAATATTGAATCACATGAAAGAGGGGGGAGCTCATTTTGAGCTGGCAGGCCGGTCTATGACCCTGACCCCCAAAGAGGCCGTGGAAATGGAGATCAAGGCCAAGCACAAGGACGGCAAACAAAAGCTTTCGTTTGAGCTGGTATGGAAAGAAGATCTCAAGGTAGGAGAGCGATCCGAACGGGACATGCCTGACTTGAAGGTTTTTTTAAAGAAAGAGGAGCAGGCTGACACTGAACGCGGCCACGAGCATGTCGGAACTGAAGCTTCCCAGGATGAGGCGATGCCGGTCGAAGCAGCGCTTTTCTAGAGGGGTTCCCGAGAGTTTTCACTTGATCCGTATAGTTGTGCAGGGAAGAGTCCAGTACGGGCTGGCAGTGACGTCAGCCCTTACTGATTCTTTCAAGTAATATTGCTTGAAAACTTTCGAGAACCGCTGTAATTGGATGATTTTGTCAACTCTGCACTTCCTGGCCAAGACTTTTGATCCGTGGATCGTAAGTTCGGGGCCTGCCGGGCGTGCCAATTAAAACCAGGGGTCACACAATGACAGCATCGTGGCCCTTTTATCGTTGATGTCCATGGAGGGTGAGGAGAGGGAATGAGAAGGCTTTCAGCCATTTTCTTGACTTTACTTGTCGCAGTTGCTCTATCCGGCCTGCTGTACGCACAATCCGCGGGTCATTCCGTTTTCCAGGTGTCCACATATCATGCTTTGAAACAGGGCATATTGGAAGGCGAAACATCTTTCCGCGAACTCAGGAAACACGGGGACTTCGGCATCGGGACGCTGAACGGCCTGGATGGAGAAATGGCCGCTCTGAACGGGGAATTCTTTCAGATCAAGGCTGACGGGAGGGTTCATTCCATTGCCGATGACGAAAGGACGCCGTTTGCCGTGGTGACTTTCTTCAGGTCCGACAAAAAGGTTTCCCTGCCCCGAATCAACAATATGAAGGAACTACAGAGCGCTCTGGAGCGCATACAAGCGAACGGAGACGGTGTATTTGCCATAAAAGTCAGCGCAAACTTCCAGTACGTTAAGGCGAGGAGTGTTCCCAGGCAGGAAAAGCCGTATCCGGCTCTGGAAGAAGCCCTCAAACATCAAACTGAATTCGAGTTGAAGGACGTTCAAGGGACTCTGGTAGGCTTCCGGTTCCCAAAGTTCATGGATGGGGTTAACGTTCCGGGAGATCATTTCCACTTTATCACGGACGATAAAAGGGCCGGCGGCCATGTCCTGGATTGCCGTGTGGATAATGCAAACCTGGAAGTTGCCGTGATTTCCAACCTGTCGTTGAGGCTGCCAAGACAGGAAAAAGTTTCCAAATGACATACAGGGATGTGGTGAGTGAAGCGAACCGTATCGCTGGACAAAAGACCACGAATCCCTCGTTTCGGGGGACGGTTTCCGTCGATCACCGCATCTTACGAGTTGTCGGCAAGTAATCATCCGAAAAAGCGGCACGTGCCTAGAGATGGCAGAGGCGGCTGCCTCAATTGCTGGAGGTATTAGTCGATTGATGACAAAGGGTCAGGCCGGGCGGCTTTCTTCCGCAATTCTTCTATCTTTTCGTCGATAAGAGTCTCTTCGAGCATGCGCACCAGGTGTTCTTCGTCTCTGGACACGATCTGATGCTTCAAGGACTGAGCGAAGCCGTCGATTCCCGGAAAAAGGCTTGCTCGATTAATATTCATTGAATATAAATCATAAAGCGCTTCCTTAGCGGTTTCCGGAGGCATCACCAGCTTCTTCACGTAGTTTCGCACTTCATCAGGCTCACTAGACCCCACCAAGTTTTCTTCAAAAGAGTGCCCCACATCACCTTGACAAAGAAAACAGCCCTGCTGAACTGTGAGTCTTTCATTCATCCTGTAAGGTTCAACTGGGAGTACCCACGAGATCGGCGGAGTTTCAAAGAAGACCTTTTCAACGATCTTGCACAGAGTTTCGGGATTACGCAGTTGAAAATCCAATGACTTGAAATCAATGGGGTCGCATCGATCGATGATCTTCAATTGGGCTTCCCCGCGGCACCAACCAGTGTCTATGGCCCAGACAGCACATTCGTCCTCAGCCTCTTCCGCTGCGAAAAAGCTTGCAACGTACGGCGACTTCGTAAAATCGAGAAGCCTCGTAGGGGCCCCGTGGTGCTGCATTAAAGCCAGCCACTCGAGGCTACTGCCTTCATCGCTCGGAAGCAGCGATGAACTCAGATAGTTGTGAGCCCTCCGTTTGAACTGGAAGACAAAGAACCTCTCCAGATCCATCCTAAACTTTGGGTCATAGGATTGGGCCACTCTTTCCAGAGATGATTGCAATGGCCATTTGGCCCTGCGCTGACCCCTGAAGACCCAGCTCGGATAGAAACTGTCTAAATGGTTCCTAAGTTCATCCCAATTGTCAAAACTTAGTGTCTCACCAAAGAATTCTTCGTTCATTCTCGCCTCCTGACCAGCCGCCACTTATATAACACTCGCTAGCTGAGATGTGCACCGTCTATTTGTCACGATGAGCATGCGTAGGATGTGGTGAGCGAAGCGAACCGCATCGCTGGCCAAAAGACCTCGAACGATGCGGTTTCCGCTGGGCACCGCATCCTACGAGCTCCCATTCTGATTGTATCAGTCAGACACCTTGAGATGATCCGAAATAGTGATTGACCTAGTAGATTCCTGCGAGATACGCTCAAAAAACAGAATCCTGGAGGATGAAGCCGTGCCGAAGTGCCAATACCACGAAATCTGCGGTCGTGATGCTCTTGAGGGAAGTGGGGAACATCTTTGCATTCTCCACTCCCGCAACCCGGACAAGGACAAGACGGCTTTCTATGAAGCCTTGACGGAGCACCGGAAAGAAAAAGGCGACCGCTTCGATCATTTTGTTTTTCCCGAATATGCGAACTTCGCCAATATCCACTTTACGGAGGAAGCAAACTTCTACTTTGCCAAGTTCATCGGAGAAGCGAAATTCGAGGATGCCGAATTCATTGGAGACGCCTATTTCTGGGGTGCCGAGTTCACAGAGGGAGCCAACTTCCAGTATGCCAAGTTCCCTGAGGGAGCCAACTTCCGCGAGACCACCTTCAATAAAGGAGCAGACTTCCTAGAAACTGTCTTCATTAAGAAAGCCGACTTCGCGAACGCCTCGTTCACTGAGGAAGCCCAATTCCGGGATGCTAATTTTATTGAGGACGCAGACTTCGAAAATACCTATTTCTTTGGGGATGCCTACTTCTGGAAAGTCAGGTTCAACAGAGGAGTCAACTTCTCTTCTGCTCACTTCACCGGGAAAGTCTACTTCAATCTTGCCAAGTTTTCAGGACGAACGCTTTTTGACTTCTCAAATGAGATTAGCGGCGTATCTACCCAAATCTTTTCTGGGGTTGAAGTCGATTTTCGCTACGTGATCATCGAGCCGCTTGATGCGCTTACCTTTCGAGACGCCGATTTAAAGAAATGCCGTCTTGTTGGCACGGATCTGCGTAAGGCAGAGTTGGTAGGAGTAACGTGGCCGAAGAAAGGCGGGCGCTTCAGAGTTTACGACGAGGATGCCTCAGTCCCGGAGGGTGAGACTCATCCTTGGCACCATATCGAGCATCTCTATCGTCAGCTCAAACAGAATTACGAAGACCGGAAAGACTACGAGCGGGCTGGTGACTTCCATTATGGCGAAAAGGAAATGCGCCGGAGGAATCCAGAAACCTCTCGGGGGCTGAAGTTCTGGCTGACCCTCTACTGGCTCATAGGCGGATATGGCGAACGATGGGTGCGCCCGCTTCTGTGGGCAGTTTTTTTCCTTGTAGCATTCGCCGCCCTTTATCTCTGGCTCGGCTTGCAACCAAAAAATGGCGGACAAACGCTGGCTCTGACGAATAAGCGAGATTGGATTGAAGCAGCCTTATACAGCTTTCGTGTGATGATCTTTCTCAAACCCGATGATTTTGTGCCTGTTGGGTTAGTCGCCAAGTTCCTGAACGCAATTCAAAGCATTCTTGGGCCTGTACTGCTTGGTCTTCTTGCTTTAGCAGTCAGGCAGAGGTTGAAGCGATAAGCAATTATCCCCGGGATAGTACTGAGGAAGACCCTTTCGGTCCGCCAAGAGAGCCATGTTGTCATATTAATTCGCGTTTATAACAATTGCCAAGAATGATGACCTCTTCGCGACCCGTCACACTGGCGAAAGCCGGGGTCCAGTCCCGCGCAGAACGCGGGATTGAAAAGACTGGATTCAGGCCTACGCCGGAATGACTGTATAAGGCTATCTCGGATCGGACAAAACTTTTGCGATTGCTATAAACAGGCGGACGAGGGTCTGCGCTGATCTCGAGACCTTTTCTTTTCTTGTGAGACCTTAGTTTCGCATCCTGAGCTTGAACCTCTGGATCTTTCCTGTTGCGGTCTTTGGCAGGGTGTCGACAAAAAAGAACCCCCAGGGCCACTTAAACTTCGGCAAACGACCAGCGAGGAATAGCAGCAACTCTTTAGCCAGATGCTCCTTCTCTTCGGGGTCACAAGCTTCGTTCAAAACCACGTGGGCAAAAGGTTTCACAAGGCCTTCCACTTCTTCGCCGATGACTGCGCACTCATGAACAGCTTCGTGTTCCATCAAAGTGTTCTCTATCTCCACAGGCGAGACCCAGATGCCACCGACTTTGAGCATGTCATCTCCTCTCCCTTGATACATGAAATAGCCGTCCTGGTGGCTATACATATCGCCAGTTCTGAACCATCCGCCATCGAGGATCTTT
>DATJPW010000092.1:0-3705 GCA_035506215.1 Desulfomonilaceae bacterium
GCCGTATCGTTCCGCCACCCTTTCCATCAGTTCGCTGGACGCTACAAAGGCTGTGTTGACCGCCATTATCAAGGTTATGCTGGCCAACATGGCCACGGCAATGCCGAATGGCACTCCATTGAGTCGGGTCGCGTAATGAGTAATGAGATCGCCTTCATGAGCAGCGAAATCGATAGGCGCAGATAATGCCAAAGCCGCCACAACAGGGGTTACGACCCCTACCGTAAGGGCCAGGAACAAATAGGCCTTGGAGATGTCTCTCCAGGTTCGGACGTACCCTGCCGTCTGCAGGACGGACTCCACCCCGGAATAAGCCAAGACGCAACTCGCAACCGAAGCAATGAAGATACCGTACTCCTGGGTGAGAGACCCGCTCTCCAAAGTCTTTGCGGCGCCGGCAACGGAATCTTTCAACCGGATCATGGAATCCTGGTCCAACCCCAAGACACCTGACGCGATCAAGTTGAGAAAAACAAACGATCCCAGAATGAAGACCCCGAAGGTGAAGCGAACGTTCTCCCGGATTCCCAAAATGTTCAGACCGGCAATGGCCCAGACGATCACAATTGCTGTGGCCATCTTCCAGACCTGGGAGACCGCAAAAAAGGAAGTGGCGTTTTCTATGGCGCTTATGGCCGATATGCAGGCGGTGAGGATATAATCCACCATGATCGATGACACCGCCACAAAGGAAATTACCGGACCTAAGACCAAGTAAGAAAAGGAATAAACTCCGCCGCCGAATAAGTGGTGGTGTTCCAGAATTTCCGAAATCTCTACCAAACGGGAACTGAAAAAACGGATGAGTATGGATGTCAGGGCGATAAAGAATATTGCAGCCGGGCCTATGAACCGATGGGCTTCAGCTGGGGCGTAGAAGACAGAAGTCAGCTCGTCCATCAGGGTGATGACACCCACTCCTAACCAAGTCAGCCAGAAGCGTCCGTTGAGATAAGATGTGAGTAGTCCGGGTTTTCGCAGGAGATAAAGAAAAAGGGCAACCAAGACGATATTAATCGTTAGTAGGACTGCAAACTTCATTGGTGGTTTGCTCCAATAACTCTTCTAGCGTGACGCCACGGTCATAAAATTTTGAATGACCGGTATCATCGGGTACCTTCGGGAGACATCCTGAATCAGTATTTCTTAGGTGTGCATTTTGCAAGTAGAAATCGTACGGGGTCTTGCAGTTTGCAAGTTGGCCGCTCGCCAAATCCCAAGTTGACGGATACCCCATGGTGCTCTTCTCAGATTCCGCACTGTTTTCGCCGACGCTGAAGGGTAGCTTGATCTATGCCGAGCTTGTCAGCAGCTTCCTGGATCAATTTGCTCGCGGTCAAGACTCTCCGAATATTCTCTTCCTCAATTCTTGCCAAGCTTGCAGGATCATCAATTCTCGGAACCACCAAGTAGTCGAAATAATTGATTTTGATAGGGAATGCCCCATTCCGGCCGCCCTACCTCACCCGATGAAATCTGACTCCCGTCATTGTTAACACATTCCTCAACCATTTTGGTGTCAGATGATTGACTTTGTTGCCTGGTAAGGCTTCCCCGGATAAGTGATTTGAAACCTGAAATCAGGAAACTGACCGGGCAACCTCATCATATTGAATACCATAACTCCTATGGAGAGTCTGTCCAACCAAGATGAGAGAGGCCACCCGAAATGGACGGTTACGTCGCGGCCTGCCATCTCGTATTGGACGACGTTCAATAAACCCACCATATGTTGATAAACGCTTCTTTTAATCACAACGAAACGGAAATGATTCGGGGCGAGTCTGGTGGGTATTCCCTGCCGGGGAGAATAAAAGGTTACATACGCTTCATTGCTTTTGGGATTTCTTAATGCCTCTTCTCTTGGCCGGCGGAAAAGGATGTGCACATCAGGTTCTGCTGACTCGGCCAGATATAGTATCAGGTCCATCTGGCTGTCAGTTTGCGCTATCTCTTTGATCTCAGGGGCCCTTTTCTTTGCTACGTACAGCCCGGCTGCTAGGACTATCCCGGTAATTGTCGCCCACAACTGGGTTCCATGAGGTTTCATCCAGGCGAGGAACACAAAGCAGCTCAAAAAAATCAGGAATATTACTAGGGTGACTAGACGACTCGTGTAAAAATGGATCACTTCTTTGGTACCCATGAAATACCTGTAAATCAGGAGGGCCCCCATGTTAATGCAGAAGCTTGCTATCAGCCCGAGCGCATACATGTCAGCGAGAATCATCTGGCTGCCCTGAGTAATTAAGATGATTACCGAATAGGCCGAGGCGTTCATAACATGGATGCGGTACAAGGACTGCTTGCGATTAATGGCGATCAGCCAATAAAAGCCGTAGCGCTCCGCGACGCGCTCCAAAAGCTCGCTGGATGCCACAAATGCGGTGTTGACGGCCATGATCAGCGTTAGACTGGCAAGCACTGCCACGGCTATTCCGAAAGGGACACCGCTGGTCAGAGTGGCGTAAAATGTTATCAGGTCCCCTTCGTGCGCTTTAAAATCTATGGGAGCGGACAAAGCCAAGGCTGCCAATATCGGGGTCACAATCCCCACGGATACGGCAAGAAATATGTAGGCCTTTCCGATTTCACGCCAAGTCCGAACGAGTCCCGCCGTCTGCAACACAGATTCCACTCCCGAATAAGCCAGCACACAACTGGCTGTGGAGGCGATGAAAATTCCGTATGAATGCGCCAACGAGCCTGAAGAGAGGCGCTGTTCAGCGTGGGTGAAAGATTCTCTCAACTTGTCGATCGCAAGGTTATCCAGCGCCAGGATCCCTGAAGCGATCAAGTTAAGAAAAATAAAGGTCGCAAGAACAAAAATGCTGAAGACGAAACGCGCATTTTCTCGGATACCCAGAATGTTAAGTCCTGCGATGGACCAGACAATCGCAAGCGCCGTCACCATCTTCCAATGATGAGACATGGTAAAAAAGGAAGAGGCGTTCTCCACCGCGCTGATGGAAGAAATACAGGCGGTCAGAATATAATCCACCATGATAGAGGCGACGGCTATAAACGAAACCAGAGGGCCGAGAACCAGATAGGAAAAGGAATACACCCCTCCGCCATAAATTTTATGATGGTCGAGAATCTCAGCGATCTCGACCAGGCGAGTAGTCATGTAATGGATAAATAGCGCGGTGAAAGCTATGAACACGATGGCGCTGGGTCCGATGAAGCGATACGCTTCCGCGGGAGCATAAAAGACTGACGTAAGCTCATCCATCAAGGTAATTGTGGCAACAGCAAAGAAAGTCAGCCAGAATCGGCCGTCACGATAGTAGGTGAGTAGGCCGGACTTCCGGATCAGAAAAACAAAAAGCCCGACGAGGGCCAAATTGAGGATCACCAGAACAGTTATCTTCATCTATTAACTCGAAGTCAGTCTGAATCGGACAAACAGGTTCTTATCGTAAGGAGAAGATACCAGTCACGTCGGGACATCCGAGCTTATTCGCGTTTGTGGCAACTCGTCAACACAAAAGGAATCAGATGGTGATTGCCAAAACTTGGAGTGTGATGTTCCAAGACCACTACCCAATCGTCACTGAATGGACCGCTCCCCTTGTGCTTCTCAGATTCCGTATTGTTTTCGCCGACGCCAAAGAGTGGCTTGATCTATGCCGAGCGTGTCAGCAGCTTCCTGGAGGGATTTGCTTGCGGCAAGGACCCTCCTAATGTGCTCCTCCTCAATTT
>DATJPW010000093.1:0-15125 GCA_035506215.1 Desulfomonilaceae bacterium
GGCGTCATGGTGATAGACACAGAGCCGGACAAAATCTCCTCAGCCTTGCTGGATCGATACCTGGACATTAAGGCAAGAAACATACTGTAGAAACTTAGGACAGGATATCGAATCTTTTCAATCTTCAAACAATGGTACGAACTTAAAATTTATAGAATCAAACAGGCCCTGGTCGGTAAGCTTCAGCTCCGGTATGGGCGTCAGCGCCATGAAGGAAAGTGTCGCAAACGGTGACTCCAATGGGCACCCCAGGATTTGCGCGGCCCGAATCGTTTCTTCCAGGTTGCCGCTTACCTGTTCGATGGAGTCCGGGGACATCAAGCCGGCTATCGGCAACGGCAGCTTTGCTATGACCCGGCCTTTGTCCGCCACTGTCATGCCGCCCCCGATCTCCGCCGCCGCACGCGCGGCAACGAGCATATCTTCATCATTCGCGCCTACCACGATAATGTTATGAGCGTCATGCGCCACGGTTGACGCCATAGCGCCGCTCTTCAGGCCAAAACCCCGGATCAATCCTAGAGAAAAAGCGCCGGTCCCCTTGTGTCTTTCAATGACTGCCATCTTCAAAATATCTCGATCAGGATCGGCCACTACTTTCCCATCGCGGACAGGCGCAGGTTCAACCAAGCTCTTGGTGAAGATCTGACCGGGCACAACCTGGATAATCCTTGCTGAATGGCCTGTAGCCACAAGGGATAGGTCCTCGATTCGTTTCCAATCAACATTGATACTGCTGCGAACCGGGATTTCCCCCCTGGGTATCGCCGGCAGGACCATACGCCCATTCTCTGCTACCAGCCGGCCGGCCTGGTAAACTCTGCTGACCGTAAGTTTCTGCAAATCATCTACAATCACGAGGTCTGCCGCGTATCCGGGCAACACCGCGCCCATTCGTTTCAGCCGGAAATACTGCGCGGTATTCAGGGTAGCCATTTGGATCGCTCTTACCGGATCAATACCTTTGCCTATTGCCGTTCGCACCAGAACATCAACATGCCCTTTTTCAAGAATATCCCGTGGATCAAGGTCGTCTGTGACAAAGAAACAATTCCGGGAGTTGTGCTCGTTCAGTACAGGTAATAGCTCGTCAAGGTTTTTGGCCGCGGAACCTTCCCTTATCATTACGCGCATTCCCAGTCTCAGCTTTTCTTGCGCCTCGCCAAGCGAGGTGCACTCGTGGTCGGACCCTATGCCGGTAATCACGTAAGCGGCCAGGGCCTTTCCCGTAAGGCCCGGGCAATGGCCGTCGAGCACTTTTTCTTGAAACTCTTTAATCTTGGCAAGCACCTCCGGATCTTCGGCGATCACGCCCGGAAAATTCATCATCTCCGCAAGGCCAAGAACGCGGTCGTGGTTTTTGAAGCTTGCCATGTCGCGGTAGGTAAGCTCGGCCCCTGAAGTCTCGAATGGGGTAGCCGGAACGCAGGATGGAAACATAATAAATACCCTGAGAGGGCTTTTCTCACTTGATTCAAGCATGTAGCGAATCCCGTCCAGACCCAGCACATTCGCTATCTCATGCGGGTCCGCTACCACCGCTGTGGTCCCGCGAGGCACCACATTTCCGGCAAACTCCGGGATGCTGAGCATGCTGGATTCAAGATGGATATGACCGTCTATGAAGCCGGGGGTGATGTAAGATCCCCGCAAGTCGACGGTCTCCACCGCATCGTAGTCTCCAAAACCTGCAACTATTCCTTGGTGAACAGCCACTGAAGCAGGATGGATTTCGCCCGAAAATACGTTTACCAGACGAGCATTCTTGAGGAGTAGATCTACGGGATATTTGCCAAGCGCGCATTCGATTCGATCAGCCAGTTCCATGGTTTCGGTCCTTCCGTGTCCGTTTATACCGTAGCGGTTTCAATGGCCCTGCGGCATTCGCAGTCTTCTTGAGTAATGCGCGGCAGGCTATCGAAAAAGATTTTTTTTACATTCTCCACGTTTTTTTCCATGGTTACCGCTATCATTTCCCATGTTACCGGTTCCTCGCTGTGATGCCAGGAATCATAATCAGTGCTCATGGCCACTGTGGCATAACAGATGCCCGCCTCCCGAGCCAAAACAGCTTCCGGAACTGTGGACATGTTAATTATGTCGCCACCCAGTAAGCGAAACATCTTGCTTTCAGCGCGAGTGGAGAATCTTGGTCCTTCAATCGTGACAATTGTTCCTTTGGGATGATGAGCGATATTTCCTTCCGCGGCAGTCGCTATAAGTATTCGTCTCAAATATTCGCAAAACGGATCCGCGACTGCTATATGCACCACTTGATCACCCACGTAAAAGGTGCTTTCTCGCTGCCGCGTGAAATCCAGGAACTGATCGGGAAAAACCAGGTGACCCGGTTCTATTTCTTCCCTCAGCGATCCGCATGCAGTAGTGGCTATAATGTGGGTGACCCCCATGTCTTTCATGGCCCACACATTGGCCCTGTAATTCACGGCCGACGGCCGAATGCGATGCCCCGGCCCATGCCTCAATATGATTACTGTTTCCATCCCGCCCGCCTTGCCGACTATCAGATCGGACGAGAGCGCGCCGAATGGGGTGCCTTTCTTGATGTATTTCACGTCAGTCAGAAAATCGGGATCATCGAAACCGGAACCACCGATCATGCCCACCTTGACCACGAGCAGCCCTCCTTGAGGTGAAAAATTAACAAAACACTGCACCGAAAGAAGTGATTCTAAGATTGTGATGAATACGGTGTCAACACAAAGCATTCTTGCGAACAATTTGATAGTTAAACATCAGGCACATTTATGGTTGACATTGGAAAATTCTGTCAACTAGATTGCGGAATATATAAGAAGTTTCGTCTCTAAGAGACGACCCAACCGAGGGGAGGTTCTTCCTGCCGGTAAAGAGATCTCTTCAATTATTTCTCGCAATGGCTCTGATCGGGGCAGTTCTTACCCTTGTCTTGCAGGATTTTGCTCGGCCTGCGACGAATGGGGCATTCCCCGGGGTTGCAGGAACCGATTACAGTCTCAATGCGGATGACCTACTGAATGAAATTGAAAGCCCGAGCCTCAACAACACAGCGCGCATCGATCTTGCACAAGCCGAAAGCCCCCCGCGTACGGAACCTGTCCCCCCGCGTACGGGCATTTTTCCGGTCCGAATGTCAGCCATCCTCAAGGGAATCTCGAATTACGACGCGGTGGGGCCGGGCAAGACAATTGCGGGAGACGACAAACCGGACGGCCTGTTTGTCCTGAGCGTTCAAGCCCAAGACAAAGAGATCACGGCCATTGAAATAAGAAATACCGACGGCGTGGCGTCTGTATGGGATACTGTCCCCACTAGTACCCACTGGGCCATTGGTGTGGCGTCAGTGCAGGACCCTGTACGTTTGCTTAACAAGAAGGATGGAAGCGTCGCCATCAAAGTCCAGGACAGGATCGACCTGAATCTTTACGTCGCGGACAACGGCAGCATTGAAGGCGGTAAGACAAACTACCGGATCGCAGTGACGTTCAGCGACGGAGGCGTATCCTGGGCCCCTGTTCAGAGGGCAGCCCAGCCTTCATCCGAGCGCGCTCCCGAACAGGTTGCCACTCCCAACAAAGTCAACTTTCTGGGCACGTTTTTGGGGTTTGCATCCACTGACGCTGTGGGTCGATATGCCGGCTTGAAGCCGGACAACGAGGCCGATGCCGTTTTCGGGCTGGACATCGAGGTCTCTCCCAAGAATTTTATCACCGGCATTGAGATCGGCAGTATTGATGGGACGGGCAGGAAATGGAGTACCACCGGCACTCCCGAAAGTTGGGGCTTGGCCGTAGCATATCAGACCGCGCCTACAGCCATTTTAAACAGGACGGACGCATCTGTCAGAATTCCTATAGACGGCAGGGCGCAATTCTATTTGTACGTCGCGGACCCGGGTGACATCACCTCGACTCATCACCGGATGCGGATAATTGTGCATCTCGCCGACGGTTCCTCATATCAACAGGTTGTGCGGAGGCCTCCCGCCACAACGGCCACGGTGGTCCCAGGCGTCGAGGAACCTCCAAGGGCCAAGGGGGTGCTGATATGCGAATTCCGCGGATTCATTGCCGATCTTGTTAATACTTCGAATCGACCGGGCAAAGACGGATACCTGGACGGCACTTTTACGCTGAAGATTGAAGTGGACAACAAGAAGCTGGCAAAAGTGGATATAAGCGGGAATGACGGCGTGGTTCGCTGGTCCAGTGAAGGAAAACCCGGAACCATGTTTCTCGGGGTTGCATTTTACCCGCAAATCTACAAGCTCATCAACGAAAAAGGAGGCCTGATGCAGGTTCCTCTTTCAGGTCGGCGCACAATTTATCTGTATGCTGCGGACAACGGCATGCTTTCAGACCCGAAAGCCACGCTTTTGGTAACGGTCACATTTTCCGACAAATCTTCCCTGAATGCTGAGATCACAAAATAAGAAGGAATGTCCTAATTATTCAGAGATCATGACAGCGCTCGCTTATCCGTCCGATACAATCGGTTAATACACCATCTCAGGAACCAAAATTCTTCTTTTCCGGTAAAGCCCGATTCATGTCCTGTTGAAAGTCCTGTCGCAGCTAACCCCTTCTGAGACTGCGTCTCTTGACACTGTTACGCTCCTCGGGTATGGTTTAACTAATGCGTATTCGCGTGTCATTTGTCCGATCCAGTGCAAAGAAAGGGACGCGCTGCCTTAATCCGGCCGATAATAAGTTCAAATCCGTGTACGCCGGCATTTTGTCGTGCAGGCCGTCAGGGACCTCGCCGGCTATGACCGGGGTCTTTATGGGAGCAACCCGATGAGCCGCAGAAAGTTAAACGAACTTGACCCTTCTTTCAAACATCGAGTGGCCCGACAGCCCGGTGGCGAGGGAATTCGAGCGTGTTTCGGATGTAAGGCTTGCACAGCGGCCTGCCCGATAGAGACTGTGGAGAAGCGGTACGATCCCAGAAAAATCATAAGAATGGCCCTGCTCGGGATGGAAAAGGAAGTCCTTGAGAGCGATTTCATCTGGCTGTGTTCTTCTTGTTACGGATGCCACGAAGTATGCCCCCAGAATGTGAAATTCACCGAAGTGATGTTCGCTATCAAGAACCTTGCTGTCCAGGAAGCCTGCGTGCCGGCCGGTCTGACCGGACAAAGGAATTTGCTCAAGGAACGGGGGCGCCTTTATGAGGTCGGGGATTTCGAGAACGAAAAGCGCGCAAAACTGGGGCTGCCTTCGATCAAAGAGCATCCTGAAGACTATGAAGCTTTATTGTAGACGCGCGGCGCTCCGCGGCCCCGATCGATGCTGTTAAGTTTTCCCCTGACAATACGTGCGTGATCGTGTATGAATTGACTTTTGACACACTGTACGGATCGGTTGTCTCGAGCCGCTGCCAAGGGCCGCAAGCGGCCTGGCAGACCGGAAGAAAGTACTAATGGAAGCGCTTCTGTTTCTTGGATGCACGGTCCCGGTGAGGAACCTCAATTACGAGGTTGCGGCCCGGCTTACCGCTGAAAAATTAGGTATCACCTTTAAGGATCTTGAGGCTTTTGGCTGCTGCGGGTTTCCTTTGAAGTCCCTCAACACAAGAGACACCCTCGTAATTGCCGCCAGAAACCTTGCACTGGCTGAAAGGGAAGGACTCGAAATCTGTGCTCTATGCAATGCATGCGCGGGCACGCTCAGCGAAGCCGCGCATGTGCTGGATCATCATCCTGAACTGAAGGAAGAAGTTAACCGGCGTCTCAAGTCAGTAGGCCTCAAGTATGAAGGTCCTGTGAGAGTTCGCCACTACATGAGGCTTCTGTGGGAGGAAATTGGACTGGATGCTATCAGAGCCGCCGTTACCCGCCCCCTTTCAGACGTGGCCCTGGCGCCTCACTACGGATGCCATTATCTAAAGCCATCGGAACTCAATGTGGGCTTTGATTCCCCGGATGTGCCCAGAACGTTGAGCGAATTGATTTCTGTTACCGGCGCACAAACCATCGACTACACTTCCATGAAAGATTGTTGCGGAGGCGGCGTTCTCGGGGTCTCGGAAGAAGTTGCCAACGCTCTGGCAAGAGTGAAATTGGAGGAAGTGGCGCAGACCAAAGCCAATGCGCTGGTTCTTGTCTGCCCGTTCTGCAATGTGATGTACGAAGGCCAGCAGAAAAAAATCGCCAAAGCAGCAGGCGTAGATCTGAAAGTTCCTGTGGTTTATTATCCACAGATTTTAGGCTTGTCGCTCGGTATGTCGTCTGAAGAGCTAGGGTTCAAGCTCAATCGTGTAAAACCCGCTGATCTGTTAAAGATCGTTGAAGCATAGGAGGCTGCCATGGAATTCGAGGGTTATGTGTTTCCGGACGACCTGAAGTACGAAAAGAATCATTTTTGGGCGAGAGTGGAGGGCGACCTGGTGGTCACCGGCGCGACTGAGTTCGTTTCCAAACAAGCTGGTGAGATCACTTTCGTGGATCTTCCTCAAGAGGACGACGACCTGAGCCAAGGGAAACCTTTCGGATCAATCGAATCCGGCAAATGGGTTGGTAGAATTTATGCGGTAGTTTCCGGGCAAGTCGCGGAGGTCAACCAAGACCTGGAAGATGAACCGGAAAAAATTAATGCGGATCCTTACGGAGATGGCTGGATTTGCAAGATTCGACCTTCAAATCTCGCTGGAGACATAGCCAATCTTATGAGTCCTGATGATTCCTTCAAACAGTTCGTTCTTGACGAGATCAAAAAAATCGAAGAACAGAAGAAGTAACAGCGGTTGATGTGAGCTAAAGGCCGTAAGTCGGGGAGGTTATCGGAAAATCTCTCAGCTTTCGGCCTTAATATTGCTCCATGCATTTGCATTGACCGCGCAAATGTTTCCTGATAGGGGTGGACTGCCCGGCTGGACAGGGACTAGTGTTCGTACTCCATGATGAGGTATTTACCATGGAAAACATGAACTTGCTGGATATAACGATTAAGTACTTCAATGTAATCGTCTTCGTGCTGTGCGTTTTGTTTGGCATGACATCCGTCTTTGCCTCCTGGATTGCTTGGCGGGAGATTCACCGCAGGAAAAACATCATCCGTAGCATTATTGCAGCCTATAATATAGCGGAAGACACTCTCGAAAGAGGTCGAACAGCCCGCGGCGACATTCAATTGGACCCCACCATCGTCCAGACGGTCTTCAACAGCATTCAGGAAATATTAAACGCGGTTTACGGTGAGATCACAGGCAAGTCAATTCCTGTCCGAGACGAGCGAACTCATGGATCGGAAAAATCTTCGGCTGTTAGTAAGTTCAAGAGCATTTTGAAACGAAAAGAAGGAACAGAGGGGCTCAACATCGATACAGCAGTCCCGAACCTAGTTGCTGAGGACAAAGAACATCGTGAAAGCTTCTCTCATCCATGAGCTGAAACGCCGCGCATAGTATAAGCCCTTCACAAATCGCCACCTTCACAGCCTGACGTGCCTAGGTTTCGACCGAACATTTGTTTGGTCACTCAATGCAGAAATCCGGCCTGCACGGCGCACCTTCACAGCTGGGAAAAAGTATGCTGTGGAAGTTAGATGGCGATTCAACATCTGAATAAACGTGGTATAATGTTTAGATTAGGTGGCTTTAGGGCCGGCGCTGTATTCACGATAGAATCGGGAGATCGCAAATGGAAACTGGGACTGAAACCGTAAAAAGAGGCCACGCTCAGATGCTCAAAGGTGGAGTAATTATGGATGTGGTCACTCCGGATCATGCGCGCATCGCAGAAGATGCCGGTGCTTGCGCGGTCATGGCATTGGAGCGAGTCCCTGCGGACATCCGCGCGCACGGCGGCGTGGCCCGAATGAGTGATCCAGGACTGATAGTCAAAATAATGGACGCGGTCACAATCCCGGTGATGGCGAAATGCCGCATAGGACACTTCGTAGAAGCTCAGATTCTGGAGGCAATCGGGGTTGATTACATAGATGAAAGCGAAGTTCTCACTCCCGCGGACGAAGCGCACCATATAGACAAACGGGGTTTTAAGGTCCCATTTGTTTGCGGATGTCGAAATCTCGGGGAAGCCCTCAGGAGAATCGGCGAGGGAGCGGCTATGATTCGCACCAAAGGAGAAGCCGGCACAGGTGACGTGGTTGAGGCAGTCCGGCACGCTCGAGCGGTACTGGGCGAAATACAACGTCTCACTACCATGAGAGGCGACGAACTGATGGCTTACAGTAAAGAGATCGGTGCTCCTTTCGAACTGGTTGAAGAGACCGCGAAAAAAGGACGGATGCCGGTCGTAAATTTCGCCGCGGGTGGGTTGGCCACCCCTGCGGACGCGGCAATGATGATGCAATTGGGAATGGACGGCGTGTTCGTGGGATCGGGAATATTCAAGAGCGGTAATCCTGCTGCGAGGGCCAAGGCTATAGTCGAAGCAGTGACCCACTTCAATGATGCGAAGATATTGGCCGAAGTGAGCAAGGGCCTGGGCGAAGCAATGGTCGGTATAGGGGTCTCCGAACTGCCGCAACAGGCTCGCTTGGCGGGCAGAGGCTGGTAAACGAGAATGAAGATAGGAGTGCTGGCACTTCAAGGAGATTTCCAGGAACATTGCCAGGTCCTGAAACGGATCGGAGTGGAGTGCCGTGAGATACGCTTGCCTGAGGATATGTCAGACATTGACGGACTGATCATACCTGGCGGAGAAAGTACCACAGTGGGCAAGCTTGCGACTACCTTTGGATTGCTTGAACCATTACGGGATTTGTCGAAATCCATACCACTGTGGGGAACATGCGCCGGGCTGGTCTTTATGGCTCGGGACGTCGGCCACGATCAACCGATTTTGGGAATCATGGACATGGTAGTCCAGAGGAACGCATTCGGTCGACAAGTGGACAGTTTCGAGGAGGATCTTGATATTAAAGGGATCCCGGACGGACCCTTTCATGGAGTCTTTATAAGGGCGCCGATAATTCAAGATGTGGGCCCTGACGTAGAAGTCATGTGCCGTGTTCGTGACAAAAGGATCGTGGCCGCTCGGCAAGGCCGTTTGCTGGTGACGGCTTTTCACCCGGAGTTGACGGAAGATGATCGTCTGCATCGGTACTTTCTAAGCATGGCGGCGAATACGGCCACAAAAGCTTAACGCATTCACCGTGTGGACAGCAGCAAGGGCTTGACCGCATTTTATTTAGGAGTTTTTTGGGAGGGGTCCGGGGAGCCCTTTTTTGCAAAAAAGGACTCCCCGGATTCTTCTCCTCTTCTTACTCATCATGAAAAAATTCATGGCCGTCGTGGAGTATGACGGGACAAACTACCACGGTTGGCAGCTTCAAAAGGACCTCCCTACAATACAAGGGAGTATTGAAGCTGCGCTTGGCCGCATTCTGAAGGTTCCGACGCGCGTTCACGGAGCAGGCCGTACCGATGCAGGGGTCCATGCGGTTAGTCAGGTGGCGCACTTCTCTGCCGATTGGGCTCACTCACTTGCAGAACTTCGTACCGGCTGCAATGCCTTGTTGCCCGCAGACATCGTTGTTCGTTATCTGGACCGCGCGGCAGACGATTTTCACGCAAGACATTCCGCTCGGTCCAAGACCTACCAATATCAAGTACTGAACGTTCCCCTGAGATCACCTGTACAGCGCCTGTACGCGTGGCACATCCCGTATCAATTGGAAGTTTCGTTAATGAATGTGGCGGCTTCATATTTGATTGGCAGCCACGACTTTGCGGCATTCGGATCCGCCACCGACGGCACGCCGTCAACAATCAGGGAGGTTTTGGAAGCGCGTTGGGATATCGCCGTTAATGAGGGAATCACACGTTTTTCGATACGCGCCACCGGTTTCTTGAGATACATGGTCCGTAGTATAGTGGGGACAATCATAATGGTGGGAAAGGGAAAAATCACGCCGAAAGAGTTCAGGGACATCCTTGTGTCTTGCGACCGTTCCCGGTCCGGCCCCACAGGACCGCCTCACGGCCTGTGCCTGGTCTCCGTGGATTACGATGACTTCCTGATTTGCAACGGAAATTTTACGACAATGACAACTAGCAAGACATAAAGGAAACATAGATGTTTGAACCGGCTTACCTCAAAACCGTGAAAGAGGAAAAAATACAAAGCAAGATCGACCAGGCCCGAGAAATCTTGAAGGAATGTATTATTTGCCCGAGAAATTGCAGGGTCAACCGGATCGAGGGCGAGAAGGGCTTTTGCCAGGTTGGGGCCCGAGCTGTCGTATCGTCGGCCAATCCCCATTTCGGAGAAGAGTCCCCTCTCGTGGGATCGGGTGGGTCAGGCACCATTTTCATGACTTCTTGCAATCTTCAATGCCTGTTCTGCCAGAATTACGAGATCAGCCACCTGATGGAAGGTCAGGAAATGGATACCGCTACTCTCGGCGGCCTCATGGTCGGACTCCAGAGGCTCGGTTGCCACAACATAAATTTCGTCACACCGTCCCATGTGGTTCCCCAGATACTGGACGCTGTAAAATGGGCTGCCGAGAGTGGATTACGAGTGCCGCTCGTGTACAACAGCGGCGGTTACGATTCCGTGGAAACACTCAGATTGCTGGACGGCGTGATTGATATTTACATGCCCGATCTGAAGTTCATGGACTCTCAAATAAGCCAGGAGCTCATGAACGCGGCCGACTACCCTGATGTAGCACGAGCGGCAATCATCGAGATGCACAGGCAGGTAGGCGATCTGCAGATCAATGAAAAAGGGATCGCCACACGCGGACTGTTGGTCAGGCACCTGGTCATGCCGGATGACATGGCAGGGACTCGTGAAGCTATGCGTTTCCTGGCGAAAGAGGTTTCGACCAACACGTACGTGAATATAATGAATCAGTACAGACCGTGCGGACGCGCGTACGAACATTCGAAACTCGACAGATCGGTTAGTCGCGTCGAATATACGCGTGCGATTGAAGCAGCCCGAGAGGAAGGAATCGAGCGACTGGACGACAGAGTTTCACTCAGACTAAGGTTCTTTTGAGCGCCCGGATAGGCCAATTTCTATAGAAAAATGCTTGAAAAGATTATGGGTTAAAGGAAGTTTCATGCGTAGAATAAATCCCGAGTACGTGGAAGCCATCAGATCGGCCACAAATGATTGTCCCTATTTTCGTCTGCAATCCATGACGCTTCTTGAATTCGATGTTGGCACCTCCCTTCTCGAGATTCAGTTGGGCGAGAAACATCTTCAGCCTTTTGGGGTTGTGCATGGAGGGGTCTTCTCAACCATTATAGATGCCGCTGTTTTCTGGGCGGTGTTTTCGGAAGTAGATGAGAACGCGGGCATGACTTCCGTGGAACTGAAACTGAACTATCTCGCTCCCGCTGTCACGGGCAAGCTTGTTGCTCGTGGACGCCGCATCAAGCTAGGGAAAACACTTGGCCTCGGTGAAGCTGAAGTTACGGATCAGGAGGGCAAGCTACTCGCCCACGGTACATCGACGTTGATAGTTATGCCGGCCTTTGAGTTTTCTAAGAGCGGGCTGCTTCCTCCAAAGTTCTTGTGAGATTAGTCAGTAGGACCGGCATCTTGCCGGTCCGATGATTGCCCTGGTGTCTCGCGGTTCCGAGGGCCGGAGTGGCAAGATGCCGGTCCTACTGATTTCATAGGATAAGAACAAGAGGTACTTATGGATTTTCCGGTGCTTGACGCACATACGCATTGCGGAATGACCGTGCCGTTCGAAGAACTTTCCGGTGAATGGCAGCTTGGCGGCATTGATGGAGGTGTCGTGTTTTCTCCTGTTGAAGAGATTTACGACCGATACGACAGCTTCTTTGTAGATTCAGACGAATACCGCCACAGCAGGCGTCAAGTTCACGATTATTTGGTGAGGATCGCATCGGGGCGAAACATTTTCCCATTTTTTTTCGTCTGGAATGATTTCGTTCGGACCCCGGACGCTTTCGTCGGCATAAAGTGGCATCGTCACCCCGGTGAGCCGGTTTATTTTTACGATTCACCACGCTGTCACAATAAAATTGATGAAATTTGCAGCAAACGACTGCCGATTACGCTGGAGGAGGAATTTGCCAATACCCTGAAATTCGTAAAGGAGATCGCGCAGAGAACCGTCATCATTATCCCCCATATGGGGGGACTTAACGGCGGCTATTATAGATTGAAGAAAGCCGGCTTATTTGAGAATGAAACAGTGTGGGTGGACACCGCTCTGGCTTCCCGTCAAGAGATCGAGGATTTTGCAGAAACCTACGGGATAGGTCGCATGATGTTCGGTTCGGATTACCCCTTCGGGATTCCGGCAAGCGAAAAGCGTAAGGTAGAAGCATGTTTTGCAGGAAACGATCTTCGTTCGGTGCTGTCCGGCAACCTGTTAAAGCTATTGGGAGTATCCCTTGACGCCCCTTAAAATCATTTGTTAATAATAGAACTTAATCTATAACGGTTCGCGCAACGGCAGACCTACGAAAACAGCCGTGGCCGGTGATCGGGAGAGGCGACTTGGAGTTGCTCAACCCGTCAGGTCCGGGAGGAAGCAGCGGAAGTAATCTCGGGAGTCGGCCTTCGACCCCGGTCACCGGCCATGGCTGTTTTCCTTCCTGTCCGGAAATTTCAGAGGCATGCCTTCATATCTAGTCCTTGCCAGAAAGTACAGACCCAGCGCCTTCAGTGAGGTGGTGGGCCAAGAACATGTTGTCCGTACGCTTACAAACTCTATTGTTTCGGGACGTGTCGCTCATGCATTCCTTTTTTGCGGAGTACGAGGGGTAGGCAAAACCACCGTGGCTCGCATTCTGGCCAAGGCGTTGAACTGCTCCGAACGGCAACCCGGAGAGGCCGCGGCGTGCAATAAATGCACTTCGTGCAAAGAGATATCGGCAGGTATCAGTGTTGATGTCCAGGAGATCGACGGCGCTTCCAATACGTCTGTTGATAATGTCCGAGAGATCAATGAAAACATCAAATATCCGCCGGTCAGTTCTCCTTACAAGATAATAATTATCGATGAAGTGCACATGATCTCTATCAACGCGTTTAACGCTTTGTTAAAGACCCTTGAAGAACCCCCGCCTCATGCCAAGTTCATTTTCGCCACCACCGAGCCGCAAAAGGTGCCCGCGACAATAAACTCTCGCTGCCAGCGGTTCAATTTCAAAATCATTTCCATGCAAGACATAATCAACGGCATGTCGCGGATACTCGAGCAGGAGGGTATAGAAACAGAGCAAGAGGCTCTGGCCCTCATTGCGAGAGAAGCTCAGGGTTCTTTCAGGGATGCGCTGAGCTTGCTGGATCAGGTGATCGGTTTCAATCCTCGAGCGGTCACGGCTGCTGAAGTGATGGCTATTTTGGGAATAACCGCGGCTGACAGCCTAGCTCGCCTGATGACCGCTGTCCTGGCCGGAGACTCGGCAGGTTCGCTGGCATTGGTACAAGGGCTTCTGCAACAGGGGTATGATCCTGATCAGTTCGTTCTCGACTTGCTGCGATATGTTCGGAACCTGCTTGTCATGAGGACAGTCCCGCAGAACGCCAGGGCGGAAGGCATGATCGACGCGCCCGCATCAGAGCTGCAAGAGATGGAGAGTCTGGCTGGTCAAGCATCAGCCGAGGATTTCCACAATCTCCTCAGCATACTTCTTCGTGCTGAGGGAGAGATCAAGCGATCCGGCAATCCATGGGTCGGTCTGGAGATGACCGTGCTCAAGATGGCATCCGCGCCGAAAATTGTGGAGCTTTCCGAAATCATTCGCTTGATGGACTCCAGCATCGGATCCGCTCCAAAAGAGTTGCCCGACAAGATGATGGGAAATGCGGTCGTCGTGGAAACAAAGACCGCAAGTAGTCGAAAGAAGGCGCCCTCGCCAAGTGAGCCGATCAAGGAAGGAAAAGCTGCCCAAAAAGAGAAAGATCGTGAAAGGTCCAAACCTCTTCCTACCAGAAAGGTTACGTCAGTACGCAACGAAACGCCGGATGAACTTTGGTCGATCATAAAAGAGCGAATCAGTTCCCGGGCACACGATCAGGCGCTGAGCTCAATCATGGACCACGGCAAGCTCATCGTAGTAGGCCCGACCGAAGTGGAAATTGGGTTCACTAAGGCTATTTACAAGGAACAATTTGAAAGTGGGCTTGCCACAAAATCGGAAGCCAAAGCAATTTTTCAGGAATTCTTCGGCGATGCCCGTCTCAGAATCTTGACGTTGGCCCGAGAAACATCTCTGGCAACTGAAAACCCTTACTCAGCGCCCAATGACGGTCAGACGGATCTTGACAGAGCGCTGAAAAATGAGGCGCAAGAGAACCCGATCACCAGGGCCGTCCTTGAAGAATTTGAGGGAAGTTCCATCGAAGAGGTAAGAGTAATTTCCCCAAAAACATGATTGGACAGATGCAATCGTCATGTTGTTGCTCGCAGGGAATTACCGGCTCGGTCTCTTGCGGTCAGCATGACTTGACACAGACGGCTCGAACCCGTACTCTTGGTCTTAGATACGACATTTCATAGGAGATGATGATGTCCGGATGCAGAAGTTGTACGGAATGCTCTCCTCAGACCGGGTCAAGGCCGGTGGGGAAGGCAGAAAAATTGGAGGCGCGGGAACGATCCGGGAACCCTCGCTATCCTCTTGTGCTCGTAGGCAAACAAGCCATATATTCCGACGATCAAGTTCAGATGATCGTCACGGTGCTGTCGGACGATTGTGATGAATGTTGCGACAACTTCACCCTGAAGCCGCAACGCATTCTGAGAAACTCGCCAAATGGACCTTCCCTTGACGAAGCTTTTAAGGTGTCTCAGCCGGTAGGGCAGGAGTGCTGGAAGCTTTCCGCTCTGATCTAGACACGCCCAAGGTCGGGTCATAACACTCCCAACATTTCCACAGAATTGACTTGGGATGGAGATCAATCCAAGATCTCCATCTTTAGGTTATACTGACCTTTCTGTTACCAGCGGCAAACCAATTGTCGTTGCTGTAGATGTTAAATAATTCATGGCTTAGCTCCTCGTCAAAATGGTAGCCTGCCAGGTTCGGTCGCGAACCCGGCGGGCTACAGGAACTTTAAGCAGCTTGGGGCTTGGATTCGGCCCCAGCGGGGACTTCGTTTCGTTTAGCAGCGGCCAAGTGCCTTTGCAGGATGATGATACCCGCGGCGATGAGCAGCC
>DATJPW010000094.1:0-2121 GCA_035506215.1 Desulfomonilaceae bacterium
TCAGCCATTCCAGTAGCGGCGGGTTCGATTTGCGGAAAAGTTGCAGCGCTTTTCGCAGGTCCCAGCCGCTGATATCCAGTCCGGCGTCAATCGGTCGCTCGATTACATCCCGCTTCTCGTCAATGGAAAGATACCACTCGACGGGCCGGATATAGATGAAGCGCACATCGTAGTCGCTGTCTACGGAAGGAAAACCCCAGGCGCGGCTGCCGGACTCGCACGCATAGACTACTCGGATATTTTCATCAGCTTCGATTTTGCCCAAATGATTGCGGACAGATTCTTCCATGAAGCCTACTCGGTCGATTTGTCCTAAAAGCTATGCGAGAACCTCGCTTGGCCCATGTGGGAAATGAGAACCCGCCCGAATGCCAAAGGAACGAGAGCGATCAATTTCTCCGCGTCAACGAAGGAAATACCCTCCGCGACTAACCTCTGTGTGCATTGCTCCACAGCGGCTGAGGCGGCGACGGCCGGGGCGGTCCACACGAGGAAGACCGCGTCGACGCCGTCCAGGCATCTACCAAGGTCAGCGCGAATTGTGAGGTCGCCGCGCACGACGTTGATTCCGGTCGCGAATCAGCGCTCGGACCCGGGGATCCGTGGCTGACAATCGAATAACCAGAGGATAGTCTTTTATCAGAAGATCGCGGATCATTAAGCTGCCATTTTCATTGCTGGTCATCAGTCCTTGTTCAAAGCCATTCAGGACATCCATTCCCGCGGCATTGCAGTTTGAAAACCCAGGGACTGTTATTATGGATGCGATACCCGGGTCAACATCCACCGCTGCGTCATCCCTCCACACGGCAACCAGAAAATCACCATTGCTTTGTGAGAACCCGTAGTGCTTGATGTTGCCCGCCTCACTTTCAATCACGATGGGCAGTTCTATGGGCTGTACTCCGGCCATGATGGTGCACAAATTTCGAATCACTGAGTTTGTTCGTGGTATGTAATAATCTCTCTGAACAACGCCAGTATCGCCAGTTTCGCCCAGCCCGACAGCAACATCGAGACCTAAATGGATAATAATGGCGCGAGCAGTGTACTTTGCGGCTGATACATCAGTAAAGCAGCATGGCTCAAACGGGCCCTGCAAATCAGGAGTCCGCCATATCATCTCCTCGGCGAGGAATTCGCCATGGAATCCATGAGCCGTAGCAGTACTTTTTATTTCTTTTACGAAAGCCGGGTAATTCTCCCAATAGTTTGCTATCTGATGCTCTGCAAATCCACCGCCAAGAACACCCCGCGGGTCGTCCGAGGGAGCAGCCCCGTACATGCCGTGCCATGAAAAACCATCCACGAGTGGCATGGCATCGGATTTGAGGAATCTCAACATCCAATCACGAGAAACGTCCAACATTGTGTCCACAGTCCCCACGACAATCTTCGCCTGGGGATACTCCTCCCTGATGATGGGGGCTATTCGCTTCACGAGATATGTGTAAGGTTCCACGGGCATTCCATAAGGCCCGGTGTTGAAGTCCTCAGGCGCATTCAAGATCTCATAATACTCGACACGGCCTTTGAAGTGCCGAACCATAAACCGCACCCAGTTCGAGTAAATTTCAATGCCACTCTCGGTCTGGCAATCGACCACCTTGCTCTCTGGATACCAGACGTCGAGCACCAGCATGATCCTTAAACCATTGCTCACCAGGTTATCAATGGCTTCCTCTTCATTCGGATCGATGACATATTCATCCTTACTCCAGTCAACATGCTGCCATTTTCCAGAGGGGTCGACGATCACGCGCATCCATTTTGCGCCCGCGTTCCATAACCAAGGACCAATATGTTGTGCCTCCTCGGTACCCCCAATACGGTTGTCAGCAAGTTCGTTCGATGGCCTGGTTTGCTGAAGGAACATCGGAGGCGCATTACCAACTTGCAGGTTGAGATTCTGGCTGCTCCCCTGTGTAGGCGGTGAGAACTCGCTGGTACTCCCATCCGTCTGCGTGGCCGTGGCAGTCAGGTTCGGACCCGCCAGTGAAGCGCCTTTGGCGAAGGTAAACGCGCCATCCTCACCCGACTTTGTTCGCCCCTCGTAGATTCCCCCTTCGTCGCCGCTATCTGAAAAGATCTCCACCGTGCAGTTGGCACAGGCGAGGCCGG
>DATJPW010000095.1:0-5295 GCA_035506215.1 Desulfomonilaceae bacterium
TTCGCTATACCCTGCCCAACATTGGGGCCCTCAACTTTGTAATGCATGGGGCCCTGGGCGGAGGCGTGACGAGAACCATAGCTCTTGACCAGCACGGCAAATCCCTGAGCTCGGCAATCCTAGAGATGGAGCTGCCGGATCGCTAATAAACAAACCATTTATGTGATAGACGATAAGGACGCCCGTCCTTTACTGCGCCGCGCCTGAACTAGAGTTGCCCTAAAAGCCGTCTGAAAAACCGATCTTGAACTTGGGCGGGAACTTCTTCAGGACTCCCTGGTAGCGCTGAGCCTCCGCGCCAAGCACCACTGCCATGGGAATGTGGCGAATACCTATTGAAACATCCTCTTGAGGATTCGCGTAGAGGTTGCTCATTGCAGCCCCGCCGGTCTGAGTTACGACGGCCCCACTGAAGCCCCCGGTGTAACCGCGGCGGAAAATCGAGCTTTCGAGTTCGAGGGCGAGAGATACTCGCCTCTTGTTCCGGTTTTATATCTCTCCTGAATGAGTATGGTATCATGGTTCCACAACTAGATTGAGGTTGAAGGCACACGGTCTGCCACGGGCCCGGAGAGGTAGGAGTCATGACGATAGCTACAGGATTGAAAGGCAAAATAGCCCTTGTAACCGGCGGTGATCGAGGAATCGGTCGAGCAATTGCGCTTGCCTTGGCAGAGGCCGGGGTACACGTTGCTGTGAACTTTCGAACACGACAGAGAGAAGCAGAAGAAGTTCGATCACAGATCGAGGCCCTGGGTCAACGTAGCGTGGCTGTCGGCGCAGATGTCTCAGCAGCAGACCAAGTCTCCAGCATGGTGGAAAACGTGCAGAAGGAGCTGGGTCCAATCGGCATCCTGGTGAATAACGCGGGAATTGCTAGAGCCGAACCTGTTGAAGAGATCACTGAGCAAAGCTGGGATGAAGTCCTTGCAGTTAATCTCAAATCTCAATTCCTGTTGATTCAAGCGGTGCTTCCTGCCATGCGAACGCAACGATGGGGGCGTATCATCAACATTTCTTCCACTGCGGCGCAAGTCGGGGGAGTAGTGGGTCCGCATTACGCCGCGTCCAAGGCCGGAATTCTAGGATTGACCCGTTATTACGCGGCTTTCTTGGCCAAAGAAGGGATTACGGTCAATGCCATTGCGCCGGCCTTCATCAGTACAGAGATGGTCGCCAACATCCCAAATGCCAAGCCGGAACTTGTCCCCCAAGGTCGGTTCGGGACTGCCGAAGAAGTAGCCGCCGTGGCGGTCATGCTTGCCGGAAACGGCTACATTACAGGTCAGACCATCAATGTCAATGGAGGACGGTACATGAGCTGAAGACCTTTTCAGGTTGGCAGACTCAGGCAATCCATCCTCATCCTTGCAGAACACGAGGCTGATGTATTTCATTCTATGAAACAACTTATTCACGTCCTCCTACCCTGTAGTGATTCTCAAGTAATCACGAATTGTAAAGAGCGATCACCCTAAATTGGTAGCCTCCAGGTTCCGTGCAAATTCGAAAATTCGGCTTGACTGAGGGAAAGATATGGAGGTACCTTCAAGAACAGATAAAAACACCCCTTTTGCCTCGAAGGATCACTACCACATTTCATATTTCACCCTTGGGGGGAATACGACGTGAACCGAGGCTTAACTCAGCCGCGAGATACCGTCGGATAATCTATTAGAGAGCGTCGGACCTTAGGGTGAAGCAGTTGGTATAAATCCAGGTTGGAGTTTTTGGGAGGCGCCCTGCTGCATCTTTCTTCACAGAAACTCCACACTGGAGGTCTTTAAAAAATCCGTCAGGAGGTGCTCTTCATGTTTGTTTTTGGAACGGCAGATGACGTGTTCAGTATGGCAGTTCGTATCGAAGAGAACGGACACGCCTTTTATGAGGGCGTTGCAAAAAAAACCAAGGAAGCTGACGTAAAGAGGCTGTTTGAAGCACTGGCGGTCATGGAAGAAGGCCATATAAGGGTTTTTAAGTCACTAAGAACTACAATTCCCGCCACTCTTCTTGAACCGCCTGTATGGGACCCGGAAGGACTAGCGGAAAGCTACCTTCAAGCCACCGCCGACACGCATATTTTTACATTGGAAGCCGCACAGCAGCGCCTTAAGGGCGTCGAAAGCGTGGATCAGGCTATTGACATGGCTGTGCAGTTTGAAAAGGACTCCGTCGCGTTTTTCCTGGGTGTGAAGGAATTGCTTGCTCATCCCGACGGTAAGAATGAAATAAACAAGCTCATTGACGCTGAAATGGAGCACATAAGGATGCTCTCAAGGGCCAAGTGGCGCTTTAGCCAAACCGGCTCCGCGCAGGTTGAATAATCCGACATCGCATGATTGTTCGCGCAGGATGCAGTGTCTAATTTTAATTAATAGATCTTGGAGGTTACATCATGCAGCAGTGGAAGTCAGTGGACGAAATCTTGGACTTCGCCATCGGACAGGAGCAGCAGTCTTTTGATTTCTACACAGATTTGTCGGCTCATATGGTGAGGCCATGGATGAGCGGGATTTTCAAAAGCTTCGCACAAGAGGAACTGGGCCACAAGAGAAAACTCGAAGAGATAAAATCCGGAAATCGGCTCCTGCCTTATCAAAGCAAGGTGTTGGATTTGAAGATCGGTGATTATTTGGTTGATGTGGAGCCGAGTAAGGATATGGACTATCAGCAGGCACTCGTCGTGGCAATGATGAAAGAGAAAAAGGCTTTCAAAATGTATAATGACCTGGCCGCGTCCACGGAAGATACGAACCTGCAAGAAGTCTTCATGTCGCTGGCTCAGGAAGAGGCTAAGCACAAGCTCCGTTTTGAAATTGAATACGATGATTACATCATGAAAGACAACTGATAGGTGGCGCCTGATAAGGAGCTGCTTCAAGATGAATGTGCGGCCTCCGGAAAAACCGGACGTTATCGCAAATGTGCAACAATACACAAAACCAAATGGGAGTTGACCAATGAACACCCCAATGCACTGCCCAGGTTTGCAGGCCCACAAGAATCTGTCATCCTTCGTCTGCAAATGCCCTAATTGCGGCAAAGAAAAAGAGATCTTCTCGGACGAGTTTGATAGGCCCCATACCTGCAAAGGATGCGGCCAATCCATTGATTTCACACAGTGCACCATCGAAGCGAGCGCGTCCAGTCTCAAGTGACACTGATTATCGTTCGCACCGGAATCATACGACGTACTCACCATTTTGAGGGTAACCTGCCCCAAGAATTGGTCCAGGGCCAAGTTGCTCTAAGGTCAGACGTTGGACCGTGTAGGGAGGTCATCTCCGTCAACACGAGGCATTGTGCCTGTCGAACCGTATCATTGCAGCTCACGGAATATCAGGTCCTGTGGCCGGAGTTCAAGTCATGTGGAAAGTATGGAACAGGGCTGAAATCGAAGGCACCCTATACATTTGCTGGAAAGGCAAGGATGCGGAAGGGCGCACGATATGGGCTTTTACCAAAGACAAGCGTGAACCGGTAGCCGGCTACCCCAGCAGGCCGACAGCTCTTCGGGTATTCTTCGAGAATCAAATGGACGAACGAGCCTGAACTTTCCGCGCCCGCTGTTTTGAGCCAGTTGGTGCAAATGGAGTCGGCCTGACAAATAAGAATTAACGAGCTTCCATGCTCATTAGCCGCTTCTAATCAACCGTGGTCACATCGCGAAATACTAGGATCGGGCGTGTGGTCAACCGCGCCAGGTTGAGGGCCTCGTCGCTGATAAGTCGCTTGTACTTGGGCCGATTGTGGCCGTAGGCCCCCAAGACTATGAGGTCATATCTGTGGACTGCTACGTTTTTGAGAATTTCTTCAACAAACTCGCCTTTTGCCATTTTAGTGATGGGATCGTAATCAGATTGACGGAGAATCTCTGCCCCCTTCTGCAGACAAGCTCTAGCGAATTCGTCGCTTTCGCTCTTTCCCGTTTCCTGAACGTGCAGCAAGGTCAGTTCCGGCCTTTTCGGTAACAACAGCGACGAAGCGAAATGCACGGCAGCATCGTCCGTGCCGGAACCTCGGTAAGCGACCAGTACTTTCCGAATTTCCCGAAACTGGCGTACAATCAACACGGGTTGCCGGGCATAGTGGAGAATCTTCGCATGCACTGTTCCCAGGAGAAAGCCCTTAAGATAGGATTCCTCATGTGATCCCAACACAATCAAGTCGTGTCCTTCAGTCTGAGCCATGCTCAGGATCTCGTCCGCAGCGTCCCCTGTAGCGACATCGAGGCTGCATCGTATTCCTGCTGCAGAGCACGGCCCGGTGTGCTCACGAAATTGCTTTGTTATTTCTTGAGTCTCTCGCTCAATGGCTTCTTCCAATCCGTCCTTCGAGAGAAAGGGAGCATAGCTCTCAGCAGCAATATCGTTCAGAGCAGGCCTTACGTGAAGAGCCTCAATCCGAGCGTTGCAATTCTCCAACAAATGGCAAGCATAGCGAAGACCAACAAAAGTCTCGGGATTTCTATCCACAGCGACTAGTACTTTCATAGTTAAACGCTCCCGCGTAAGTTCACGAGTGTCTATCCTCTTCTCATCTCATGACCAGCACTGAGGTCTGACACTTACTTACAAATCTGCCAACCCAGTCTCGCGAAAAGAAGCGTCCGAGTAGCGACTTCTTGCCCATCCACAGGGCCAACAAATCCTGTCGAACCTCTTCGCCTATAAGGCGCTCAAAGTCAGACACGTCAGTGAGGCGGGTTTTGATTTCCACATCTCTGTCACTATAATAGTCGCCAATCTCCACTAATCGAGTGTACACGGATTTGTTCATGTCCCCGTCCTGACTAAGCCCGATCAGTTCGAGGTGGGCCCCGTGAATTGTGACCATCTGGTTGATCATTTCCAGGGATTCTTGGCTGATGTAGCCCTGGTCGAGACATGCGAGTATCCGGGCGACCGGCTGCTCTTCCTTCACAAGTAGGACCGAGCAGCCAGCGTCGTTGACTATGTGCTGAGGGACCGTGAGACCCGGTTCCCATAGACACCTGTCGCCTCTGGCACATCCCAATACAATCAAGTCGCTTTGATCGTCATTGGCTTCCGCAAGTATCTCTTGGCCCGGATTCCCGGCTCTTAATAGAACCCTGAATTCTTTTCTGCTTCCACGCAAGACCTTTGTTTCTTCCCAGCGACGGCTGTCGATCGGAATCCACTCATAGCGACCTTCCCGAGTCTCATACGGCGAATCTTGCTTAGGCCAACTGTTGAGAAACATCTCTCGGTAACGTCGCATTGCCGCACCAACAGCGAGATCCGAAGGCCAGACCGCACTTTTGCTCTGATCTTT
>DATJPW010000096.1:0-4223 GCA_035506215.1 Desulfomonilaceae bacterium
GGCAGGCACACCACATCAACCGATATGGGCCTGACACTTTGAGTAATCTACGTGCCTTGTGCCCGGAGTGTCACCAAAACACCCCGAGTTACGGTCAACCTTGGTAACAAAGCGTTTGTGGATCTTCTTTAACGCCTTCAAAACCAGGGGCAAGGCTTCTAGCCAAACCACTAGTTCTGCTTGAATAAGGCCAGATTCACAGACTTGAAGACTAACAGTCGCCCTGTCCCCAATTTCTCTAGCTAACGCAGGACCAAAGAAACCTAACGCGAATTCTGCTAAGTCTCTCCAAAAATCCTTTCCCTGATAATCTCCATAGATGAAAAATACCCTTGCCGGATGATTGGGGCCACCCTGACAACTTGATTTCGTTTGAAGTTTAGGGAACGCGCTCAAAGCAGCTATTAAATCCGCTATTGCTTCGTCTACCGGCACATTAACCTTCATAAAGACTTGTTTGTGTATTTGTGGGTCCGTCATCTACAATATCCCGTTTGAAAAAGGGGAGTTTCTTGCCATTTACAGCTACCTTCTCTCCCGTTCTCGGATTTCGGCCGGTGTAGTCCTTATATTCTCTTACCTCGAACGATCCAAAGCCCCGAATCTCGATACGGTCATCCTTAATGAGAGCCCCGGACATGGTTTCAAAGACTAAGTTTACGATTTCCTCGGACTTCCGCAGAGGCAACTCCAACTCTTTGGATACGGCAATAACGAGCTCCGTTTTATTCATGGCAGATTTCAGCCTCTGTTATTCATTTTGCTTTGTGTGCGGTCTGCTTCAGCGCCTTGGACGCTCTGAAGCGAGGCACGCTCGCAGCCGCGATCTTAATCTTTTTCATGGTCCGAGGATTGACTCCGGTACGAGCCTTCCTATGGGCGACCACAAAGGTACCCAGGTCAGGAATGCGGATTTTACCAGTCTTTTTCTTCAATGAATCGTGAATGGCTTCCACAAAGGCATTGAGAGCCGCATCAGCTGACTTCTTGCTAATGGCTGCTTCCTTGGCCATCCAGTTGACGAGTTCCGCTTTTGTCATGACACCTACCCCCTAAAGAATGAAGATTTGATAAACTGAAAAAGATCCCAAGAGCAGTGGCATCTTATTGATATCGAATCGGATAGTCTAGAAAAATCGTGATTGGAGTGCGACTATAATGAAGAGGCAGGGCAAGTCCTAAGAAATATTTGAGCCACATGCTTGTGTTCCGAAAGGGCCATAACCTGCGCCCAGTTTATGTAGGTACTGTTGCTCTCACAGCTCCCATAATGATACCAGACAGGGTTGTTATCGGCTTGCCTCGTCCTCAGTGGAGCCGAAAATTACTTAGGTCAATTGAGACCAACAGCAACTCGCGAATCGGTCTGAGTCCCGGCCCACGCAGGTACGCACGCCGCTTAGTCGGAAAGCGGAGGCCGTCCGCCTCCACAATGTCGTAAACATATTGTGCCGCCGGAAACCCGCCCGCCACCTCGACGTTGTAGTCGTGCCGGCGCAGAAGAAAATCGTCGCCGAAGTAGAAGTCCTGTTCTTTGCTATGGCTGGCGATCTCGTCTGGGAACCTTGCGCGCAACCCGCGCCAGAGCTCATCGCCTTCTTGCCAAGGAGGGAGTTCCGCGACCTCGAAGCCGGGCATGGCCAGTAGGAATGGAGTCGTAAGGTAAGTCCACCTCGCGTAGCCGCTGAAGTATGCACGGTGCAGCAGGTCCCAGGGCGTGTTCATAACGTGGCCGGCGAAAGAGGCCCTGGGATTGGAGCGCTCGTCGACGATGGCGCCCCCGGTGGTTTCGATTGCGACGCGGTCGGGCGTAAAAACCACGCGCCAATCCGGCTGGCCAAACGGGCTGATGACCGCATTCTCCTCATGAAGCGTGACCGTCACCTCCGTGGGAGTGGGGGCCGCTTCAAAGCCTTTCATCGGCCACAGGCCCCCGCCACCTATCATTGTAGCGGTCACCTCGGTGAAGTTGTTAAAGCGATCAAAGCCGCCATGTGCGCCAATAGCTTGTTCGAGCAGGTCGTTCATTTGTTGCTCCTTCTACGCTTGTGCCGCCCCGCGGAATACAAACACTGAATGGAATATTGGAGAGCCGTCGTATCTTGGTTTCACAGTGATTCATCTTGCTTGTTAGGAAACCAAGAACCCGAAGATCACATGACTCTTAGTTGAGAGTATTTTCCGTACGTACCAGGTACGCAACAATCCGGACTGATGATCGATCCGACGCCTGGATAGATCTCCCCGGGTCCCCTTGACGATCCGGTAGATAGTGATTCTGTTGTATTACATGAAGTCGTAGCAATTTCCCCCCGTTCCTAACTAATTGACGGACCCGAATCTCACTCAGCCAACAACTTTCACCAATTTGATCCATTCTATAATTGTCAAGTGATGACACTGTGGCGATAAGAAAAGTTCCTCAGACTGCAACAAAGATCTCTCGTCGCGGCGCCCCTTCCTCTTGGTGGTTAACGGACCTCGGTCAACTCCTGAAATCAGTTCAAATACTTAAAGTGGACCACTCTGACGTACCCCTTTATCGAATTCTTGGGGATTATTCCGCGGGTAAGCGGACAAGCGCAAGATTGTGTTTGACCGGCGGCAATGTGCGGTGGTACGCTTAAGAACTGGATAATACAGGCGGTTTTCAGCAACTTCGACGCACCTGACTACTTCAGAATGTCACAATGAAGGAAACCTCTTATGGGCGCATTTGAGTTCTTGTCTTGGCTTCATCAGCATCCGGATGGTTACGTCCTACGATACACCATACCTGGTACTTCACAAGGCGTCTTGTTGGAAAATCAGTGGGTACAAAGGCTCAGCAAAAACCGGGGGATTTACTGAACGCCGGTACAAAAAAATCTGTTTCTCAACGCTGCAGGGTCTTGATGATTGGAGGAAGTCACAAGGTATTACCGACTATCACAAATGTGGCATCTGTAATCCTTAGTGACCGTGATTTCAGGTAAGTCCTTGAATGGCGATCTTTCGCCCCGGCGGCTTTAGAGCCTCTCAGAATCTCGTTCGAGCGGGTTATGAAAAGGTACTTGCATGGCCTGATAAGGAGGATCTCGTTATGGGTTCAGTAATAGTTCATATGGGATAAGCTGCATTCATCTCTATCCTGGTCTCTGCTATCGAAAGCTTCCCGTCAAGGTATCAACACCAAAAGAAACCACCTGGTGTTACGAACAGAGACACCTCCTTTAAGGAAGATGGATATCCGAGACGGGAATGACGACCACCTCGAGCTTCATGTCGACTCTCGCTACGCTCGCGTCGCTGATGGCATCGTTACTGCGGACTTCATACTTTAAATTTGCCATGTTCTTTCCTCCTCTGTGAGATTGGTTTAATGCGCATCCGCAGACACTCCGGCCGTTTTTGCCGACGCGGTGAATGTCGCCGCATTCCTCCTGACGAACTCCTGCACGCTCAGCGGCCCTTGCCCCGTTAGCGTGAGCACGTCGTCCGACATGCGGTCGTAGCGTCCCGCGCGGTGCAGATCGGCCATCGTCGCGAGGTGGTTCACCAGGTGAACCGGTAAGCCGCGCTCGAGCAGCTCGTCCCGCCACGGCTCGACCGGAATGTCCTGAAATGTGATCGTGCGGCCAAGCGCCTTCGAATACTCCTGTGCATAGAAATGCATGTTCTCGGACTGCGGACCGGTCAGGTGATAGATCTTGCCGATGTGCGGCTGCGGATTGGCGAGCAGCGCGGCGACCACACGTGCAACGTCTTCCGCTGCGACCGGCGAAGTCTTGCCCTCGCCGAACGGTAGTCTGATCTGATTTGATTTCCTGACTGAATCCGAAGTGAAAATCAGGAAGAAGCCTTCGAGAAACACTGTCGGCCGCACGTGCACGACCGGCAGACCGGACCAGTTCAGCGCCTGCTCGGCGAGCCAGTGCAGCTTGTGCTGAGGGCTCGAGGTGGTTTCGGTAATGCTCATCTGTGAGAGCGTCATCTGCGACATATTGATGAACGCCTTCACGCCGTGATGCTTCGCCACCACCGCCGCATTGACCGTCGCGGCCAGATAGGCATCCGAAACCGACATGCCGAAGTACATCGTCTCGCAGCCAGCAATGACCCTGTGCATCGAATCGAGATCGAGCAGATCGCCGACCACGACCTCCGCACCCATGTCGCGCAACGCCTGCGCGCGGCCGTCTTCATTTCGCACCATCGCACGCACCGCTTTCCCTTGCTTCAAC
>DATJPW010000097.1:0-14161 GCA_035506215.1 Desulfomonilaceae bacterium
ACGTGACGATGGATTTCGGCGCTCTGGCCATGAGACTCGTTCTGGATTATGTGGCCAAGCGAATGTCACGGGCGCATCCTGAATCCATTCGGTTTCTTCTGGTTGTTGCAGGCCTCCTTCACATGAATGCCACATCCGGCGGGACAGATCCTTTGGCGGTCTTCCACCAGATCTTGACGCGTTATGAAAGTTTCAAGATGATAGTACGCAAGGCTGAAGGGCTTCCGGAGCGGACGTCACCCTCTATCACCGATCTGGCGATAGACGATCCCGAGTCTTTTTCAAAAATGGTGGCTGCGCAAGCGATGACTTTATTGAATGCCGGAAAGTCACTTGCCAAGAAGCTGAATACTACGGATGACTCGCGAAATCTGATCCGGTCCTTTAGATTTTTGGTTACTCGGTCTGCCAACCGAATCCTGGAACATACTCACAAGAAGAGGATTGACCGGGACGCCAGGAAAAAGTAGAGGGCATATGCCTTGAAGCCTGAATGTCAGGCCGTGCGTGTTGGCGGTAACACGCCGAGCAATAAAGCAACTTGTGGACAGGAAAGGTCCAGGAAGGCCACGGGCCGGAGTATGCAGAGGTGGTTTGTTGTTTGGGCCACCAAAGCTCCAGGAGCAAGAGATGAACGCTGACAATCCTGAGGGCAGCGAAAGTCGCAGGAAATTTAAGCGAAAATATACAATATTCAAAATCCCGGTCTATGATGCCGAGACCAAGAGATTTCTCGGGCTTGTGCAAGATTTGAGCGAACAGGGTATTCAGCTCCTCGGCATCAATATGGATGTTAATTCGACCAAGACGATGATCATCCAGGCTGCCGATTATGTAAAAGGAGCGCCGATTTCTTTTGAGGCCGTGTGCAGGTGGGTGCGAAAGGAGGACCCCCAAGGTTATTATGTTTCCGGCTTTGAAATTGTGAATATGTCAGAGGAGACAAGGAAGAATTTGATCAGTCTTATGGACTACGTGACGTTGGACTGATTCCAGTTGACCAATTAGGCGGATATGTTCAGTCTCATCATAATTAGACCTGACGGACAAGAGGTGGAGCAGGCGTTCCGGACCGAACGAACGGCTATCGGTCGGCACGAGAAAAGCGATCTGCGCCTCTTGGACAGTATGGTTTCACGACATCACTGCCTGATCACGAGGGAAAACAAAAAGTTCGTCATAAAGGACCTTGAGAGTCGTAACGGAACATGGATTAACGGGCGCAAGATCAAGAATAGGCGACACATCAAGAACGGTGACATAATTCAGATAGGTCCATTCCGTCTGGTATTTCGCGAGCGCCAACATTCGGATCATTCACTTCAAAGCCAGACCTTGGAAATGACCCAAGCGGGCGCAAAGCCCTTTGTCCACAGGCACGAAACTGAGCGCGTGGTCAAGCCCCTCGGCATGATCAGCAATTATTTGCAGGAAACTTCGGGCACTCACCCGGCCCGCGCCAAGTTAAGAAAGCAGCGCCTCAATCGGAATCTTCTTTCTCTGTACAGCATCACCGAGCAACTGGTGGGGAGCCGTGATCTCGATGGGATGCTGGATTACATTATAGACAAGATTTTTGAGATCTTTGCTCCTTCTCAGGCAACCATCATGCTTAGAGATTCCGGGGAATTACCGGTTCCCAGGAAGGAACGCTCCGCGGACGGTAAGGGAGCCGTCAGACCTATAAGCAGTACCATTGTGAACCGAATACTGAAAGACCGAGTGGCGGTGTTGACCGACAACGCTCTCGAAGATCCTCGCTTTGAGATGGGGGATAGTATTGTCATCGATGGCATTCGATCCGTGATGGCCGCGCCCATCTGGGAAGAACGAAAAATTCTTGGGCTGATATACGTGGATAGTTTGGACGTCGTCGGAGGCTACCAGTCCGAAGACCTGGATCTTCTGACAGCCATCGGCCATCAAACCGCACTTGCATTGCAGCGATGGAAGCTGACTGAACGTCTGAGAGAGGAGGCTATCAAGCGAGCGGTCATACAGCAAAACCTAGCCCGCTTCCATCCGCCCCCGGTTGTGGATCTCATTCTTCAGGGCGCAGCCGATCTGGAAGCCAAAGAGACGGTGGCGACTGTGTTTTTTTGCGACATAGTGGATTTCACAACTATGTGTGAGTCCGTGGAACCAAAGCAACTCCAGGAGATTCTTAACACCTTCTTTAGGACTATCAATCGGATAGTCTTTGACGAGCAGGGCACTTTGGACAAGTTTGTCGGAGACGCGGCAATAGCCATTTTCGGCGCGCCGTTACCCCAAGAGGATGCGCCGGTTAGAGCAATCCGTTCCGCCCTGTGCGCCCGTCAAGAACTCGCCATGGCTGTACGGTCTGTGGCGCCGGGGTTGAAGTTCCAGGCCCGATACGGCATAAATACCGGGCATACCATAGTGGGGAATTTCGGGTCGGACGAGCGAATGGACTATACGATTCTCGGCCACGCGGTCAACGTAGCATCCAGAATCTGCGAAACCGCTGAACCTGACCAAATCCTTATCGGACCGGAGACTTTCGAACAAATCAAAGACAAGAAACTCTTCTCCCTTGGAAAAGTGGGAACTCGTCAATTAAAGGGCATGAAAGACAAAATACGGCCATTCGAGATCAAAGGTTTCCTTTAAACCCCCGCGGACCGACTCGTCTCCCACTAATTATGCTCACCTGAACGGTAAGAAAAATGATGAATCGACCTCCGACTCTGAGACTTTTTATTGATTATTTTTTGTTTTTGCTGGCACGCCTATTCGAAGAAATTATCTGTGTGATCCCTGAGTCGGCAGCCTTGGCTACAGGACGTTTTCTGGGCAGATGCATATTTGTGCTTGTTGCGGACCGTCGCGAGGCTGCTCTAGAAAACCTTAACATAGCTTTCGGCAAAGAACAGTCGCCACAATGGATACGCAGGACGGCACTCAAGAGCTTCGAGCATCTCGGCATGCTGACCATGGAATTTTTGTTTATTCGACGCTGGGATCAACAGGAGATGAACGAGCGTATTCTGGTCGAAGGACAGCTCCCTCACAATCTCGCCCTATTGCCTGGTAATCATGGAATTCTTCTTTTGAATTCGCATTTCGGATGTTTTGAAGTCTCCGCTGCGACCGTCAAGCTACTGGGAATCAAGCTGAATCTTATTATGACCCCTTTGAAGAATCCTTTCCTTGCTGAATACATGTACAGTCGAGGCGGTAAGGATAGCGGCGTTACGACTTATCGTGACAAGGGGGTCATCCCAGACATGATTCAAGCACTGCATAACGGTGAAATGCTCGCAGTCCTAGCGGACCAGAGGGGTGATGCTGAGAGAGGTGTATTCGTAGATTTCTTCGGCACTCCTGCGCCCGCGAATGAGGTGTTTGCCCGCCTTGCCATAGACGGCGAAGCGCGAATTCTGCCTTTATGCACTTATCGGAGGGACGACGGCAAGTATCAAAGCATTTTCTGGGATGAAATCCGTATTCAGCTCACCGGTGACAGAAGAACCGATCTCATCACAGTCAGCCAACAGTTTCACGAGATGTTCGAGAAGTGGCTCCGTATAAGACCGGAACAGGGATTTTGGTTGCAACGGAAATGGCGACGGAAACCATCCCGTAGACGTTCCCGACGGATTTCGACAAGCCTCGCGGAGACGAGGAGCTCGCAGCGGTGAAGCTCAAAGACATAGGCGAATTTGGGTTCATAGATCGGATAGCGCCCTTGGGAAACGTCAGACCGCAAGGAGTTGTCAAAGGGATCGGTGATGATTGTGCGGTAATTCGGATAAGTGCGGACGAATACCTGCTGATCACGACCGATTTGTTAGTCGAAAAGGTGCATTTCATGTTGGCATGGGCTGCGCCGGACATTGTCGGCGCGAGGGCCTTGACCGCGAACCTTTCTGATATCGCCGCTTGCGGAGGCACTCCTCAGGACGCGTTCCTCAGCCTCGCGATTCCCGATCACATCGAAGTGGAATGGCTCGATGCCTTCTATCGGGGATTGACCGACTTGGCACGTAGATATGGAGTCAACGTACTCGGCGGGGACACTACATCTTCGCGAACCGATCTCGTAATCAACATAGCGGTTACAGGTCTGGTCCCCGCAGAGCAAGTTCTGTTTCGGCATACCGCCAACTCGGGCGACATCATTATACTAACGGGTCCCACCGGTTTATCCCGCGCGGGCTGTGACCTTCTTCTTCGAGAAGAGAACTTCACCACTGGTCCTGCCCGGACTTTGGTGAAAGCCCATCTTGAACCCAGGGCACACTTGGAGGAAGGCCGTATGTTGGCCGAATCGGGAGCATGTACCGCGGCCATAGATATTTCAGACGGGATATCATCGGACCTGGGGCACCTCTGCCGTGACTCCGGCCTAGGTGCGATAATACTCGAAAAGGACATTCCCGTTGCGCCTGAGTTGATCCAAGTAGGTAAATCATTAGGCAAAGACCCTCTGGACTGGGTCCTGAACGGAGGCGAGGATTACGTGCTTTTGGCAGCCATAAAGCCGGCCGCGCTGCAGCCGCTTCTCGAACAGGCAGCCGCGCGGAATTGGCGCTTCCACCCGATAGGTGAATTCGTGCCGGGCCAAAAGATGGAGCTTGCGAAAATCGACGGGACCGTACAGGCAATCATTCCTTCCGGTTGGGACCATTTTGCCTGAGTCAGTGCAACCCAAAACCTCCCGTTACCCTGAGAATCACTTGGAGACCCACTCTCCCTTCATACTCGTGTAGGTTGGCATCCCCATGAATTGATCGGGGCTCCAGGTCCAGAACTGGCTGACTCCCGGGTACACCTTCACGATTACGTTTTGCCGCTGCCCGTCCATCATTTGCACTTTGCGGATGTAGTAATTCTGGATCGGCGCACCATATTCGTCGAATCTTATGGTCCCGCGAGGGGCCTTGAGTTCCAAGGATCGCATGGTTTTCACGAATTCTCGGCCCCTGACTTGGCCCCCCGTCTTGTTTAGCGCTTCCGCAATGACCATCCCTGTCACGTACCCCTGCTCAGAATACAGCGTGGGTGGATGCCCAAACTTGTTAGTGTAAGCAGTCTTGAACTGGACATTCTCAGGGTTGTCAAGGAGGAGGGACCAGTGAGATTCGGTAACGATACCGTCAGCGGCCTTCCCCTCTTTGGACAGCACGTTCTCATCGACCAGGAATCCCTTGCCAACCACAGCGATCTTCCCCTTGAGCCCGGATTCGGCATATTGCTGAACGAACCGAAGTGCGTCACCTCCGGCAAAAAAGACCATGATCAGATCGGCGTCCGGGTTGATCTGGGTAAAGAATGGCTTAAAATCTTGAGTCCCCAGAGGCGGCCAGATCTCTTGAATTATTTTTCCGCCCATCTTGGTGAAAGTTCTACATATTCCACCAACCTGCTCGAACCCGGCAGGGTTGGACGCGCCCATAGCCACGGCCTTGCGAAAGCCCTGTTCATAGGCCCACACACCGAGAGGATGCGAGCCGCCGCTACTGCTGAAGGAAGCACGGACAATCAGCGGACTGGCTCTTCTCTGGGTCAGGTCATCGGCGCCGGCATTGGATATTACAAAAGGTATTTCTCGCTGCGTTATGTGGGTAGCAACCGAGTATGCGACTCGTGAATCGACCACGCCGGCTATGATGTCTACTTTGTCCTGATCTATCAGTTTGTTAGCCGTCTCCTGCGTTAGAGTTACCACGCTGCTACCGATGTTTTCTTCAATAATTGCAATGTTACGGCCGCCGGCCTTGTACCCGATTTGCTCCATATAAAGGTTTAGGCCGTCTCTAAGATCAGCTCCCAGGGCCGCATAAACCCCGGACAACGAGAGGCAGTAGCCGATTTTGACAGGTTCTGCAGCCCAACCCGTCGCACAAAAGCAGTTCAAGGAAAGTAACATAGCGACAAAGAACAAGCGGAATGCGCGCGATCTCAGTCCTTGAGTCATTTCACTCTCCTTTCTCGTCTTGTTTGATTGGAATTTTGTGGTACGCCTGCCGCTATGGGAGTCTGTAGGATCTTGATTGGCGAGTCGAAGACCCATTCGACCCCTAAATGCTATCACGTTGCCTCCCAAAAGGCCCTTGGGAGTTCAATTGCCACTATCTTGATTAAAAAGGGGTTTTTCTTTGTTTGTGAACCTACCTCACCCCAAGCGACTCCGTCAACCATTTTTCAAGTCCGTCGCTCAAATCCGGCCATGTAGTTTGGGTTCTAGCCTGCCCTAACACAAAACCGGGATTGGTTTTGGGGGCCTCAGCACATGAGGCTGTTAGGCATGCTGATAGGAACGCAAGTCTACGCTGTAATCACTTTAGCGAGACTGCCAAGGGAGTCTGTCCAAATCCACATTCCCGCCTGAAAGGATCACTCCCACACGCAGGCCTCTCAAGTCTATTTTGTGCTCCCACAGAGCGCCAACCGCGACCGCGGCCGAAGGCTCGATGATGAGTTTCACTCTTTCCCACACGAGCCTCATGGCAGCGATGATGCCCGCCTCGCTAACGGTCACAATTCGCTCCACATGCTGCCGGATAATGGGGAAAGTCAGGTCTCCGAGTGATGTCAAAAGCCCGTCCGCGATGGTCTGAGGATTGACCTGCGGGATGATCTTTCCTGCGGCCAGCGAGCGAAAAGCGTCGTCAGCGCCCTCCGGTTCAGCTCCGATGACTCGGATAGACGGATTGAGCGCTGTAGCCGCAATTGCGGTACCGCTCAATAACCCACCGCCGCCCACAGGGGCAACAATTACATCCAAATCAGGAACATCCTGCGACAACTCCAGCGCGGCCGTACCCTGTCCCGCGATTACCTGATAATTGTTATACGGATGGATCGCTGTCGCTCCGGTCTTGGCAACCACCTGCGCCTGCCTTGATTCACGCGCCTCAAGCGTCGGTTGGCAGAAAAAGATCTTGCCACCATAGCCCGCCACTGCTGCCTTTTTCACCGCGGGCGCACTAGAGGGCATCACAATGTAGGCTGAAATCCCTCGCATCGCCGCGGCCAGCGCCAGCGCCTGACCGTGATTGCCCGACGAGTGTGTCACGACCCCTCGCGCGGCATCCGCGTCCGAGAGTGAAAAAACGGCATTGCATGCCCCTCGAAATTTGAATGCGCCCACTTTTTGGAGGTTTTCACATTTTAGAAACACCTGTGCGCCCACTTTGGCGTTGAGACTCATGCAAGTGAGGATCGGGGTGCGGTGTACGTGCGGCCGGATACGCTCAGCGGCCTGACGAATTTGGTCGATAGTAGGCGCCGACATTAGTGTTGCCTTTTTGTATCTTCGAAATTGAGCCGAAGTCCCGTGATTCTCCTGACTCCTGATTATACTCAAGACGTACAATGAGAGCATTCGACCTGAGCGAACCTTCTCATTACCGGGAGCGTTTTCTCGACGAGTTCATCCACTCAATGGCACGTCGAAAGCTACTCTGCTGAAGAGGCCAGAGCCGTGATCGATGCCCAGGGGATCCTGCCTCACATGCTGAGCTTCGAGCCCGGCAAGCCTGGCGGTTACCCGAACGGACGGCTGCTCACCGATCACATAGTCGCGCATCGTCTGTCCATGCTCTCGAAGGGCAAGATCCCGCTCGACGGGCTCAGGTCGCACACTGAGCTCTTAACGGGTTTCCCATACCTGGGCACACCACACCAGCACCCGGACCCGCCACCCGCGTAGGGGCTAGTGGTGCGTCAACTCTGATGTGGCGGGCGTCTGCTACAGCAATGCCAACCACGTTACGGGGTGATTTATTCGACGTGCGCTCTCAAAGGCGCGCGGGTTTGCATATAATTTCCCTGACTTGCAGGCTGAGGAAGTCAGAGCTGTTAGCGGGCCGGAGAACAAGAGCGGTGTCGGCCCCTTTGCTGGTTCCTGCGACGGATATAACGTCCTGGTCGGTCCTTGCCAAGCCCGCATCGGCAGCCATTAGAGCAAGTTCGATTGCGACCTTGGTCCCTTGACCGAAGATCCGTAATGTGTAAGCGATTATCTCGTCCACCTGATAGGTGCCAAGTTTTTTTCTTATGCCCCGACCTACACCACCAAAAGCGTGCGGGGCCGTAAGCACAGTGACGCCCTTGGAAATCAATTCCTGGCGCACCTCTGCGGGCATCTCCTGCTGGTCGGGTTGGGCGAAACCGGTCACATGGCTGACTGCAACGATGTTGGTCGCCGGGTCCAGGACCCCTCGCGCCTTAAGTGCTGTTTGCCCGCTGACAGAGGCTACCAATACAGTCTTGATGTTGAGTTGCTGCCCACGCCGACGTACACAGTCGAGAACAACGCTCGTGTTGCGAGGTCCGGTTTCGGTGAAATAGACAACCGGCGTCTCATAATGCCCCGCCGCCTCTTTTTGTTCCGCGCTTGCCAGGTTGTTCAGCCCTGCCACGAGAGCAGCGCCACCCACTCCCCCTAACGTCAAGAATTCCCGTCGATTCATTTACTCACTTCTCCTTCCCGGTAGTTGCGGTCAACGCGGTGTTCATCCACATTGTAGTCATGGGCGTGCACCTCATCCGATTCACTGTGATGATTGGAAATCATGCGTTCTTAAGAGGCGTCTTGATACGCCCCCAGGTTATGTACCACTTGTTGAGATACAGGTATAGATCTTCGTCTCGCCATGTTAGGGAGGAGCTTCTCTTGTCTCTTAAACTGCCGGGACAACCGATGGTTCTCTGAGATTTTGAGGCGATCGTTTATTCACGCGCACCGCACCGCACGATAGCTCGGGTCTTGGAAAACCGGCGTGGGACCGGCTAACTTTCCGCTGATCTTGCATCCGCACAAAAGTGGCGCAAATTGTTGGCAGGGGAGCTTAAGAATGCAGGATGCACAGAAAACAAATTTGTGCACGTGACTAAAGGAGATGCCCGTTTGTTTTCGCACACTGCATGTCGCGATTTTTTGTTACCAGGTTCAACTGCTTTGAGCATGGTAGGCGGTGTTTTGTGTGCTGTGCTTGCAGCATTGACCTTGGCCACGGCAGTCGCTGCCGGTGAGCCACATGATGCCAGAGGAGCGGAAATTATGAACGGGAGCGACGATAGCAAAGGGGCTGCCAATTCGCGCGGTGATCGAGTAGCTTCTCTCAAAGCCAATCGCCTGGCAAGAGAAAAGAGCCCTTACCTGCTTCAACACGCGTACAATCCTGTGGAGTGGTTCCCGTGGGGAGACGAAGCCTTTGAAAAAGCCCGAAAGGAAGACAAACCCATATTTCTTTCCATCGGGTATTCAACCTGCCATTGGTGCCACGTCATGGAACACGAGTCGTTCGAGGATGAAGAGACGGCAAAATTGATGAACGACGCGTTTGTGTCCATCAAGGTGGACCGCGAGGAACGACCCGACATAGATCACGTCTATATGACCGTGTGCCAGATGATGACGGGGTCCGGTGGCTGGCCGCTGAACATAATCATGACTCCCGATAAGAAGCCTTTTTTTGCGGGGACCTATTTTCCTAAAGAAACCCGATACGGAAGAATGGGCTTGGATGACCTGACCCAACGAATCAAGCAGCTTTGGATCAACAGGCGCGATGAAGTGCTGCAATCCTCCGATAAGGTAATGCATTCTCTAAGTCGGCTTCAGGACGATTCGCCGGGCCAAGCCCTAGACGAAGAGGTTTTAAGAACGGCCTATCGACAGCTTTCACAACGCTATGATCCCAGAAACGGGGGATTCGGCAGCGCTCCCAAGTTTCCAACCGCACACAATATGCTTTTTCTGCTTCGTTACTGGAAACGGAACGGAGAAGATGCAGCCCTCCGCATGGTAGAACATACCCTGCAAGCCATGCGCCATGGTGGAATCTACGACCAAGTTGGTTTCGGGTTCCATCGCTACTCGACGGATGATCACTGGCTAGTGCCCCACTTTGAGAAGATGCTCTATGATCAAGCTCTGTTGGCTATGACTTATATCGAGGCTTATCAAGCGACCGGAAAGGAAGAATACGCCAAGACCGCGCGTGAAATCTTCTCTTACGTCCTCCGTGATATGACTGCGGCCAATGGAGGCTTTTATTCAGCGGAAGATGCAGACAGTGAAGGGGTCGAAGGAAAATTCTACGTATGGAAAATTGATGAAATCCGGAGTCTTCTTGATGGTCCCGAGGCGGAACTTGTGACAGAGGTGTTTCGCGTCGGTCCCGCCGGGAATTTCCAGGAAGAGGCGACGGGTCGTCTCACCGGGAATAACATACTTCACATGACTCAAGCCTCGCATCAGATTGCTGCGAGGCTTGGAATGTCCACAGAAGAGTTTGAAAGCCGGTTGGAACAAGTCCGTTTGAAACTTTTCAGAGCCAGAGAAAGGCGAATACATCCGCACAAGGATGACAAGATATTAACCGATTGGAACGGCCTCATGTTGGCGGCCTTGTCCAAGGGAGCCCAGGTCTTTGGTCAACAGGAGTACGCGAAAGCAGCCATGAAAGCGGCGGATTTTGTTCTGGCAAACTTGCGGTCAGCCGATGGTCGACTCCTGCATCGTTATCGCGACGGCGAGGCCGGTTTACCGGCTCACGTCGATGATTATGCTTTCATGACATGGGGGCTTCTGGAACTGTATGAAGCCACTTTCCAGGTTCATTATCTGCAGGCTGCCCTGGATCTCAACAAGCATTTTCTGGAGCACTTTTGGGACGCCTCCGCGGGAGGGTTCTACTTTACGTCGGACGATGAAACAGAACTACCTGTGAGGAAAAAAGAAATTTACGATGGGGCCGTACCTTCAGGGAATTCGGTGGCCGCACTGAACTTGCTCCGTTTAAGCCGCATCACGGCAAACCCGAATTTGGAAAAGCTTGCGGAACGGTTGGGGCAGACTTTCTCGGGGAGCGTCCATCATTTCCCATCAGCGTACACTCATTTGCTCTTGGCGGTTGAATTTGCATTAGGACCGTCTTACGAGGTTGTAATAACAGGCCGTACCGAAGCCCCGGATACTTCCCGTTTGTTGACCGAGTTGCGAAGGGCTTTTTTACCCAACAAGGTGGTCCTGTTCCGGCCGGTGAACGGCGAATCTGCCGGTATCACCAGTATCGCACCTTACACAAGGGATCAGAAAGAGTTGGATGGCAAAGCTACGGCTTATGTCTGCGCCAACTTCAGTTGTGAAGCGCCGACCAGTGACCCAGCCTACATGCTGAAATTGCTGACAACGAAAACCCGGTAGGACAACGGACAAGAATGCCCTCGAATTTTTTGGTGGACCGACCCGCATGTTCGAGTACGCTTGCCCAAAATTGATGCCGATAGTAAGTGTATTCTCACCACAAAAATGGAGAAGGGCAAAAAATGGAGAAGCCTATCTACCTTGATTACAATGGCACTACGCCGCTTGACCCGGAAGTCGTTGCCGCCATGCAGCCCTTTTTCGAGGAATTCGGTAACCCCTCCAGCACTCACTGGTACGGCATTGCGCCCAAGCAGGCTGTAGCAAAAGCCCGTGAACAAGTGGCTTCTTTACTCAACTGCGGACTTCGGGAGATTGTCTTCACCAGCGGGGGCACCGAATCGAATAATTACGCCATAGCAGGGACTGCTTTTCGACTTCAAGGCAAGGGTAATCATATCGTTACTTGCCGGATCGAACATCCCGCGGTCCTCGAAGTATGCAGATTCCTGGAGACTCTCGGCTTCCGTGTTACGTATTTGCCGGTCGACGAATCCGGCCTCCTCAGGGCATCAGATGTTGCCGAGGCGGTAACCTCGCAAACGATCCTGATCACGATTATGCACGCCAACAATGAGGTGGGGACAGTTCAGCCCATTGAAGAAATATCCGAAATTGCCCGAAATCGTGGAATCGTGTTTCACACGGACGCGGCCCAGTCCGTAGGCAAAATCCCGATTGATGTGAACGAATTGGCTGTCGATCTGTTATCTGTGGCGGGACATAAAGTCTATGCGCCAAAAGGGGTGGGCGCTCTCTATATTCGGAGACAGATGGAGCCTGAAAAATTCATGCTGGGCGCGGGGCAAGAAGATGGAAAGAGGGCGGGCACCGAGAATGTCTTGGGAATCGTCGGACTCGGAAAGGCTTGTGAGATCGCTGGACGCGATTTGAAGCGGAACATGTCCGTGCTGAAGACGACCAGAGATAATCTGCAGAAGGGCATACAGGAAAAATTGGGAGATCTGGTGCGCTTTAACGGCCACGCGGAAAAACGCTTACCGAACACCCTTAGTTTGTCGTTCAGGGGCGTGGAGGCGGACAGAATCCTGGAAGAAATAGGGCTTGATGTGGCCGCGTCCGCGGGTGCGGCATGCCATTCGGGAGATGTTTCCATTTCTCATGTTCTCGAAGCAATGAAGGTCCCGCTGGAATGGGCCAAGGGCACCCTGAGGTTTACCACCGGTAAATTCACTACAGAGGCTGAAATTGCGAAAGCGATAGATGTTGTTTCTGATGCTGTATTGAGACTGTCGAACACGCAACATTGATATCGAACGACTAAGCGGTATACTGGTGTAGCGTCTTCACAAAGACGTTTCGCCTGTTCTCCGGAGTCAATCCATGTATAAAGAGCGGTTTGAAAACATATTTCGAGTCGCACGAAGAGTTACTTCTTCGCTGAATATAGCGGACATTCTCGAATCGATTCGGGATGAGTGCAAAACAACCATGCCGCACTTGCAGGAGATGTGCTTGATGCTGGTGGACTCGGAAGCCCAGCACTATACCCGCCCCCTGCACTGTTCTATGAGGACCGAAAACATAAACTGTCAGTTCTGTAAAAAGGGCAGAAATACTATCCTGAAGGCCCTGGACGGACCCGCCCGTACCCTTTGCTTTGTGCCGGGCCCTGATGGCGGCAAGTTGTTGCCCGAGGGCGCGCCGGCGGAAGGACTCTGCGAAATCGTTTTGCCCATTTATGAGGGAAATGAGCCTTTAGCTGTTTTGGAAGCGGTGGCAAAGGAAGGTTCCAGCCTCGGCGAGAAGGAACTCACACTGTTGAATGACTTGGCCGAGCTGGTCGCCAACGTACTGAAAAATGCCCGACATCACTGGAAAATTTCCCAAGAAAAGCTCACTTTGGATCGTATACTGGAGAGGCTCCGACCATTCGTGCCCGCCACCGTCCAGAAAATCCTGGAGAAGGACCCTGAAGCTCCCGCTTTAGACAAAACCGAAATGGACGTAACCATTCTGTTTCTGGATGTGGCGGGGTACACACGTATCAGCGAGTACCTGACGCAGGAAAAAGTGAACTTCATCATTGAAAAATATTTTTCCAGCTTTCTTGACGCGCTTTACGCGCACGGTGGGGATATCAACGAAACAGCGGGCGATGGGCTCATGGCGATATTTCAAGGCGACCGTAAAAATCACGCATTCAATGCCGCCCGCGCTGCTCTCGAAATCCGGCGCAAGACCATGGAAATAAATCAAGAATTGGAGAAACGCTTCCAGCCTCTTCAAATTAACATGGGGATTAACTCGGGAGAGGCTTCCTTGGGCATGCGTCGATTCCAGGGCGCCGCGGGAACTCGCATGACCTTCACAGCGTCCGGTCCTGTGACAAACCTGGCGGCGCGCATTGCTTCCGCGGCCAAAGATGGAGACATCCTTATAGGCTCCGAAACGGCAAACAGGATACGAGAGGAGATCATCCTTTTCGATAGAGGGGCGATGGTTTTCAAAAATATCGCGAAGCCTGTCAAAGTCTTCAGCCTCGTCCGGCCTACTGACAATTGATATTAAAACCAAGCCAGTGCCTTCCGCGGGCCTTGCGTAAGGCACGCATTCCTGCACGTGGAGCATGATAATGGCTTTTGATCTTGAACGCGCCCGTGACGATACGCCCGGTTGCTCCAAGGTGCTGCATTTCAATAATGCCGGCGCCTCGTTGATGCCCCAGCCGGTACTGAACTCCGTCATCGATCATCTTATTCTAGAATCTCGAATGGGCGGCTATGAAGCGGCTGAACTCGCCGCGGACAAGTTGGAGCGGGTCTACGAGAACGCGGCTCGGTTGATAAATTGCAGCCCTGATGAAATTGCCGTACTGGAAAATGCCACACGCTCCTGGGACATGGCCTTCTATTCGATTTCTTTCCGCCCTGGTGACGTAATTCTCACGTCCGTGACCGAGTATGCCAGTAATTTCATTGCATACATACAAGTTGCCGAAAAAACGGGAGCAGA
>DATJPW010000098.1:0-10249 GCA_035506215.1 Desulfomonilaceae bacterium
TTTGGAGCGCCGCAGGAACCTAAAACACCGAACCCTCGTGCGGCGTAGAGACGTAAACCGAAACACCCCAACACAACCTGGGGCCGAAACTCTCCTCTAATTTCTTACCTCAAAATTCCCATTTCCGCTGACGACATACAGGCCAAGTTCCTCTGCTGTCCTGACTGTCTGCATAGTCTTCCGGTGCGGCGGATTCCTCGTCGAGAAATGGGCGACTTCTTGCCTTTGGGCAGCCGGGTAGTCCTGCCTCGGTTCAATTGCCTTGACGGAAGATCTCTGCGCCGACGCGCGACTTTCATCAACCTCGGGGGGGATCAACGATTGAGGCTGCCCCAGTTTCAGGCTGCAGCGAGTCGAGCGCGGAGACTTTTGGGGCAAAAAATCGTAGATACACCCGTGCAACGACAACAACCGCGGCTGCTCCAACCGCTTCAAGAATATACACACCTGTCTCGGAAACAGGGAATATTGCCTGCACAATGGGATCGGTGAATACCATCTCGCCCGTTACTTTCCCGAGCAAGGCTGCACCGAGGTACACGATTATCGGGTACCTATCCATAAGCCGTGCCAGCCACGCTGCGGCAAAAACCACAAGCGGAATACTCGTGATCAAACCGAAAAGCAGCAGGAAAAAATTGCCTCTAGAGGCACCCGCCAAAGCGAGAACATTATCCAAGGACATGGTTAAATCGGCGACCAAAATTATCCAGATTGCGTGCCAGATCGTGGCTCCTTGCTTGGTTGCATCTTCAGCCTCAACATCCTCAATCAAGAGCTTGACTGCTATCCAGAAGATGAGCAGCCCACCGATAAGTTTGATTCCTGTTATTGTGAGTAATTGAGCCGCGAAGATCGTCAAGACAATACGCAATACAACGGCCAGTCCCGCTCCGAAGAGTAGCCCGATAAACCGTTTCTCTCTGGGCAGCAAGTTGACCGCCATCGCAATGACCACAGCATTGTCACCCGATAGGACTAGATTAATTAGTATTACGGAAAAAATTCCGACGCACAAATCCCAGCCTAGAGCAGGGCAAGCTAATGCAGACCAATCCATTATGCTACTCCTCAAGATCTCCACAGTGTGGACTTTTGAGATAATGGGAACGGAAGGTAGTGCTGCAAGATCGCAGCAATCTCTCCCATAATATATTATTTTGTCGAGGCGTTCGCGAACCACCCGAAATCAGGACGCTTCTCGAAGCGTTCCTACCGTATCATATGTGTATTTAGAGGTTTTGCAACCACTTTTAAGCACGTTTAATCTCCTTGACAGGAGACGCTATGAAACAAATATGCCTTAATGACTATGTCCCGGCCCTCCTTCTCTTGTCCCCGAACGATCCAAGTCGCAAGGCGATTATGTCCACTGTTTCCTGAGCTCACGCTTCAGGATCTTGCCCGCGGGATTCTTGGGCATCTCGTCCAGAGTCACGTATTCTTTAGGTACCTTGAATGTGGAAAGACTCTGCTTCAAAAAATTCTTGAGTTCTTCTGTGGCCACTGATTTACCAGGTCGCGGCACGATAAAACACGTCACACGTTCTCCCCACTCTTTATCGGGCAGTCCTATAACTGCACAATCCTGTACATCCGGAAATTTGTAGATAATGTCTTCCACTTCACGCGGATACACATTTTCACCGCCCGTTATTATCATGTCCTTCAGACGGTCAACGATATAAAGATAATGATTTTCATCGAAAAGACCGATATCCCCCGATCGAAACCAGCCGTTTGGCCAGAACGCATTCTTTGTTTCTTCGGGATTGTCCAGGTAACCTTTCATTATGTTCGGCCCACAAATGCAAATCTCTCCTTCACGGCCCTGTTCGACCTGGTTGCCCTCAAAGTCCCTTATTTGGACTTCCACGCCAAGCACTGTGGTCCCCACCGACCCTACCACATGCCTGTAGTAGTGATTGTAGGTTACTTGTGCGGCTGATTCCGTCATGCCGTAGCTCTCATGTATTGTGCGGCCGCTTACTTCCTTCCATTGACGAACTATCTCACCAGCCATGCTGGCTGCGGCTGAAAAACAGTATCGAACCTCACCCATCTTTTCCTTTAGTCCATCAACGCCGAGCAAACGAGTATAAACTGTTGGGACCGCGAAAAATTTTGTTACCCGTCCAGCGCCCATTAATGAAAGGACCCGATCCATATCGTAAGTGGGGAGTATCTCTAAACAGCCGGAACTCATTATAGTCGCGTTCATGATGTGAATCTGACCGAAAACATGGTTAAAAGGCAAAAAACACAGGGCCCGGTCAAATTCAGATGAACGTTCGTTGAATGCGATGTTGTGACTCGAATGAATAATATTTTCATGGGTCAGCATCACCCCTTTTGGGATACCCGTGGTGCCACCTGTGTAAAGGACCGCAGCAGTATCTGAACGATCCCGGTCTACGGCCTCGAATGAGCCGCTGCCCAATTCCTTGAGTTGTGGCAGAGATAGATCCCCCCCGGTGCTGATGACACTTTCTATCCCTGCCGAATTGCGCAAACCTTGTAGATGATCCAGCTTATCATCAGAGGTGAAAAGAAATCGTGGTTTTGAGTGTTCCACCAACAGAGTGAGCTCCTCCTTCTTGAGCATGCTGGATAATGTGATGGCCACAGCTCCGGCTTTAAGGACGCCGAAATAGAAGGTGATCCAATCAGCAGAATTTGGAGCGCAAATACCAATGCGCTCACCTGGTCTTGCCCCCATTTTGAGGAGTCCCGTCGCCACGCGATTCGCATGATCATTGAGTTCACCATAGCTTATCTCTATTCCGGATTCGCTTAAAGCCGGTCTATCCGGAAAGAAAAATGCCGAGGATTCCAAATTGTGCGCCACATTCATAAATGTTCTCCTGCAAGATGCTTACAAGTGGTTGCAAAACCTCCAAATGAACATGTGGTACGGTAGGGTGCTTCGAGAAGCGCCCTGATTTCAGGCGGTTCATCCCGCGTCTCGCGGGACCCCTACAAAATAATGCAGTATTCTTTTCTTCCATTGAGGTTTTGCAACCGCCTGTACTGGTCGATAAGTATTAGTCGGAGGATTAGGCCTCTGTGTATTTTATTCTTGACATACCCTGTCGCTCCCTGAAGAAAAACCGTGGTTTATCAAACAGCTTTCTCCAGTGGGTTCTCCCCTCGGCCAGACCCTCGAAAATCTCAGCTAGGTGGATCTCAAGATTCGCCAATTCTCCCTTTGGGAGGAATGAAACAGCCCCCAAAAGTACCGCCTTGCTAATATTGTCAATATTAAGCGAATGAGCCGTAAGCATAGCCGCCGGGAATCCCCTTTTCGTACATGTTTCCAGCAGAGCAAATCCGTTCACTCCCACGATATCTAACAAGACCAGATCAAAAGAGTGCTTCAACAATAGGCCTTCAGCCTGTTCATAGTTCGACGCAGTCATGACTGCACATACTTCAAGCAGTTCCTGAATTATTTCCAGCACGTCCGGCTCATCATCGACTGCCAGAATTCTCTTCCCTTGCAATATATCTCTCATGGCAATTTGGCTCGCCCTAGATCAGGATATTAATCAAACGACCACTCCTTTGCGTTTGCCACAGCCCTCTTTTGGCTCATTTCATAAGCAAATGCGGCAGCCAATAAGCCATCTGAGGAAATATAAAAAGCAATACCACAGCCGCAACAAGGCTTAAAATAAATGGCAGACAGCCCTTGTAGATAATGTTGATAGGGACTCCTGTGATGCCCTTGACAACGAACACACACATTGCGACCGGCGGGATTATGACACCGATCATTATGGTGACCAGAAGTATGATTCCGAACCATAGTGGATCGTACCCGAGCTTGACCACCGCAGGGTAGAAGATCGGGGTGGCGAGGATCAAGAAAGCCAGGTCATCGATGAATGAGCCTCCAATGAGGTACACAATGATTATAAGCACCATGATCAGATCGCGATGAACAGGAAGATCTATGACCCAATCTGCCGTGATAAAAGGTATTTCCGTCACAGCAAGAAAATGACCGAGAACAACGGACCCCGCTATGAGTGATAGCACCATGCACGCGGTCCTCAGCGATTCGACCACCGCTGCAAAAACCCCTTTGAACGTCAGTTCTTTTCTTGCAGCGGCCAAGATTAAAATAGCCAGTGTCCCGATACTCCCGGCCTCGGTAGGAGAGAATACTCCAAACATCATCCCACCGATTATGACCAGGAAGATTGCTGCAATCCACAGGAATTCCGGTAATACTCGAAGCCTTTCAGACCAGGGCTCACGCTCCGCACCGGGGGCTACAGAAGGATTTACTTTTACCCATCCGTAAATTGCAACCATGAACAACAGGGCGATCACAATTGCAGGGATAATACCTGCGAGAAACATCTTGCCGACGGATTCTTCAACTATGATGGCATAGATGATCAATACGATGCTCGGTGGGATCAGCACCCCTAATGTGCCCACTGAAGCGACTACACCGGTAGACATCCTTTTGTCGTACCCGTAACGGTCCATCTCAGGAATGGCTATTCCCGCAAAAGCCGCTGCAGTAGCCAATGTCGATCCGCATACTGATTTGAAAAGTGCGGCGCCTGCAACAGTGGTCATGGCTAGACCGCCTGGGATATGACCCACAAATTTGTGGCACGCCAGGTAAAGTCGTCTGGCAATATCCGAATGAGAAGCGATCTGCCCCATAAGCACAAACATGGGAATCACGGTAAATCCATAGCTTGTGAAAGTATCGAAGAAGTCCTTCACAAGGAGGTTAGAAGCCGCGCTGAAAGAAACCAGGTATGCGAAGCCGACGAACCCGACAAGGGCCATTCCGAAGGCCAATTCTAACCCTGTCAGAAAAAGAAGGAGCATTATACAGCAAGCGATAATTCCTACCGTGACTTCACTCATGGCTTTTCCTCCCAGATAACATTAAGTAAATCACAAAAGAGAGTTATCATCTGAAGGAAACTGGCCGCAGCTAGTCCCAATGTGATCGGGTAATAGGGGATTCTAAAGCCGGGAGTGACCTCGCCGCTCTTCATAACGTCCAACGAGTAATCGATGAAGTTGTATCCCATGAACAGGAAAAGGACGATGCCCATGATCCTTGTAACTATTTGAAAGATTCTGACTGCCCTGGGAGACAGCATATCCAAGAGAAAATCAACAATGATATGTCCTTTAGTCCACTGTGTGTACGGTATGGCGAAACCGATCACTACGGCACTGGTAAAACAGACTATTTCCATGCTACCGAAGATCGGCTTGCCCATGTATCTCATCACTATGTCAACAAGAGTCACCAACATCATGATAGCCAAGCCGAGACCGCCGACCCAGAAAAGAGCATAGTCCACGGCCACAACTGATTTTATGAATTTCTGCATATCCAATATCCCCTTCCGTTTATGTCTGCGATCTCGGCTCTGCCGAACTAGGGGTGCGTCTTGATATATTCAAGGCACCAATCCATAGCTTCTTGAGCAGGCAATCCTTTGGCTGCCGTTTTCTTAACCCACTCAGCCCTCACACCTTTCATCTTCTCGGCAATCAAGTCATTTTCTTCCTTGGTCGGCTTCAGTATTTTGACACCCTTCTTGATAGCGTCTTCCTCGCCTTCCTTTTCCAGTTTCTCCCACAACTGGGCCTGCTTCTCGACCCATTCTTCGTTGATCTTCTCTATGGTCTTTTGATCCTCTTTAGAGATCGACTTCCACTTGTTTTTATTCATAAACACGGGAATTGGGGCCGTATACGCCATCGGGTCGGATGGAATACTCGTCTTCATGAGGTCGACAAACTTCCACCCTTTCAGGGCTTCAAAGGGCAGCAAGATTCCGTCACACAGTCCTTTTAGAAGAGCGTCATAGGTTTCGGATATGGGTAATGCCACCGGCGAGGCTCCTAGAGAACTCACGATCCCCTGGTTTTCCGCGTTGGCCTTGATCCTGAGGCCTTTGAGATCACCAATGGAATTGAGAACCTTCACCGTATGGAACATCCCCTTTCCGTGGCCGTGAATATACATGACCTGCGAGTCTGCAAACTCTTTGGGCTTGAATTTCAGGTAGAACGCGGTGCAGGTTCTCGTGGGCTGGCCGTTACTCGTGTATCCGAGAGGTTGCGCCAGCACTTCGGTCAAAAGGAACCGGCCTGCTGCGTACGCCGCCAAGGTCTGGCCGATGTCCGCGATGCCCTTTACCACGCTATCGTAGGCCTGTTGGGGGGGGCAAAGCGTATTGCCGGGGAAATAGGTAATCTTGATTCTGCCGTTCGTCTGCTTTTCCACTTCTTTGCACCAGTCCCCGGAGAGAACGGCGATTGGATGCCCCGGAGGAAAGAAGTTTGTATACTTCAGCTTAATGACCTTCTCCTGCGCTTGAACCTGGGGGGCAACAACCCCGAAAAGGAAAACAACGGCAATAAGCCCACAGATGCATGCCATTTTGAAGTTCGTCTTCATGATTGCACCTCGCTGATGAAAAAGATAATTGAGCCTCGATAAGGCTCATCTGTTACCAAATGTCATTTAAAATGCAAACGATTTGCAGGGAAACCAATGTTGGCATTTTGCAGACGAAAATGCCGCGGATAAAGGTTCGCGCGCTTTCGCTACCATATATGTTCCCGTGCGGAATGGTTCGATCCAGGAATAGGCGAATGGACTATTATTTGACTCGTCAGAATCATTGCTGTCAAGAAATATTTTCCCGTTTAAAAATTTTATTGCGCAATGCCCGCCCGTTGAATACAATTCAACCAAAGAGGTTAAAATGCGCACATTTAGACCTATTCGTCCGTCAAGGATCTCCGAGGAAGTAACCGAACAAATCAAGCAATCCATACTGTTCGGTGACTTTAAGGCGGGAGATAAGCTTCCTCCGGAACGTCTGCTCGCAGGAGAGTTTCAGGTCAGCCGCGTTGCGGTCCGTGAGGCCCTGAGACACTTGGAGAAATCAGGATTTATTGAAACCAGGCAGGGCGCCACTGGTGGAACATTTGTTACTGATCTGTCGTTTGCCCATTTGGCAGACGCCTTTCTGGATCTGCTGTTGGCCGGGAAAATTACCATCCCCGAATTGGTTGGTGTGAGGATACTTATTGAGCCTCAAATGGCTCGATTGGCTGCCACGAAAGTGACCCCGAAATATGCCAAACAGTTGAAAGAGGCTCTTGCCTCAGAAAAACAGGTTCCACAATCGTTAGTGGAAGATTTGGAAATCAAGACCGCTGTGCATTTTATTCTGGCAGAGATGTCTGGCAATGGATTCTTTGAGGCGCTTATCAGATCTTTGATGGGTTTAACCAGGCGCGTTGTGCTCGACGTGCAGCCGGACACCGGGGTGGTGCATCCTGCCGGGATGCACCACCCCATAGTTGAAGCAGTATTGGCCGGAAACGAAGAGGCCGCGTATGCAGCCATGAAAAAGCATACGATAGAATTCGGCCAAAATTTCATCAAGATGGAGAGAGACTTTCGTGAAAAGAATCTACAGTTCTGATCTCCAAGAGACTCCTTAGACACCCAACGAGCCTAACGGGCTCATTTTTGAGGCAATTTAATTTGTTGATAAAACAGCATTTTGTTCTGAAGGGTCAGCTCGTGAGTCATTTGGACTCGCTGGCCCGCTATTTCACCGTATAAGCAAATCCAGCTCCAGCTTACTAATATTCGTATATCGTTCATTGTTCTCATGATCAAGCTCCCTGGCACTAAAGATGCACCATCTATTCGAGGCGAATTTTTGGGAGTCAAAAGTTGGAGTGTTGCCTGTTACTGGGGCAGTCGGTTTCGATAATTCGAAGGTTTCCGCTGCTTACAAAGTAATGGGTAATCCGAAATTGATTCTCATCTGGATCAAGGAGGGAACTATGGGGAGACTAAACAAAGGATGGTGTGTCATCGCATCTTTGGTTATTAGTTTCGCAATTTCGCAAACCACAGCGGCGCAGGACATGATTACGATTGGGAGCATTCCAGGTTGGACAGGGCCTCCGAGTATCGCGGGAACGGCTGGCCTGATTGACGGAGCGTTCCAGGATTGCGTCGCCATAACCAATGAGGAGGGCGGCATCAATGGCAAGAAGCTCCGAGCGATTACCGCGGATGATCAATACAAACCCGACGTTGCTTTGAAGGTCCTTGACGAGGTTATGGCGAAAGAGAAACCGCTCTGTATCTTCGGCTCGGGGACTCCAGCTGCGTTGGCCGTTGCCCCGGTGGTTCGGGATCGTTACAAAATCCTTTATACGTCTACATCTTTTTCAGCCAAACTAGCATTCAGTGGTGCTTCGTCGATGTTTGTGGTTGGCCCCACCTACGGGGACCAATTCGCCGTTGCCTTGAAATACATTGCTCAAGTTAAAAAGGGAGCAAGAGTGGCCTTTTTCTATTCCAAGGGGCCATTCGGAGAGGATCCTCTATCCTACGGTCGCATTATGTGTCAAAGGTTGAGACTGGAGTTGGTCGGGGAAGTGGCAGGAGATATTAAGGGTGGTGATCACAAAACGCAAATTGAGGAACTCAAAAGTAAGAACCCCGATTTTGTCATCATGACAGGTTGGGTAGGACCCACGAATTCAGCTCTTGTCAAACAGAGCCATGATCTCGGATTAAAGAGCGAATTCGTCCTTACGCTTTGGGGAGCCAACAAGAGCGTCGTGGAAGAACTTGGACCCAACGGGCCCAAATTCCTGGCGGTGAGTCCCTACGCCTATTGGTGGATGGAAGATGTGCCTATGATAAAGAAGATCCGGGAGTACACTGCTAAACATCATCCTGAGGTCACGGACCGACCCCTGGACTATCTGGTGCCATTCACGGCCGCGAAAATATTCGTAGAATGCATCAGAAAGGCTGATTCTGGGGGAGAGTTGAACCCGGACGGGCTGATAAAGGTCCTCCAGTCCCTAAAAGACCTGGATACAGGGGGCCTCACGCCACCGTTGACAATCAAAGACAATAGGTTTCCAGTGGCCCGAATTCTAAAATCCAATCCGGAAAAGGGAATACTCGAGCCTGTATCAGATTGGATCAAATTTTATTGAGTTCATCGCGACAAGAAACCATCTCGAAGACTCAAAAACGAGCACTGAAATATATCAAGTGTACCGCCGATCATTAGGAGCGCAATGTTTCAATCGGGCTACTTTGGGATTCGCCTTACCAATATGAAAGAAGAAGAGTATCGGAGGAAAGCAGTGGGAAAGGATTACTACTTGTATTCAAGCCGGCACCAGAAGGTATTCTTCTCGCTGCCCCCGCAATGGTCGCTTGCCCATTTCATAGAAAGCCGAGAAGATGTTCCCATACCCTCGGTTGAGCAGATGGCTCAGGAGGCGCTCGAGACGCCCCTGGAAATGGCTTCCCTGAAAGACCTCGTCTCCGGTGCCAAAAAAGTCGCGATTCTCGTAGACGACTGGACTCGCCCTACGCCCGTTGCCGACATACTGCAAGTTCTGCTCCCTTATTTGGTCCGCAACGGCCTTGCCAGAGAAAAAATCACTATCGTTATAGCGCTTGGAACTCATGTGAACCTGACTCAAGAAGAGTTGGTGGAGCGAGTCGGAAGGTCGACGGCATCCCTCTACAGAATCATCCAGCACGACGCCTGGCAACACGATCTGGTGCCCATCTTGCTACATGAAGACGGCCTTGTTGTAAAAATCAATCCGGAAGTCGCTCAGGCAGATGTGAAAATAGGAATGAGCTCGATCCTGCCCTGTGCTTTCTGCCTTTCAACCACGTTTTCGGTCAGGTCCACATTATGAATAGCACCATCCTGAGCTGTGGATGTGTGGAGATCCTTCCCCACTACGATATGGACGAAGTTCTGTCAGTGATGAGCGCGGGCCGTGTGACGAAATTTTTCGCTGTACCCGCCATTTATGCACGCCTGCTGACAGTCGACCGAATCAAAGAAAAGCTGGGAAGAGTGCGGTATTGTTTTTCAGCCGCGTCCAGTATGGCTGGTGAGATCGTCCGCCAGTGGAAGGAACAGACCAATTTGACGATCTACGAAAGCTACGGCATGACCGAGACGATGCCCGTGACGTGGAACCACTATTACCAACACGTAGGCGGTTCGGTAGGCACTGCCGTACCTGGAGTTGAGATTCAGATCAGAGATACAGAGGGACACCAGGTGTCGACGGGTCAAGAAGGCGAGATCTGTATCCGTTCACGCAGCGTCATGAGAGGGTACCTGGATAATCCGGAAGCCACAAAGAATGCATTTTGGGAAGATGTTTGGTTTCGATCCGG
>DATJPW010000099.1:0-11021 GCA_035506215.1 Desulfomonilaceae bacterium
ATAGAAGTCATTAAAAAGATAGAGAGCGGAGCTGAGGTTCATGCGGACCCATAGGCTTTGGACTTTGCTACGGGACTTGAGCCGCACAATCCGGTGGTGAGGAAGGTACATATATTGCGGCGATCTCTTTGAGTAAGCAGCAGCTTGCACACCAGAAAATGACCTAGAGGTGATAATCTGTTATTATCTCAGAGTAGTAAGAAGTACTGTCTTTCCAGAGGCAAAGCGTTCCCCAAGCCGGTCTATCGCCTCATAGCAAGTCCAGCCGTCCATGGCTGACACAGCCTGTCAAGACACGGAGAGGAAGATGGAAAACTCTCAGCTCTTCCAGGCAATCCTAAATAGCATCTCCGAAGGAGTCATGACTCTTGACAAGGACTGGAGAATACTCTCCTGGAATAGGGCTGCCGAGAAAATAACCGGTTTCCACAAGGAGGAAGTGCTTGGCCAGGAATGCGCGAGCCTGTTCCGTACGCCCTTGTGTAGAGAGAAATGCCCTGTTGACAGAGCCCTTTCTTGTGGGCATCCTTACTATGATGTCGAGGTTGCAATTCGTAACAAACGCAATGAGGTGGTGCATCTGTTGGTCAATGCGACCCCACTGTACGACGTCGACGGTCACATAATGGGAGGTCTCGAGACTTTTCGTGACGTTTCGCAGGCCTACTGGTTGCAGGAAGAATTGCAGCAGCAATATGGTTTCACAAATATTGTGGGCAGAAGCGATACCATGAAAAGGGTCTATGAGACGGTGAGTTCGCTCGTAAACACTGATACTACCGTTCTTATTCAGGGAGAGTCAGGTACCGGCAAAGAACTCGTTGCCAGGGCCCTCCACTTCTATAGTCCTCGAAGAGAAAGGCCTTTCGTGGCGATAAACTGTTCTGCTTTACCAGAAGGTGTTCTTGACACGGAATTGTTTGGCCATCTGAAAGGGGCGTTTACCGGGGCAATACGTGATCATGTGGGAAAGTTTGAGCTGGCCAATGGAGGAACACTGTTTCTCGATGAGATCGCCGAGATCAGCGCTACAATACAGGTTAAGTTGCTCAGAGTTCTGGAAGAAAGAGAATTTCAGAGGGTCGGAGACAACAGAAGCATCAAGTTGGACATCAGGCTAATTACCGCTACAAACAAAGACCTTTACAAAAGGGTACTTGAAGGCTCATTTCGCGATGACCTCTACTATCGACTGGGTGTTTTTCCCCTAAACCTTCCGCCGCTCAGGGAGCGAATTGAAGATATTCCTCTCCTCGTGGACCACTTCATCAAGAAATTCAATAAGCAGATGGGCAGGAACATTCAGGGAATCGCTGACGGCGTGCTCGAAATCCTGGAAGCATACCCTTGGCCGGGCAATGTGAGGGAGTTGGCAAACACGATGGAGCATGCTTTTGTGCACTGCAAAGGAAGTCTATTGCACCCGGCTGATCTCCCACACAACGTAGTCAATGTTCGCCCTGAGGTTCCTCATCGAACATCTGCGAGAGCTCAGGAAAAATTGGACTTGGTCGAAAAGGAAATTATTTATAAGGAATTGGAAGCTGCAAATTGGAAAAAGACTATCGCGGCTCGTCGGCTTGGAATGAGTAGAGCCACACTGTGGCGAAAAATGGAAAAATATGGGATATCGGGACGTTTCAGCGGTGAAACAGTGTCGCGGAAATGACACGTCGCGTAATCACTGACATGTTGTTAAGTTACAACTCCACCGTCTTTTCACGTAGCACTTCTGAAACATTCTGCTGCAGGATGAAAAGAACTCTCGATTGTGTTTCTCGCCGCCGTCGTTTCTCCCCGCCACAGCGACTTCATTAGCTCACAACGTCATTAGCTGATCCGATTCAAGCAGCCTTGCCTTAGCATCTGCAAGCGATGGCACGGTGCTTGCTCAGATGTGGGGGAGCGTGCGACTTGCCTAACATAGGGTGTACCTAAGGCCGGATTTGTCCGGAGCACTATTGGCAAAGAACCCGAGACAACGCAAACAAGGAGGGTCGCTCATGCCCAAGAAAATCCTGGTCATCGATGATGAACCGGATGTCGTCACCTTTCTCGGCACCTTGCTGAGAAAAAACGGCTATGAGGTCTGCGAAGCCTGCGACGGCGTGGAAGGGATCAAGAAGGTTATCGAAGAAAAGCCTGACCTTGTCTGCTTGGATCTCATTATGCCGGAAAAGACCGGAATCAAGATGTATCGCGAGATGAGAAAGGACGAGCACCTCAAGAAGGTCCCCGTCATCATGGTGACAGGCATCGGTTCGGTTGCCACCGAGTGGGCGAATTTCGAGACGTTCATACAGCACCGATCGATACCAGGCCCACAGGGGTACATCGAAAAGCCGATCGACAAGGAACATTTCCTCAAGGCCGTAAGAGAGGTACTGGGCGACTAAACCCCTGGCCTTACTCACCGCAAAGTGCCTTTTTGTGCTGCGGAAAGTGAGAGTCCCAAGTGGGTAGGCTTAAAGACAAATGGACTGCCCTGTCTAGGAGTTTGGGATTCAGGATTGCACTGAGTGTGGGGTTGATACTTTTGGCTTCGTACTCGTTATTCGTCTATCTGCTCATCGACATCCAGCAGGATTTCTTCCTGGAGCGAATGATCCGCGAAGCGGACAGATTCAGCAGCGCTGTCATAAACGCCACGAACCATAGCATGCTGAAGGACGACAGAGCTGCAACCCGCGACATCATACAAAGCATAGGAAAACAAGAGGAGGTCTCAGATATCCGCATCTATGACCATGACGGCGTTATCAAGTTCTCTAACCAACCCCGTGAAGTTGAAACCAAAGTGGATAAGAAGGCCGAAGCGTGCTTTGCATGCCATTCAGAGGACAAACCTTTCAGCGAAGTGGTTACGGACAAGAGGACGCGTGTCCTCGCGCGCGGAGGTCAGCGGGTGCTCGGGATGGTAACGCCGATTTACAACACGGAGAGCTGCTACAGAGCGGTCTGCCACGTTCATCCCAAGGAACAGAAGGTGCTGGGAGTCCTCGATCTCGGGATGTCTCTTAAGGGATTTGATTCCCATGTCCGCTCTCTTGTACTCAGTGTTCTGCTTCTTAGCGTGGGGACCTTCGCCGCGGTTCTCGGCACAATAGTGCTCTATGTAACTTTCCGAGTGCATCGGCCAGTCAAGCGATTGCGTGATACCGCCATGAAGATTGCTTTGGGCGACTTCAGCCAGAAAGTGGCCCTCCACAGTAATGATGAAATTGGTGAGTGTGCTTGGGCGTTCGACATCATGCGGGCCCAGGTACGGAGGCGAACCCACGAATTGAGTCGCAGCCGTGAAGACTATAAGAGCCTCTTTGAACAAGTTCCTTGCTTCATCTGCGTGATAAACAGAGATTTCGAGATAGTCCGCCAGAACTCACACATGAGAGACCTCTTCCGGGGCAGCACAGGCATGCGATGTTATGAGGTGTTCAAGAAGCGCTCTGCCAAGTGCGAAGACTGCCACGTGGAAATTACATTCCAGGAAGGGAAAACTTCCGGAAGGGAGCATTGCGGGCTAAAAGTTACAGGTGAAGAAGCAAATTATTTAAGCTACACGACACCGATCGTTGACGATAAAGGGCAGATCCTGTACGCCATGATAATCGCTGTAGACACCAGCGATAGAGTGCAGCTTCAAAGAGAACTCGAAGCATCAGAAGAGTTCCAGGCCAACCTGATTGCGAACTCTATTCACGGGATCATTGCCACCGACGAGCAGGGGCGTGTCACCATTTACAACATTGCCGCAGAAAACATCTTTGGTTATCCCGCTCAAGCAGTGATTGGGGACGCGGATCTGCAGAAATTCTATCCAGGACAGTTTGTCGACATGATTCTGGCTTCCCACTTGGGTCAAATGATCGACAACCCCAGGTTGGTGGCGCAGGAGAGAGTAGTCACATCTAGAGACGGCGAGCAAATCCCTGTGCGTTTCTCAGGGTTCATACTCTTCGATAAAGGCAAAACAGCCGGTGCAGTCGGTTTCTTCCAAGATCTCCGGACCTTCAAGAAACTGGAACGTGAAAAGCAGGCATCGGATCGCTTGGCCGTGGTGGGCCAGACTGTGGCCGGTCTCGCACATGGCATTAAGAACATTCTGACCGGTCTCGAAGGCGGCGTCTTTGTAGTTGAGACAGCTATGGAAGACCACGATGACCAATTGCTCCAGCGCGGCTGGCAGATGATTCACAACAATATAGTCCGCATATCGGTGCTGGTGAAAGACCTCCTAAGCTATTCCAAGGAACGAGCGCCCAAATACGAAGAGACCGATCCGAACGCTCTCGCAGAAGAAGTCTGCTCCTTGTTCGATATCAAAGCTCACCAGAAATCCATCGTTATCGAAAGAGACTTTAATCTCGAGACAGGTCAGGCATCCAAGATTTTCCTGGACCAGCGCGGCATTTATACGTGCCTGTCCAACCTCGTCGCCAATGCTATAGACGCCTGCGAACTCGACACCAAGGATGTTGAACATCGCATCATTGTCAAGAGTGGAGAAGATGCTGCCGGAAACGTGGTCTACGAAGTTTCCGACAATGGGGCCGGCATGAGCGAGGAGACAAAACGGAAAATCTTTTCCAGTTTCTACTCCACAAAAGGCACTCGCGGCACAGGCCTCGGTCTTATGGTGAGCAGCAAGATCGTCCTAGAGCATGGCGGAGAGATCTTTTTTGAAAGCGAGGAAGGTTTGGGAACCACTTTCACGATCAGGATTCCTTCGGGGAAGCCTGCAGAGCCTCGCGGCCAAGCTGACAGCGAACCACGTCAGAGAGAGGAAACGAACAACAAGGGCGGAGCGGAAGCCATACTCCCTGACAATTATTTCGACTCGTGAATTTGAAAACCGCAGAGCCTTCGCCCTGGGGTTCCGTAAAACTGAGACCGGTCGAAATATCTCCAGAAGCGGAGTGACAAATGGAACAGCAAGCAGAAAGGAACGCAAAAAAGGCGTCGGACTGGGATACGCCGACTAAGCTCTTAGCCGATTTGGAAAAATGGCGCCTTGAGTATGGCGAGATCCAGGAATGTAAACTCAGCGATGATGGAGAGAAAGTGGCTGCCATAGTCAAAAACGAGGATGACTCTTTTACCGTATGCGTTAATGGGACAGCCTGGTCAAACCGTTTTGAGAAAATTTGGTCCCTGGAATTCGCTCCGGACGGTCGGCTTTGCTGCATCGCCATGAACAACGATGAATGGACCGTGGTGCAGGACGATGAACCCTGGGACGAATCCTTCGATTATGTGTGGAACCTCCGGTTCAGCAAGGAGGGGGCTTCCATCGCTGCCAACACAAGAACACCTGAAGGCTACGGGCTCGTGCTGAATGGCAACGCGTGGGAAAAGAAATTTGTGCAAATGAGAAGCTGCGAAATCAGTCCCGATGGCTTGCATACCGCAGGAAATGTTCAAATCGAGGCACTTACAGAAGGTGACATCTTCACCTTTAAACAGGGAGTATGGAGTCTCGCGGTGGATGGCAAGCAGTGGGAGAGGAGTTTTCTCAACGTGTGGAACTGCGCTTTTAGTGACGATGGCTCCAAGGTGGCTGCTGAAGTTCGTATTGATCCAGGACATCAGACCATCGCTGTCGATGGAGTCTCGTGGGAACGGGCTTTCAGGGCTGTGTGGGAGCCCCTGTTTGTTCCCATGAGCCATGACGTGGTCGCCCCCTGTCTGACTCCCGAAGGATGGAAGCTCCTGATAAACGGTAAGCCGATCTGGACAAAATCTTTTGCTCAAGTGTGGCATCAGAAGTTCAGCCCTGACGGGAAGAGATTGGCCGCGGTTGTGGCTCCCAATTTCGGACGGTGGACGATTGCTGTAGATGGGAACCCGTGGAGATCCACCTTCGGAGAGGCTGTCCTCGCTCCTGTTTTCAGTTCCGATAGTAGAAGAACAGCGTCGGCAGTCAAGGATAATGGCAGATGGACCATTGTTGTTGACGGCGTTCCTTGGACCGAGACATTCGACATGATTTGGAATCCCGTCTTCAGCCCGGATGGAGAATACGTCGCGGTAAAAGCCGAAAGAAAAGAAGAAATGTTTCTTGTAGTCAACGGCAAGCTGGTTACAAAAGGATTTCAGGACATGTGCGAACCGGTTTTCAGTCCTGATGGGTCGAAAATCATGATTAAGAGCCTCGAATTGGGCAGATTCTACCGAAAACTTCTTCCGGTAAAGCAACTGCTGCCGTGAGCATAGGAGGATACACATGTACGACTTTGTCAGCGGTCCCCTGGTTTGGATTGCCTTTATCCTATTTGTCGGGGGGTTGGCGTATCAATTCATAAGGATGCTGCGCATGGCCCAGAAAGACAAGGTCGTGTACCCGTACATGAGCTTGAAGTACGGATTCCGCTCACTTCTTCATTGGCTGGTGCCGTTCGCTTCCCGGAACATGCGGATGCGATACGAGACAACCATCGTCACATTCGCATTTCATATATGTCTTCTTTTGGTCCCGATCTTTCTCACGGCCCATGTTGTGATGTTCTCATCCGCCTGGGGACCGCAATGGGGGACCTTCTCCGAGGGAGTAGCAGACTCGTTGACCGCATTGGTCATTCTTGCCGCTTTCTTCTTTCTAACGCGGCGGTGGATGCTTCCTGAGGTGAGGTTCGTCACACTTCCGTCGGACTACCTTTTGCTGGCGATCGTGGCCGCGCCATTTCTTACGGGTTTCATCGCGCATCATCAGTGGTTCGGCTATGAAACCATGGTGGTGATTCACATGATTTCAGGCGCGGTAATGCTTGTGGCCATACCTTTTACCAGGTTGAGTCACATGCTCTTTTTCCCGTTCACAAGGGCGTACATGGGATCCGAATTCGGTGCAGTTCGGCATGCCAAGGATTGGTAAGTATCCAACGCGGAACGGAGGAGAAACCATGGGCTTACCGGCAACTATTTTACCAGCGCTCCCTGCCGTTTCAGACACTGGCCTGGATGAAAACGCGAAGAATCTTACACCGGAGCGGATAGCGGAAGTCGTAAACAGGGTGATAGACCGTGAGACCGCTGCCAGGTTCCGTGTGTACCTGAACACCTGCGTCCATTGCGGACTATGTTCGGACGCGTGCCATTGGTTTCTGTCAAATGATCGGGATCCGAGATTCTCGCCTGTGGGCAAGGTCAAGCAAACCTTGTGGGAAATGCTCAGGAGAAAAGACAGGGTGGATGCAGATTTTATCAAGGAGTGCTCGAGAATTGCTCAAACCGAGTGCAATGTATGCCGAAAGTGCAGCATGTACTGCCCGTTTGGGATCGACATAGCTTATCTGCTCCTAGTGGTTCGAAGGATCTGTAGTGAACTCGGGGTCGTGCCTCAGTTCATGCAGGACACAGTGAACAGCCATTCGGTGACCTTCAATCAGATGTGGGTCAAGCAGGACGAGTGGATCGACACTCTTCAATGGCAGGAAGAGGAAGCACGGTCGGAGGTGGTCACAGCAAGGATACCGTTGGACAAAGAAGGAGCTGACGTCTTCTACTCGGTTATTGCGCCAGAGCCTAAAATCCTGGCCCAGTTGATCGGTAACATGGCTCAGATCATGGCTGTAGCCAAAATAGACTGGACCATGCCGTCGTTTGACGGCTGGGACAACAGCAACATGGCGATGTATTCTGGCGACTTCGAGACCATGGGGCGAGTTGAGCGGGCCCACCATGAAGCTGCGCTCAGGCTAAAAGTCAAGAGAATCGTGATGGGTGAGTGCGGGCACGCATTTAGGGGCGCAGTATACGACGGTCCAAAATGGCTGGGATGGAGAGAACCGCCCATACCAGTCATTCATGCTGTGGATTTCTACCATGAGCTGATCAGTTCGGGAAGAATCAAGATCGCCCGAAAATTTGAACAGCCGGTCACGGTTCAGGAACCGTGCAACATTGTCAGAGGCCGAGGACTGGGAAACAAACTACGGGAAATCATCCAGGCCACCTGCACAAACTTCACCCCACCAGAACCAGACTTTGAACACAACTACTGCTGCGGGGCAGGTGGTGGGGTGATCAACTGCGGCCCGCCCTGGAAGACCTCCCGGGTGAAGGGGAACAGCGTCAAGGCCAAGCAGCTAGCTGCCACAAAAGCCCATATAGTGATTACCCCTTGTCACAATTGCCATAGCGGCATAGAGGATATCATCAGCGGGTACAGTCTCGGCATGCATGTCAAGTTTTTTAGTGAGATCCTTATGGAAGTTATGGAAATTCCGGATGAATTTAGAGCCGAATAACGCCATTTATTCGACGGACATTCAATCGGTGAGGAGCGGATGATGCGTCGGATTATTCCCACAGCCTTGTTGGTTTCAGCCGGCTTGGTGTTGTTGACTACTCTTGGGAAGATTGGGGCCGCACATCCAAGAGAACTGGAATCCATCGTCCACCCAGGCGCGACTCCTCTTCCCATTCTTTTAGAACATAAAGGGCGTCTCGCCGAGCTGGAGCGCCCACCAGTGGCCTTCGATCACGACCGACACACCGCGGCGCTCAAACAGGCAGGGACTGGAGATTGCTCAGTCTGCCATCAACTCAAAGAGACTGACCCTCATTTGAGCAACGGTGAGGTCCAGGTGTTCAGGTTCCCGAAGGTCCCATTGGACATGACCGACAAGGGTTCCCTGATGCACGCCTACCATGACGCGTGCGTAGGCTGCCACAGGAAGATGACGACCGAAGGCAAGGCCACGGGTCCGCTCATGGGTCTTTGCGGCAAGTGCCACGTGAAAAGGGCTGAAAGCCCACGCGTGACCTGGGCCTGGAGTCCTGTGTTCAACTATGCCCGGCATGCTGGACACGTCCAGGCTTCTGAAAGATTCGACCATGCGGACAATCTGAATATTGCCGGAAAGATCGAAATTGCCGGCACGATCACGAGAACCGAAGAAAAGTGCCTTTTGTGCCACCATACCTACGATAAGGAGCAAAAGAAACTCATTTACAAGGAGAATACGGAGAACTCATGCGGGGCCTGTCATAAGGCCGCGGACGAAGAAAATGCGCGGTCCATGAAAAAGGTGGCCCATGCCGCATGTATTGGCTGCCATATGAAATTGGCCGATAAAGTCTGGAAGGAGTTGGCGCAAGAACGGCGACCGGAATTTAGCGACCAGGATCAAAAAAAATTCGGCCCGCTTGAATGCAAAGGCTGCCATGGAGAGCATAAGGAACTTTCCCCGGAAGAGATCGCCAAATTACCTCGTCTCGTCCGCGGACAGAATGATGTAATGGACCTGCCATTGGAATCAACCTCGGGAACTCGTTCAGCGGTCATTCAGAAGATTGCGCACAACGGTACGCTGACGGCACGCATGAAGGCTGTGCCGTACAATCACAAAGCGCATGAGCCACGGGTGCAATTTTGCGACACCTGCCATCATCACTCTTTGGAGAGGTGCTCCAATTGCCACAGCCTTACAGGGGATTCCAAGAAGGGCGGTAGTGTGAGTTACCAGGAGGCCTTTCACAGACGTGAGGCTCGGCAGGCCTGCGTCGGATGCCATGCAGCGGTAAAGGAAACCACAAAGTGCCAGGGCTGTCATGAGTGGCTATACAATGGCATGCCAAACTCATCCTGTCCCGTTTGCCACCGAGGGCCGTCCGACGGGAAGCCGATTGATATACCGGCAATGCCGCTTGCCTGGGACAAGGATAAGGTCCCTGATAAGCTTCAGATCAAGGTGCTCGAAAAAGAATTCAAACCGGCGGAGTTTCCCCATCTGAAGGTAGTCTCTAAGCTGGCGACCATTTCCAATGAGAGTTCCCTTGCCAGATGGTTCCACGAGGCCAAGCCCCAGTGGCTCTGTGCGGGATGCCACCACAGGAGCGAATTACAGCAGGCAGCGGTGAACGTTCCCAATTGCAGCACGTGCCATAATCGGCCGTTCCAGCCTTCGGAGTTGGGCAAACCGGGCCTTCTTGGAGCGTACCACCGTCAATGCATGGGATGCCATGAGGCAATGAAACAGAAACCTGCTCCACTGGAATGCGTCAAGTGTCATCCCGCGAAGCAAGAGGTCAAGGCGACCGAAGCCGCTATTTCAAGGCTCGGCAAAAAAGATTGAGGCCTTTCAGTGATCCTTCGTGATCAACAACAGATTCAAAGAGGAGGATAGCGTAATGCCCCACATACTTCATGAATTCTATACACTCACCAAGGGGATGGAGTATCTGGTCATCGTTGTCTACCTGTTTCTCTTCATCTCCTTCTGGCGATTTCTTACCTACAAGGACAAGGACTAGAGGACCATCACGATAACAGCGGTCGCTGTGCGTATGTACCAAGTAGGAGAAGCCCTCATGGGACAAAATAGGAGAGACTTCTTGAAGATACTGGCCGGTGCGGGAGCAGGAGCCATAGCTCTCGGCGCTTTCGAGCCGGCCAAGGCGGATGTGACCTCTTTGCCGGGCTACCCCAATCAATACGGCGTGTTGGTGGACACTACCGTGTGCATCGGCTGCCGGAGGTGCGAGTGGGCCTGCAAGGAATGGAACAAGTTGCCCGGACAAAAATCACTCAATGAATACGAAGAGGACCGGGCCGTGTTTGATAAGGTCAGGCGTACCCATGCCGACACATACACTGTGGTGAATCGGTTCGACAATCCGCGCGATCCTTCCAAACCGATTTACGTGAAAAAGCAGTGTATGCACTGTTACGAGCCGGGATGCGCATCTTCATGCTTTGTGAAGGCTTTCACCAAGCGTCCTGAAGGTGCCGTGACCTATAATGCTTCTCTCTGCGTCGGGTGCCGCTATTGTCTAGCAGCATGCCCATTCGACATACCGGCCTATCAGTATTATGACCCCTGGACACCCCAGGTCACCAAATGCACATTCTGCTTCGATCGAATCAGGAAAGAAGGTGGAGTTCCAGCGTGTGTGGCAACCTGCCCGGTGGAAACCATGACCTTCGGCAAGCGAACCGACCTCATCGACCTAGCCCACAAGAAAATTCGGGACAACCCTAACCAATATGTGAACCACGTGTACGGCGACAACGAGGTAGG
>DATJPW010000100.1:0-4203 GCA_035506215.1 Desulfomonilaceae bacterium
AAATAAAGGCATGGCACTCTTCCCCCGGAAGATCAACGGCCTTTTTGCTATGCTCTCCCGCCAGGACAACGAGAACATCTACCTCATGTTTTCCGACAACGTCCACTTCTGGTATGAGCGCAAGGTGCTTCTTAAACCGACTTTCCCGTGGGAGTTGCTCCAGATTGGAAACTGCGGGTCCCCCATCGAGACCGATGCCGGCTGGCTGGTCCTTAGCCACGGGGTCGGCCCCCTGCGAAAGTACTGCATCGGCGCGTTTCTCCTTGATCGTGATAATCCCGCCAAAGTGATTGGCCGCCTTCGCGAACCCCTGCTCAAACCGGACCTAAACGAGCGTGATGGTTACGTGCCAAACGTCGTTTATACCTGTGGCGCTCTTATCCACAACGGCGAACTGATCATTCCCTATGGCTTGGCCGATCACGCCACCAGTTTTGCCACCGTTCCCCTCGATGAAGTGTTGGCAGCCATGCGCTAGGAAATGTCCTTTGACAACATGACAAAGCCCAACAGGAGAGTGGCTGTCTTATCACCGATAGCCTGGCGAACGCCTCCCCGGCACTACGGCGCCTGGGAAACCGTGGCGAGTAATATCACCGAAGGGCTCGTCGCCCGCGGTTGGGACGTGACGTTGTTCGCCACCAGGGATTCTGTCACCCGCGCTCACTTGCACGCCGTGGTGGACAAGGGATATGAGGAGGATTCCGCCGTCGACCCCAAAGTAGTCGAATACCTTCACATCTCAGAAGCGTTCGAGCACGCCGCTGAGTTTGACCTCATCCACAGCCACTACGACTTTATGGCTTTGACTTATACCCGGCTGATCAAGACTCCGGTGCTCACGACCGTCCACGGATTTTCATCTCCCAGAATCATGCCCATCTATCAGAAATATCGTGATGGATATTTTGTTTCCATTAGCGACTCCGATCGAGCCGCAGACCTGAATTATCTAGCGACTATCTATAACGGGATCGACCTCTCCTTGTACCCGCTTCAGGAATCTAGCGGTGATGACCTGATTTTCCTAGGCCGGATTCACCCCGACAAGGGCATTCATCTGGCAATCGAGGTCGCTCGTCTGAGCGGGTTTCGTTTGCTCATCGCCGGCATTGTTCAAGATGAAGCCTATTTCCGGGAGCAGGTCCAACCCCATCTCGATGGTCAGAACATCCGCTATATCGGACCCGTGGGCGTGCCGGGTAAGAACGAATTGTTCGCCAAAGGTCGAGCACTGCTTCACCTGAACACGATCCCGGAGCGATTCGGCCTTGTCTTAGTTGAAGCCAATGCTGCCGGGGTGCCCGTTATCGCCATGGACCTCGGCTCCTGCCGTGAAGTAATCAAAGAAGGTGAGACAGGCTTTCTGGTCAACAACGTCACTGAAGCCGTTCGGGCACTTGAACGAATTCCTGAAATCGATCGTCACGCCTGCCGCCGCCGTGTCCGGCAACACTTTTCGATCGAAACTATGGTGGAGGGTTACGAACAGGTCTACTCGAGGATCTTTGATCTGGAAGCGAGGAGGCGACCATGAATCTGGACATTGTCAGGCGATACCGCGGCAACCCCATCCTCACTAAGGCCGAGATCCCTTACCCAGTGGAAACCGTTCACAACGCGGCGGTGGTGAAACATGATAACGAATACATCATGCTTTTCCGCTCCCATCTCCGCACGGGTCGGTCCATCATCGGTTTGGCACGCAGTCCCGACGGATTTCACTTCACCGCCGATCCGCAGCCCTTTCTGACTCCGGAGCGGGACGGCCCTTTCGCTTCTTATGAGGAGTTCGGCGTGGAAGATCCACGCATGACCCGCTTGGAAGGGGAGTACATCATCACCTACAGCGCTTACTCGCGAAATGGAGTGCGGATCGGCCTGGCCAAAACGAAAGACTTCAGTCACGTGGAGAGAGTTTCTCTAATCACGGAGGCGGATTATCGAAATGTCGTGATCTTCCCCGAGAAGTTTGAGGGACTTTATGCCCGGCTTGACCGTCCTCATTCGGAAATCGCTCCCTGGTCGATCTGGATCTCTTACTCCCCGGATCTATGCTTTTGGGGCCAATCGCAGCTCATCATGAAGCCTGAACCCTATCACTGGGATGAAATGAAGATCGGTCCCGGTGCGCCGCCGATCAAAACGGACCAAGGATGGCTTTCCATCTATCATGGAGTTTTCCAAACTATGGATGGTTCGGTCTATCGGCTAGGGGTTGCCCTTCATGACTTGCGGAACCCGGCAAAGGTCATCGGTGTGGGCGAATCGTGGATCCTGCAGCCGGAAGATCCCTGGGAAATAACCGGATATGTCCACAACGTGGTCTTCACATGTGGTGCCGTTGCGGAGCCTGATGGAACCGTAAAGATCTATTGGGGGGGCGCAGACACGGTCATGTGTGTGGGTGAAGCGAATGCCTCGGATCTGGTTGCACTATGCCAGCATCACGGCAGGTCGGCAAAGTAACCATGGCATCTTAAGTGCCCTAATGCTTGTCCGGACCGGCAGATTTTGCGTTGCAGAAAGACACTCCCTCCCCATTCCGATAGCCAATGAAGATGGATCGTTCAGGGAGGGCAACCATTACACTGCGTCCCCCAGAACTTCCCTCACCTTCCGTGCCAGTACCGCTATAGTGAAGGGTTTCTGAATAAAAGCGAGGCTGAAAACACGCTACTGGAGCTGGTTCTAGACACTCCCTGTGTCCCGCGCGAAAGATATGGGACATGCTCAGCTTATCCAAGGAGGGGAGCCCTCTTGCCGAGTTTCGCGACAGAAACCAACTAGGAGGTTTTAGAAACTCTCACAAGGTCGGATGAGGGGAATCCGCCGTCAGGGCAGAACTAAAGACGCTTTGTATCGTCGTGCAGGACTACGCTGAGGAGGCCGCTATGGACCGTCAACCCCCCGTTGTAGTCAATAAAGCCAAGCTCCCTAAACTTATTCATGAAATGACTGATTCGCGACCGCGTGGTGCCGACCATCTGTGCCAGGTCTTCTTGATTGACTCTGGGGAGTACCGTTTCGGTTCTGCCTTCCTTGCCAAAATGGGCCAGCAGCAAGAGAATCCGGGCCAGACGCTTCTCGCTCGAGTTAAATATCAGGTCGACCAGGTCTTCTTCGTATCGGATGTTGCGGGAAATCAGGTGTGTAACGAATAACTCCGAAATTTCCTGGCGTTCGTGCAGCATCCGCGTCATCAGAGGCTTCTCAATCCTCGCCAGAGTGCAATCGGTTATCGCAGTAGCAGATGACATGCGCAGCGGCTGCCCTGCCAGGCATCCTTCGCCTAAGAACTCACCACTGTTTAGAATGCCGACGATTGCCTCCTTGCCTTGTCGGGATGTAACCGAGAGCTTCACCTTGCCTCGTCGCAGGTAGAACACGGAATCCGCTGGTTCACCTTGGCGGAAGATGTTACGGTTTGCGCCGCACTCTAAAATGGTTTTCCCCTTGGACAATTTAGATATGAAGGATTCCCAATCGGCTGGCTGGTTTTTCTTAGCCGCCATCACAACCTCCCGCTTCATGCTTAAAGGGAGACCGTCGTATCAAAAGAGGGATCAAATTTAAGGAACCCCCCTCGTGCCGGTGGGACAACCTGCCTCCAGGCAATCGCTCCCGGTTCTTTCAAAATAAACTGTTCTGGCCAAGTGTTGAGTTATTCAAAAGCGAGACACAAATTATTAATTATAAATCAATGGCACTTGGACAAGCAAAAAATTGGTCACCTGCGGGTAAGGTCAAGGCTCCGTGTTGACCGTTCGCGGATGAGGGAGCATCGGATGAGCAATTTTGACCATATGTGTGAGCAATATTGAACAGACACAGAATTTCCCCACGGTATAGAAATGAGTAGGGCGTTCAGTTGTCAGCCAATTCCTGGTGGGAGGCGGGTGGCAAGGAGCGCCCCGCGTAAACTCGAGGGAGATTCTGGCCCGGACAAACCAACAGAAGAAATGGCGTCTCGAATCTTCTCCTGTTCGATTTGGGCAGGAGTCTTCAGGATCGAAACAGAAAAAGCACAAAGGCGAGGCAAGCATGCTCTTCAAAAATGGCCATCGTACCGCGAAAGAAAAAGTCCAACTGTTCCTCATCAAGCCGTCCAATTATGATGATGACGGGTATGTGGTCACCCACCTTCGCGGCGTGCTGCCTTCTAATACCCTGAATTGTCTGGCCGCCCTGACTGAGGATGTG
>DATJPW010000101.1:0-7127 GCA_035506215.1 Desulfomonilaceae bacterium
ATCGCCCAACCTCGTTCAGCATGCGTTCGGCTTCTGCCACACAGAGTATAACGTTGTCTATTGATTCGATTTTCTTTTGATACTCACTCAACTCTGAACGAGATGTCGTACTGTATCCATTGTGATTCATGGTCTCACGGCCCTTCTTTTCGAAATTTCGGGTCCATGATCCGAAGGCGTCTCATGGCAATTTAAACTCTATCTATATTTTTAACGGCAAGGCATGGCCTTCGTCAAATGTTCATACAGAAAACACCGAGCAATGGACAATTTTGATTGATCGAGCCTCCATTGTTATCATGCCGATAGGAGATGGAACAATCATACTAATGCCATGATTTCCGAGAAGAGAGTAATGTCATGAAAGAGGGCCTACCCAGTGCAACGGCGCAGCGAGTCGCGATGCGGCGCGCGGCACATCAACTCCTGGATGATCCGAAGATTTTCGATGACCCGGTCGCACTTCGTATCGTCGGCAAAGAGAGTGCTTCGGCATTGCAAGCGAATCCACGCCAATCCGAGGACACGCCGCTGGCGCGCTACTTGCGAGCTTTCGCGGCCGCACGCAGTCGATTCGCCGAAGATCAACTCGCCCTCGGTGTTCGACGTGGCGTACGCCAATATGTTGTTTTGGGCGCCGGCCTTGACACGTTCGCCTACCGAAATCAGTATCCTGAGGGCGTGCTGAAAGTATTCGAAGTGGATCATCCTGCAACGCAGGCCTGGAAGAAAGGGCGGCTGGAAGAAGCCGGTATCTTACTCCCGAGCAATCTCACCTTCGCGCCGGTTGACTTTGAAACGCAGACGCTTTCAGACGGGCTGCTGGATGCTGGCTACGATCCGGCCAAATGCACGTTCTTTTCCTGGCTCGGCGTGACCGCGTACTTGACGACCGAAGTTGTGATGGCGACATTGCATTTCATAGCGGCCACGCCAGCGGGAAGTGGAGTCGTCTTCGACTACATGATCTCTCCGTCGTTGTTGACCCCTACCCGGCAGTTGGCCTTCGATGCGCTTGCTCGACGGGTAGCGTCGGCCGGTGAGCCATGGCAAACATTCTTCGATCCTGGATTGCTGGTAAGGGACCTGCGAGCCGTGGGTTTCGGATCGGTCGAGGACATCGGACCCGAAGAGATCAACGCAAGATACTTCAAGGACCGCAAAGACGGACTCAGAGTAGGGAGCCTGGGGCATATAATGAATGCTCAGGTCTGAAATTGCCTTCAGCTTCTTCCAATTCCCAAGCCGGCCGAAACCTGGACAAGAGTGTGAATTCGATTCTCGGTGAGCTGATGTCAGGTACCGCTTGAGCCATCACCCGTCCTGTCGCTTGATCTATTGCTCCGCAACGCTGCGCACAATCTGCAAACATGAATTCGTTTATGGGACGAGTCACACTATGGCGTTTCCTTGGGACGGTCCGATTCCCGGCCTCGTGAGTCCTCGGGTGAGCCGAGGCCTGATTTAGTCTCTCTCAGATAAACCTCGCGAACCGGCGCGGCCAATTTGATTCCGTCGGCCCCAAACTTAGAAAGAATCTGCAAACACATTTCTTGTAGCCAGGCCTGATATTTCCACCAGTCCGCAGGATGGTACCAGGCCGTGACCGCTATCTTGAGGCTCCCTTCGCCGAATCCGTTGAAAAAAACTCGGGGCGGCAAATCCTCACTCATGCCCTCATGATTTTGAAGCACTTCACTTATGATCTGGACGGCACGTTCCACTAACTCCGGAGGAGTGTTGTGGGATAGTTCAACCGTAGTGGCCCACCTGATATGAGGTCTGACGCCGGCGTTCTCCAGCGATGAGTTAATGATCGCTTGATTGGGAATGGACACCAGGTTTCCATCGGGAGTCCGGATTCGGGTGCTCCTGAGACCCACAAATTCCACGACGCCTTCGTGCTTGTTGATGATAACATTGTCACCCGCGCTAAAGGGTTTGTCGAAAATGATGGTTAGGGTCCCGAAAAAATTTGCGAGTGAGTCTTTGGCAGCCAGAGCGACTGCCAACCCGCCTAATCCCAATGAAGCAATCAACGGGGCCAATTCCACGCCCGTTGCGCTCTGAACGAGCACCATCCCTCCTATGAGTACGACAAAAATGCGCAAGCTCTTGCCCACAATAGCTACCAGGAGTTGATTGATTCCGGTGTCTCTGATCTTCGTCTTTCTTGCGATCTGGATCTCGACCGACTCGATGATTCGCCAGCCGAACCAAATGACAGCACCGGCACTCCCGATTTGCATTCCCTTTCGGCCCAGATTGAGTAACGTTCCTGTATCCCATGGGATCTTGACGTGGAGCAGAAGAAGCGCCAAGGCGATGTAAGCGCCGCAAACCCATATGAAAAGCGATAAAGGCTGCGAGAGCGCCTGCAGAAATATGGTTGTCCATGAAGCTGAACCATCTTCTGCGACGATCTCCTTACGAATTCGTAATCGTATGGCGAACCGGATGAGGCGATCGCAACCAGCCACGACTAAGAGCAAAATGAAGGTCAGACCAAGTCTCAGCCAAGAGATTCCCCAGAAGACTTCCTGGTCCATCCAAGATAGGATGACGGCTGAAGCTTGAGATGAAGCTTTCTTTTCCAAACTCTGGATGGTTTTCTCTAGTTTCTCTTTTGTGCCGTCAACCAGCTCGGTTTGTTCCGCTAATAGCTTGTTTTGGGCGGCGCTCGCGCTCTGTTCTTTCAGGACCGCCGTCTCCGGCCTGGAGCCGTCGACCCGAGCCAATCGCGGCAGTTCCTGTCCCAGCGCCGGTGTGGACAACGGCTTGATGTACGGTATTCCACAAACCATCACACAAAAAAGTATGGTGACAGCTACAAAACGGACTCGCATAGGTCCTCTCAACTGCATGATTATGGTTCTGATATCGCAGACAGCAACTTAAAGGCCGTCCGCTTGCCTCTACCCCGCCGATTCATCTGACTGCTCTGTAAATGAGGAGAAACAGAACCGCGCCTCCGACCGCCAGCGCTACGCTACGCAGATCGATTCCCACAACACCGCCCAGCCCGAGATGTGAACCTACAAAGCCCCCGATAAGAGCGCCCACGATGCCTACGACAATCGTGATAATGATGCCCCCCGGACTTCGACCGGGAACGAGTAGTTTTGCAAGCACTCCGGCTATAAGGCCCAAGATTATCCACGTCAAGATTCCCACGGTCTTCCCCTCCCCTGTACATCCCCGGATTTTCTACCGGGTTATTGGCTGATTGGGTGATGAACGGGCATGCTGCTAGGAACACATACAAAGACTTTAACAGCTACTATGCGCCCTCGCAAGCACAAAGAGGCCGCGGTTAGTGTATTCGTTTAGAGCGCCATCGGGTAAGTGAGGGGGTTACTGAGGCTGGGGCGGTGGTGGCACAAAAACTTCCACCCGGTTTCTTCCGTTGTTCTTTGCCTGATACAGAGCCTTGTCTGCCTGTTTCATAAGCGTCATGAGGTCAGGCGAATCGGGCCCTGCCACAGTTACTCCGATGCTCACGTGTATGTGCAGGGGCCCGTCCTGAGTACTCAATGAAATTTGGCCTATGATCTGACCCAACCGCTCAGCCACTTGGACAGCTTGCTCCAAGCTGGTTTCCGGCAGGGCAATAACGAACTCTTCTCCACCGTAGCGGGCAAAGATATCAACTTTTCTCAAAGTGGTTCGAGCGATTTCTGCCACTTTTTTGAGCGTTTGGTCTCCTACATCATGACCGTACGAATCATTTACAGCCTTAAAATGGTCGAGATCCATCATAATGATTGCCAGTTTCCCCCCGTATCTTTTTGTCCGATTTAATTCTCGACCGGCGAGGTGCATGAAATGGCGGCGGTTCCAGACATTGGTGAGACTGTCGGTTATGGCCAATTCGCGCAATCTCTCCTCAAAGATTTTGCGTTCCGTAATGTCTCGGGCCACATGAACGAATGTCCGCGGCTGATGGTCTTCTCTCGGGAGCGGCGTAACGGAAACAAGATACGTACCGCCGAACATGGATTCCGTCACTTCTCCCGAGTGTTCCTTGCCATCAAAGACACTTCGCCTGAGAGGGCAGGTTTTGACAGGCTCGTGCAGGCCGTGACATACTTCGTAACAATTCATCCCGATTGCATCCCGCGGGTGCAGGTTCATCTTGTGTGCCATGGCCCGGTTAATCCGCACAATGGTGTGGTTTTCATCGATAATGGCAATGAGGTCCGGGACTGTGTCGAAGGTTTGTTCCCATTCACGCTTGGCCTTTTCTATTGCTTTCTCAACACGCACTCGCTCGACAATTTCACGATGCAGGTGTTCGTTGGCCGTGACCAGGTCTGCTGAACGCTCTGCGACCTGATCTTCGAGCATGTTTTGAAAATGCCGCTGCATCAATGCATATCTATCCGCGAGGGCCAATGCAAAGAACATCCCCTGAAATAGATAGGCGAACTTCAGCGACTGAGCCAGCACAAAGCTGAAGGGGATAAGTCCTGAAATCACGCCGACGTAGACCGTAGCGAGAATGGGCAGCGGGATGTGAGCGATACATAGATATCGGGCACGCGATTCTCCCCAATACCACATCAATCCGATAACGATGGCCAGAACCCACCCGAGAAGAGGGCCGTAAATCATTGCGACGGTATTACCCACATAATAGTTGAAGAAGTATAGAATTGTCGCAATCACCGCAAGTATTAAGAAAATATCCAGAATCCTGTAGAGAATCGGGTACTTCGCCCTGGAATCCATGAAAGAAGACACGAAAATTATGTTGAATATGAAAGTAAAGCCTATGCCGGCAGTGAGATCATGCAAAATGGTTTCGGGTCGGGAGAAGATTGTCAGCCGGGGAAAGAGGCCGGTGTAGGCCAAATGGAGAGCGGCTACCCCGAGAATGAGCAAAATGTAGTATAAATAGGCATTCTGCCGGAGAATTGACCAGGCGAATAGGCTATAAATGATCAGAAAAACCAGCGCTCCAAAAAACAATCCATTGAACAGATACTCTGAGAGTTCTTTGCGCTGATAAGCCGCTTCGCTCAAAAGAACCAGGGGTAACCTCAGAGCTGTCCGTGATTCCACTCGCACGAAAATCGTCTTCTGTTCATCAGGTGCAAAATCAAGGCGCACAATCGGGTTCCGGTCTTGAGAAACTTTGCCCTCCAACGGGACCCGCGCTCCGCCATGATATTTCTCTACATGAGAGGTGCGGTTGGAGATGACAAAAATATCAACAAAATCCAGGTAATGATTGACCAGTTCCAAAACAATCGTTGAGAGTCTGGACGGCCCATTGTCGAGCACCAGTTTTATCCAATACGCAGATCGGGTGAAACCCAGGCTCGGCATTGCTTCCGGCACGGCCCGGAATGTCTTCTGACGGACAACGTCAAGAGTTTCCTCACCGGTTTTGTTCTCATAAAGCCCGAGGTGACCCTTTAAGTTGAATTCATTGGTTTCGTTGTTCAGTTTGAGAGGCGTGGGAACGCTATCTGCAAAAGCCAATGCGCAAGAGCAGATCAGCACAAGTATTATAAGAGACACAAGAAAACGACCGCGACCTGTTAAGCCTGAACGAATAGTCGGGTCCCCGAAAGAAACGGGTAAGTAAACCACGGGGTCCCTCATGAACTTTTGCAAATTAAGCATGGCATCTTTCCGCTTCGCGCTGCCGTTATGTTTGAAATGACCTCTGTTCCATCCAAAAGTGGCGCAGTACCCTTTCGGGGTGTTTGACCTCCGCTACAGCAGGGGGGCGGTACCTTCGAGCATCTGGGGGGAGCGAAGAGTCAACAACCTGTCCGGGCACTACGCCTACTAAAGATTATGCATTGTCGGTGCCATTTTTGCTCCGCCAGACAATACTGTCTATAAAGACCACTAATTATAGCTACTTATAAGCCTAGAATCTTGGGAGGACCGACAGCGGACATGGGAGAAGGAGTCAAAACGGACCTACAGGCGCGCCATAAATTTGGAAAAAACTAATAAATGACAAGATAATAATAGGTTAACATGGAGCCAAACAGACCCACAGATCAGTCCACGAGTCTTCGCGGCTCAGGAATATCCAATGTCTTCATTTGGCGCTTCAAATGACGAAATGAACGATTTTTCACCGGAGGCAGAAATTTCAAACTGACCCACCACCTTTTTCTTGACATGAATATCTTCCGCGCAGATATGTATACAATATACTATCTTTCTTAATTTCCCAGTTCCGTAAATGACTACAATCCGCGTGCAATCACTCGCTCAAGAAGTGGCCAAGCGCATTCAGGTGATGATCCGAAAGGGAATCCTGAAGCAAGGGGATAAGATCGTTGAAAAGCCGTTGTGTCAGGCCATGGGAGTCAGCCGAACGCCGCTCAGAGAAGCGTTGCGGCTCCTCAGCTCAGAAGGTCTCATCGAGCTGATACCGAACAAAGGAGCTTGTGTAGCCCAACCAACCATGAGGGACATCAGGGAGATGTTCTGGGTGATGAGTATTTTAGAAGGAACATGTGCGAGAGAATGCGCGGAGAAGATAGATGACCAGGGGCTGAAGAAACTCGAAAATCTTTACCAAAGGCTGGAAAAACACTTTGAGAACAAGAATCATGAAAGATACATGGCCGTCAATAACAGATATCACGTCTTGGTTCAGGAGATGGCAGGAAATAAGGTCCTCAGCGAAGTGGTCAACGGCCTGAGGCAAAAGATTCTTCTTTACAGATATCAACAAATCTATCAACCCGACCGACTCAAAACATCCATGCAAGAACATCGCCGTCTTCACGAGGCATTCAAGAATAAAGACCCGGAAGCCGCAGAGAAGTGGATGAAAGACCATCTCATCAGGCAGAGTGACGCCCTTGAGAGCGTCTATTCGAAGATGTCACACGTAGACGGGAACAGCGAGACGGAGGCACACACCCGAAACGGATCAATCCGGCGGGTGCGGCAGCCTCGTCAGAAGGCTCACGACTAAGCTCCCGCCAGGGCTGATGGCTCACACCAAGGATCAATACTTAGCCCTGACTTTGGAGAAAAGGAGGAGGCACATGAAATCAGGAAAACGCGAAAGGAATATCTCAATTAAATGCAGCCTATCAAGCTGCGTACTTGTAGTCCTATTACTTGGAACACTCGTTCCCCACGTATAC
>DATJPW010000102.1:0-9740 GCA_035506215.1 Desulfomonilaceae bacterium
GGCTGCTCATCGCCGCGGGTATCATCATCCTGCAAAGGCACTTGGCCGCTGCTAAACGAAACGAAGTCCCCGCTGGGGCCGAATCCAAGCCCCAAGCTGCTTAAAGTTCCTGTAGCCCGCCGGGTTCGCGACCGAACCTGGTAGGCTACCATTTTGACGAGGAGCTAAGTCATGAATTTGGCCAACAACCTGGAATCATCGGCATTTCACTTTCCCGACCGACCTGCGGTCAGGAACGGCGATACAGAGATCAGCTACAGGCAACTCAATGACCGGACCAACCGCGTGGCAACAGGTCTGATTAAATTGGGAATTAGACCCGGTGACCGTATCGGTCTTTGCGCCCCAAACTCGATTGACTGGATCGCTTTCTATTTCGCCGTCATAAAGACCGGCGCGGTTGCAATCACGTTGCCCAGCCTTCTCAGGGGGGGCGAACTCAATCCGTTACTCAAGCATTCACAACCAAGATTCCTCTTTACCACAGATGACAAACTCGATGATCTCCAAAACTTGCGGAGCTCGGGGAGAGTGGAGAAAACCGTCTGTCCGGGAGGGGACTTGACCCTGCAACAGGTGATGGATATGGGCACGTCATCCTTCAAGGCCCTGGACAGAGACCGGCTGGACACTGCGGCAGTCCTTTACACCGGCGGCACCACAGGGACCCCCAAAGGGGCCATGCTAAGTCACGAGTACATTAATCTTTCCAGTCACAACATCGCCTTCTGTGAGCATTCATCCGAGGCCGACCGTGCCCTGTGCTTCCTCCCTTTTAACCATGTTTTCGGTCAGGTCCACATCATGAATGCTACCATGCTGAGCTGCGGATGCGTGGAGATCCTTCCCCACTATGACATGGATCAGGCACTGTCACTTATGAGCGCGGGCCGTGTGACAAAAATTTTCGCTGTACCAACCATTTATGCACGCCTGTTGACGGTCGACCGACTCAAAGAAAAGTTGGGAAGAGTACGCTACTGTTTTTCGGCCGCGTCCAGCATGGCTGGTGAGATAGTGCGCCAGTGGAAGGAACAGACCGATTTGACGATCTATGAAAGCTACGGCATGACCGAGACGATGCCCGTGACGTGGAACCACTATTACCAACACGTAGTCGGTTCGGTAGGCACTGCCGTACCCGGAGTGGAGATTCAGATCAGGGATGCAGAGGGACACCAGGTGTCGACGGGTCAAGAAGGCGAGATCTGTATCCGTTCACGCAGCGTCATGAGAGGGTACCTGGATAATCCGGAAGCCACAAAGAATGCATTTTGGGAAGATGTTTGGTTTCGATCCGGTGACGTGGGTGTATTTGACGATAACCAGTACCTCTACATAGTGGATCGGATCAAGGATATGATCATAACGGGCGGTGAGAACGTGTACCCACGTGAGGTGGAGGAGGTAATTTATACCAGGCCGGAGGTGCTGGAGTGCGCGGTTGTGGGACTTCCCGACAAGATATGGGGAGAGCGGGTGACGGCTTTTGTCGTTCCTCGACCGGGACGGGAAATTGTTTCCGCGGATCTCAACATATTTCTCAAGGAGCGTCTCTCTCCTTTTAAGGTACCGAAACAGTACGTGACGGTGGAAGAAATGCCCAAGAGCGCGGCCGGCAAAATACTCAAACGCGAGCTGAGGGAACAATTCTCCGTCAGTTAGGCTGGAAAATATCGCCTTTTGTCTTTGAATAGCCGAAGAAGTGTGCGCCCATCCTCGCGCAGTTCATGGGTAATGTTACCCATATGCCGTGTGAACGTTCCGGATACCGTTGCGACGTCAGGCGTAAAAGGTAAGGTCTGCTCGAAATGAGAAAGATTGCACCCGCAGGATCACCACCGCTGGAATCTTGACGCATCGTTGCGCACTGCTTCGTGAAGATCGAGCGGCCAACCCGATACAGACTTTTCCGAAATCAAATAAGGTGTTCTCCCCATTGACAGGGCGCGCTGGATTCAAGATACTGGGCGTTGACATGTTAAATTATCATCCTTCACAAAGATCCGATGTTTGAAGAGCACACGAATGTGTCTAGTCACATTCGTGACTTCCAATACGCTGACCATACTGTCTTTAGAACGATCTGTCAGACCTATCTGGGTAAGAGCGGGATCGAGGTAAACGGACTGTTTCAGTTGCGTGGGCACTGAGTCCCGGATTTGCTCAGGGGGCCAAAAAAACTTTGACACGAAGGCGGTCAACTGATAGATCGTTATTTAACACATTTACAATTAACGTATAAGAAGTAATGTGAGAGCGCCAATGGCCCATTCCGAAATCTGGAAGGACAAGCTTCTGCTGGCAGTGGATGATGAAGAGGATGTCCTCGACACCATCCAAGAATCGCTCCCCGAGAATGAGGTGACCCTCCACACCGCCACGACGTTCGAGAAGGCTCGCGAGTTGCTGGCTTCATTCTCGTATGATCTAGTCATCCTCGACATCATGGGCGTGAGAGGATTTGACCTCCTCAAGATCGCGGCGGCGCACAAGTTGCCAGCCATCATGCTTACGGGACATGCTTTGAATCCGGAAGCTCTCAAGAAGTCCATCGAATTTGGCGCTAGAGCATATCTCCCCAAAGACATGCTTGCTTCTTTGGTTCCATTCCTGGAAGACGTTCTGAGACTGAGCTACCAGTCTGTATGGAAGAAAGCCCTGGACCACGTGGGCGTCCTGTTCAAAGAGAAATTCGGTTCGGATTGGAGGAAATCCGAAGAGGCATTTTGGACCGATTTTGAGAAGACTCTCTCTCTGGAAGAGGGGGTCATCATAAAGTAATTTCCGGTTAATGCCAAACAATACCAGCGTGGCCGTCATGCTAACCCTGGCCGGCATGTCGGTCACAGCCATGTGGAACCTGTTTTCAGCTTGCCTATTGGTCCGCCGGCAGGTGGAACGGGTACGGATGTGCGATTATGAGAAGAAAGTTTGTGGGGATCTGAGCGTCTCGAAACAAAAGAAAGGGTCACCATCAAACAAGTTCTAGTTGGGCCAAACGATCTTGGCATGGTCGCCATGCCCACCGTGCGCGGCTGTAAACTGCCTTCGCACGGCACATGTAGCTTTGTTACTCCTTGTCAATACGTGTCGGCTCGACTCCGACGCTGACTCTGATATCGTGCCCTGACAGAAAGAGTGGAGAAAGTCAGAAAAGCCGATCTTGGCTTCGGCGTTCCGGCAGCCTGCTGGTGGATAAGGAGACAGCACATGAAACGCTCCCTATTTGTATTTGCCATCATTTTGTGTGGCACTTCACTTTTGAACCCCAATCCGAGCGCCTGTCAGGAATCAATCCTTATAGGGGTCCCGACAGCGTTGACCGCGCTTGAGGGAAAAGAATCACTTAGGGCCGTAGAATTAGCCGTTGAAGAGATCAATTCCAGAGGAGGAGTCAAGGTCGGCGGCGCAAAACGTCTCATCAAGATCGAAACTGTCGATCTGAGGGACGCTTCTCCAGGCGTGCCCGTATCTGAAGCGCTCCTGGGCATGGAAAAGATCATCACTGAAAAGAAAGTGAATGCCATCGTGGTCGGGCCGTTCAGGTCCGAAGCGCTCCTGGCGAGCATGGACCTACTTGCCAAGTACAAGGTCCCGTTCCTTGGCGGCATTGCGATGACACCCAAGTCCGAGGAGAAAATAAAAGAAGATCCCGAGAAATACAAATATATCTTCCGCGTGACATTGAATTCCCAGCACCTTGTAGGATACCTGGTGAGAACGTTGGGTATGATAAGGACGGAATTCGGATTTAACAAGCTCTTCGTGATGAATCAAGACGTGCTGTGGGCCAAGCTCACAGGTGAGTTTACGTCTAAAATTTCCACCGAAAAACTTGGATGGCAAACGGCCGGCACAGAAGTATATCCCACTGGTTCGTCCGACTTCTCTGCAGGTCTAAGCAAGGCCAGGATCGACAAAGCACAGGTGATTCTGCCGGTCTTTGACATGCCCCAGAGCGGCATCTTGCTCAAGCAGTGGAAATCTATGAAGGTGCCTGCGTTGGTGTGCGGCTTCATCTCTCCCATGGCAGGCCCCGGCGCATGGAAGATTTTCGACGGAAAAATTGGAGGCTTAATCAACGCGACTTTCGAGATCGGCAGTGCCATACCTACAGAGAAATATCCGCCGGCAAAGAAATTTTATGAAGATTATCTGAAGAAATACGGAGTGCCTATGGAGGCAGGACATGGGCCGGCTCCCTCTTACGATTCGGTGTACATACTCGCGGAGGCGATTGAACGAGCAGGGTCGCTGGACCCTGATAAGATCGCGGACGAAATCAAGAAGACGGACCGCAAAGGAGTCATTGGACGTATCAAATTCGACAATGGCAATCAGGCCATTTATGGAGATGATCCGGCACAGACCGCCACAGGATGCGTGTCGCAGTGGTTGGAAGGTGGCAAACGGGCCATCGTATACCCTCAGGCCCTGGCCGAGGCCAAGATCGAACTGCCCGAATGGATGAAATCTGCAAAATAGGCAAAAAGGGGCTCTTGACTGCGCAAATGCTCCTTTTCAATCGAGGCATTCCGGCTCAGGTATAAACATATCGAACTCTGAGAGCAGGAAACATGATTGAAGTCACCCTGATCTACGGTTTTGTGAACAGTATAATCCTGGCGCTTATTGCGCTGGGATTCAGTTTGACCTTTGGTATCAGCGGCATCTCTAATTTTGCATTCGGGGCCTTTTTTGTGCTTGCCGGATACACCGTGTGGATACTCATGCACCAGTTATCACTGCCCTTTCTGCCTTCAATAGTGCTGGCGCTGATCTTCACATCGGTCCTTGGTGCGCTTCTATATCGATTGGTGCTGCTAAGAATCCGAGGGCAGGTAATCTCCGAGGTCATCGCGACCTTTGGAGTGGGCCTCGCGATCTTGGAGTTGTTCCGATATCTCGGTTTCACCGGGTTCGAGTACACGCTTCCCGTTTTTACTGATGGAAGCATCATGATCGGCGAAACCTACATTGATCATCAAAGGCTGTGGATCGTTGGTATCGGAATTGTATTGGCAGTTGTGCTCTACTTTTTTACCCATCACACCAAACTTGGTCTGGCGTTTCGAGGCATAGCTCAAGATGAACGAACCGCCCTCTCCTTGGGGATCAACTCGGATCGAATTGCCGGGATCAGTGTGGCATTTGGGTCAGGACTGGCGGCGCTGGCTGCCGTGGTGATCCTCCCAAGAGGAACGATCTCGGTGAATGAAGGGTACGACGTGCTCATCAATGCTATGGCGGTTTGCATTGTGGGAGGGCTGGGGAGTACGCCGGGTGTGGTGCTTGCTTCGTTTCTCATCGGGTATGCCCAGATGATCACTGATACCATCTCCGGACCACACTGGAAAATGATTGTGTCTCTGGTGGCTATTTTGCTGATCTTGGTGGTCAAACCGAGCGGTCTATTCGGAAAACAAAAAGAACTTGAGGAACGGATTTAGTGTTGGTGCACCCATGAAGGAAAGACGAAAAGAGAGAATTGATCGAGGCATCAAGGCACGCTCTGACGACATCTTCGCCCTGAACTCGTATCGAGAGATGCTCTACGTGGCCGTACCGCCGGCGCTCCCGGTGATCGGACTGCTGATTCTACCGCTAATTCTTCCGACCTATTGGCAGAAAGTGCTTATTTCCACATGCGTGTTTGCGCTACTCGCCATGAGCTGGGATTTTTTGGTTTCCGTGGGAATGGTTTCTCTAGGGCAAGCTCTCTTCTTCGGGATCGGCGGCTATCTGGCCGGCATCCTGGATCGTTACGTGGGATGCCCCATATGGGTGACGATCCCGGTGGCGACGCTCGTTGGCGGAGTGATTTGTACAATCGTGCTTTTGCCCGTGCTTCGTTTGCGAGGCGTGTACTTCGCCATGGTGACGCTTGTGATTCCTCTTATGATGGAACGAATTATCGAGGCTACGGGCTTCCTGGGAGGAACGGAGGGCCTGAGCGGACTGAAACCGTTCCCTAACAGTTGGATCGAGGTATACGTAATAGCGATTGCCACCCTGGTCGCGCTATACAGCTTTCGGAGGCTCGTGACCGAGGATTACGGATTGGTGCTTCAGGGGATAAGGGACAATGACCGGGCAGTCATGAGCGGCGGCATAAATATTTACTGGATGAAGGCCCAGGCCCTTTTCATTTCAGGTTGTGTAGGGGCTTTTTGCGGCGCATATATTACCCATGTCTACGCCTTTGTGGGCATGCCCGCATTCGCAATGGACTTCTCCATCCTCCCCATTGCGTCGGCCATTGTCGGAGGCGTGGGAACTTTTGCGGGGTCTTTGGTGGGGGCATTTATTCTTGTTCCGCTGTCTGAGGCACTCCGGGGAATCGGCGGACTGCGCACCGTGATTTATGCCCTGTGTCTGGTGGTTTTTATTGTCGCATTGCCCGAAGGGATCTTCCACTACATTCAACGCAAGTATCAGCAGTTCGAGAGATGGGTGGATGTGGATCAGTAGTCAGTTTTCGTCAACATGAATGAGGCATACGGCCATGGCTAAAATGGATAACGAGACAGGCGATCGGGCTCCGTTACTGAGTGTGCGGGAGCTGAGCAAGAGTTTCGGAGGCGTTCGTGCAGTTGTGGACGTTGGGTTCGATCTCCAGGAAGGCGAGTTGCTCGGCGTGATAGGGCCCAACGGATCAGGAAAAACCACACTGGTAAACTTGATCACCGGATTCGTGAGTCCCGACAGCGGAGTGGTGAAATACCGAGGTCAGACCATCACCGGATGGATGCCGTACCGCATTGCTCGCCTGGGAATAGCGCGAACATTTCAGATGGCTAAACCCTTTGGAGCGCTGCCGGCGTTTAAGAACTTGATCATACCTTTGTTCTCTCCTCGGGTCAGGAGTCTCGCAGGGGGACGATTCGGAGATCGAGACGCGGTGGCCAAAGATCTTCTCGAAGAAGTCGGATTCGAGAGGGAATCTTCGGTGACCTTCAAGGCCGCCGGAAGTCTTCCGCATGGGTACCTGAAACGCCTGGAATTGGCCAAATGTCTCGCTCTGCGTGCGGACCTCATTATTTTGGACGAGCTTTTTTCAGGTTTAAGTATTGCTGAACTGGCAGGAATTCTCCCGGTCATCGAGAAGTTGAGATTCGAAGGCAAAACGATCATTATGATCGAACATCGCCTGCGGGAACTATTTCGTATTGCGGATCGGGTGGTGGTGCTCAATTACGGCCACCTCATCGCGGATGGCAAACCGGCCGAAGTCATGGAAAAAGATGAAGTCAAGAAAGCATACCTCGGCTCGGAATAAAGTGGACTGCATCAATTCAGAACCCCTGGAGCCACTATGCTCGAAGTAACCAATCTAATGGTCTTTTTCGAGAATGCGCTGGCGCTGAACGATTTCAACATGAGGGTCGAGCCGGGCAAGATCATTGCCGTCATAGGCTCTAACAGCGCCGGTAAAACTACGCTCATGAACACGATCTCCGGCCTCATCATTGATACTCGCCTCAAAGAGCAGCGTAAGGGTGGAGAACGAATCACATTGTACGGCAAGATTCGTTTCCTGGATGAGGAAATCACCGAACTCTACCCAAGTGAGCGTGTCAAAAGAGGTATGGTGTTGTGTCGGGAGCGCCATCCGATCTTCCCCGAGTCAGATCTTTTGGAAAACTTAAGAATTGCCGGATACTTGAGAAGTAGGTCTGAAGTTTCAGAGATGATTGACTATGTCTTTGAATTGTTCCCTCCTTTGGTGCATCTGAAGACCCGTAAGGCAGGATTTCTTAGCGGCGGTGAACAACAGATGCTCACCATTGGTATGGGTCTAGTTGTCAAGCCAAAGCTCCTGCTACTGGACGAGCCGTTGCTCGGACTGAGTCCAGTTATGCAAAGCATGCTGGTCGAGGCCATTAAGAAGATCCAGTCAGAGACAGGCCTCACGATTCTCATCACCGAGCAGTTTGCTCGTCCCATCCTTCCGATGATCGATCACGGTTACATAATTGAGAATGGAATGCTGACCATGGAGGGCTCCGGAGCTGATCTCATGGAGAATCCGGAAGTGAGGGCAGCGTATTTCGGTGTATAAACGGAGGATCTCCCAATGACGTCAGAACTTAAGCACCCGACCATCTTTAAAGCCTTTGCCGCAATGGCAGAAAAATATCCTGACAAAACAGCGATCCTGTTCCTGGGAACGCGTTTTTCCTATAAGAAACTGCTCGACCTGATCGAGAGATTCGCGGCGAGCCTCGCTGCTCTTGGTTTCAAACAAGGTGACCGCATTCTGATGTATATTCCTAACTCGATCCACTTTGTCATAGCATGGCTTGGGATTCAGAGATTGGGAGCGGTCGCTGTTCCCATTACCCCTATCTATACATCTGCCGACCTGAATTACATTGCCACGGATACCGGTGCAAAAGCTGTTGTCTGCTCTGACCGGAACTATGGATACGTCAAGCGGTCTCTGCCCGACACTTCCATCGAGAAAGTGATCATTGTCAATTTGGTTGACTTACTACCGATGTGGAAACGGTTATTCGGGCACCTTGCCGATAAGGTTCCTACAGGCAACGTGGAACGAGCCGATTTCATCAGCTTTATGAAAGATATGATCTCCGAATCTCACCCTCCGGCTCCGGAGCCAACCACAGGTGAAGACGACATAGCAGAGATCCTGTATACGGGCGGGACGACCAAGCACCCCAAGGGTGTCCCGATTGCACATGGATTATACCTGGTTTCTTCTGAGGACCAGCTTGCGATCAGGGACCCTCTGTTTCCTAAAGATCAGGATGTAATCTTGGGTGGCGCACCATTGTTTCATATTCTCGGACAGACGTGCAGTTTGGCTACTATTATTGTCGGCGGAGGAACTCTGCTCCTTCAGCCTAGAGTCAACTTGGACGCCATATTCGATTCCATCCAAAGGATGAAGGCCACCACGCTCATAGGCGTTCCCGCCTTTTACCGCATGATCCTAGAACATGACCGAGTGGATGAGTACGATCTTTCCTCGCTCAAGTACTGTTTTGCCGCGGGCGATGTGCTACCGATTGAGGTTGCGAACCGCTGGAAAAGACAATTCGGTCTCGATATCTATCAGGGATATGGGGCAACTGAAACCTGCGGCGGCATAGTCATGTCCCCCACCGACCGGGACAATCCACCGTTGGCCATGGGACTTAAGATCGCCAACAAAGATATAATGATTGCAGATACCGGGGGAATAGAGCCTGTGCCTCGCGGGGAACCAGGCGAGCTACTTGTCCATTCGGACAGAATGGTAACGTCCTATCTTAATAAGCCCGAAGAAACCGAGGCATCCTTCGTTGAAATTGACGGCCGCCTTTGGTATCGAACCGGAGACATCATAAAACAGGATGAAAACGATTTCCTATACTTTGTGGACCGCACTGTGGACACCATCAAGCACAAAGGTTATCGCATTTCCGCATCGGAGATCGAAGCTGTGCTGCAGGAACATCCGGCAGTGATAGAATCCTGCGTGGTCGGCATACCTGATGAAAAAGTCGGCGAACGCATCAAGGCCTTCGTAGTCCTCAAGGCGGACGTCAAGGGCATTACCGGCTATGAACTCACAAAATGGTGCCGCGGCAAATTAGTCGAATATAAAATTCCCCAGTACATTGAATTTCGTGATATGCTACCTAAGTCCAAAGTTGGGAAACTCCTCAGACGAGATATCCGCAGCGAAGAAAAGAAGCGGCTAGAGACCTGATGTGAGCCACCCTGACTCT
>DATJPW010000103.1:0-8716 GCA_035506215.1 Desulfomonilaceae bacterium
TGACATGCCTGTCACAGGTTCAGCCGCGGCCGCCGAAAGAATGCCGAAGAAAAGGACGGTAAGAACAACGCAGAAGACACCAAACCAATACTCTCTCTTTTGAACCGTCATCTCAGTACCCCCTTCGATAAATAGATTGAATTTCGAGATATGAGGAATACAGCGTCCTTCTTGAGCGGTTCACGCCTTCCAAAAGCGGTCGGCTCGATTTCCCGTCACCTTGCACATTACGTCAGTTCAGTGAGAGCTGTCGAAAAATGGATGCCGGTCAGTTTGAGTTTTTGTTTTTCTGCGGAAAGCGAACTCATTTCATCGTATCCCCGAGGAAGGGAGTCCAGTACGGCTACCGGCCAGTCGCAACCATCCGTGTTTTGGCCGGAACAACGGCAAGAGACGGCCGGGGCCCACGAAATCTGAAAATTTCAAACTGGCTGACTTGACTGCCGAGAAAATGGTTGACAGGTCTCTCTCAAGGGTGCTAACTGGGGTACCGTATACAATTCTGACTTAGTTAACGGCCTTAATATTCAAGAGATTCCCATTGTTCTTGTTCCAACATGGTGTTTCGCGTGCCAGCCAAGAAACTGAAGCTCCTGATAAAAGAACCTGTTTCGATCCGACAAAAAGTCTATGCCGCGATCAGGGATCGAGTACTGGACGGCACCTTTCTACCTGGCGAGCGGCTCGTGGAAAGTCGTATAGCGAAACAAATAAAGACCTCCCGCACCCCGGTACGGGAAGCGCTTCATCTCCTAGAAAAAGAGGGACTTCTCGAATCGGTCCCACGCGCGGGATATCAAGTGAAGCCGCTGCACTGGGAGGAAGTCGAAGAGATTTGCGCGATCCGTGCGGTCAATGAGACTTTGGCTGCCAAGTGGGCAATGGAACACATGACTCCGGAAGTGATATTGGCCCTTGAGAACAATCTCAACAGGGCCGAATACGAAGTGACTCACGGTGATCCGAGGGCTTTCGTAAATAGAGATGCCGAGTTTCATGAAATCCTGGCGACAGCGAGTGGAAGCGAGCGCCTTTTCGAGCTATGCCAGTTGCTGCGAAAGCACATGCTGCGCTACCGAACCGAAAGTCTCTACCTTCCCGAAACCGCCTTGCGGGCCATTCAGGGCCACAGACGAATCCTGGAATGCATTCGTTCAGGCGATGTGCAGGCAGTGGGAAAGGCCATTCGTGACCATTTAGAACAGTCCAAAAAGGACACTCACCGCTACGCCTTTGGGAAAGCCGAACTGAAAAATGGAAATTCTTGAGATCAAATTTTCGGGTCGTGGAGGGCAAGGGGTGGTAGTCGCGTCCCAGATGCTTGGTATGGCCTTTTTCAAAATGGACATGTACCCGCAATGCTACTCTTTGTTCGGCGGCGAGCGCAGAGGAGCTCCAGTGGTCAGTTTTTTGCGCGTGGGTCGAGAGAAGATTCTTCTCAAGTGCAACATCCAGAACCCCAATGAACTCATCGTATTTGACGCCGGCCTAGCAGATCCCAATCAAGTGCGCTCTTCCATGGCGCTAGGATCGAAGATTCTCGTGAGTTCGCGCGTGGCGCCGGAAATCCTTTCAGATCTACCCGGATACGAAGTCGGATTTGTCGATGCTCAGGCAATTGCTGAAGATCTCGACTTAGGCCACGTCATAAATACAGCCATTCTCGGGGCCTACTGCGGATTCACGGGCAACGTTCCTATTGAGGTTCTCCTGGAAACGATTCACAGCATGGCCCCACACAATAAAGAGGCGAATGTTGAAGCCGCCAAGCACGGGTGCGATAAGCTAAGAATTTTAACCACGAACGTGAAGCCATGAAACAAGTTCCCCCATACCTGGATCCTGAACGGATAGTCCCCATCGCTCGGTCCTCAACAGAAGAGTTCAAGACAGGCACGTGGAGCAACCGGCGTCCCAGCCACATTCAAAAGGTGTCACCTTGTTGGACCGGCTGTCCCGCGGGAAACAGCATCCCGAGAGCTTTGCTCAGGGCATCTCAAGGCGATATGGATGGGGCGTTAAGAGTCTTCCTAGAGGAGACGCCCTTGCCTGGAGTTTGTGGGAGCGTCTGTTATCATCCGTGCGAATCAACCTGCAACCGAGGCTCTTGGGATGGGGCGGTTAACATTCGAGCCGTGGAACGTGCGGCATCGCAGTTCGGTGAGGCGCAACCCGAAGTCTTGACTTCAGAAGGCTCAGACCAGCCGATTGCGGTGGTGGGCTCAGGGCCTGCGGGCTTGTCGGCTGCGTACCATCTTGCCCGGATGGGACACCCTGTGACCATTTACGAGGCGGAGAAAGAACCGGGTGGGTTGCTCAGGTGGGGCATTCCGGAGTTTCGATTGAACTCTGAGGTATTGCAACGCGATCTAAACCGTCTCCTGTCTCTGGACATTCAAGTGAAAACCGGCGCTGAACTCCATGGGCAAAAGCTCGAAGAGCTTAGGGCTTCACACAAGGCGGTATTCCTGGCCACGGGAACCCCCGTGAGTCGGGGCCTGGAAGTCCAGGGAGCTGATCTGAGCCGAGTCATTTACGGTCTGGATTTTCTTAGGGCCATTCGTCGGAGGAGTCACGCAAGGCTGGCTGGCAAGGCGATAATCATAGGCGGCGGCAACGTGGCGCTCGACGCAGCTCTCGCGGCCGTGAGGGTGGGTGCTCACGAGGTGGTTGTTGTCTGCCTGGAGCAAGTTGAACAGATGCCCGCACACGCGGAGGAATATGAGCTGGCCGTGCAAGAAGGTGTCACTTTCCGTCACGGTTGGTCACCGCGGCTCATCTCCGGAAAAGGCAACCTGATAGAGATTGAATTTGTAAAGTGCATTGCCGTGTTGGACGAACATGGAGATTTCAACCCCAGTTGTGATGAGTCCATTTCGATGGATCTCGATGGAGATTGGGTGATTCAGGCCATTGGCCAGCGGGCCGACCCGGATCTGTTAAAGGGGAGCCGAATCGCTGGGACGGCGGTGGAGGGGTGGCTTCCCGTCGATTCCGTCACCAGGGAAACACCGGTCTCAGGGATGTTTGCCGGCGGAGACCTGGTGAATAGACGGGGGTCCGTGGTGGAAGCCATTGCCGATGGCAAGCGAGCCGCAGCGGCAATTCATTTCCGGCTTCGAGGAGAAGAATTCTCTGTCGTGGAGCAACGCGTGGCTTTGGCTGGGGGTCCCGCTTTTTCCATTCATAACGTATTCCATGCAAGAGAGCGGTGGGACCCCAAAACGGTGGTGAAGTTTGAGGACCTCGAACCTCTGTTTCTCGATCAACAGCAGAGAGGCAGGTTGCAGGCCCTGGGCGCAGCTCTGCGAAAAGGCGGTTTTCAGGAGATCATGCAACCTCTTGATTTAGAAACAGCCGTGAGCGAAGCCTCGCGTTGCTTCTTCTGCGGGACCTGTTCCGCTTGCGATAGATGTTTCATCTTCTGCCCGGAAATATGCGTTTCCGGCCATAGTGAAGAGAAGGGCGGCTACGTTGCGGACCCGAATTATTGTAAGGGCTGCTCGGTGTGCGCAGCGGTCTGCCCCCGTGGCGTAATGACCATGAGCGAGGGCCTATGAAAAGGTTCATCACCGGCAATCACGCTGTGGCTGAGGCTGTGCGTCTTTGTCGTGCCCAATTTGTGGCTGCTTATCCGATCACTCCACAGACGCCGATTTACGAAAAGCTGTCGGATTGGGAGGCAGCCGGTGAACTGGGAGGAGTTATGATGCGCACGGAGTCCGAGCACTCTGCTATGGCAGCATGCGTTTCCGCTTCTCTCACCGGCGTTCGCACGTTTACAGCCACTTCTTCCCAGGGGCTGGCCCTTATGCATGAGATGCTTCATTTTGCCTCGGGGTCCAGAACTCCAGTGGTCATGGCCTGCGTTAACAGGACATTGGCAATTCCGTGGGCCTTTTGGAGCGATCAGACAGACACACTCTCACAGCGTGATACTGGATGGATTCAGATCTATTGCGAGGACAATCAGGAATCATTGGACTCCGTCGTCCAGGCTTTTCGTGTTGCGGAGAGTATTCTATTGCCCGTCATGGTTGTCCTGGAGGCGAATTATATCTCGCATTTCATGGAACCGGTTGAAGTCCCGTCGCAAGAACAAGTGGACCGCTTTGTTCCGGCTGTCAGCATTCCTCGACGTTTTGACGTTGACAATCCCGGATTCGTGGCGCCGGTGGTAACTCAGGCACAGTACAGCGAGTTTCGCCACCTGACACACGAAGCCATGGAGGCGTCGTTGAAAGTGATAGAGGACGTGGACCGCCTGTTCAGTGAAGACTTTGGCAGAGGCTACGGACTGGTCGATACTGTTCACGTCGAAGACGCGGAACTGGTGCTGGTGACGACGGCTACGATTACTTCGACAGCTCGCCTCGTCATCGCCGAACTCCGGGAGAAAGGCTACAAAGTCGGCCTGCTGAAGATAAGAGTATTCAGACCGTTTCCGACATTGCAGCTACGGGGCATCTTGGAACGGGTGCCGAAAATCGCTGTCATTGACAGGAATATCTCACTTGGCAGAGAAGGCATTTTCTGTTCCGAACTCAAGGCCGCTCTGGCTAACAGTCCGGAAAGACATTGCATCCAAGGCTACCTGGCTGGCATAGGCGGCACTGACGTAACCCCGGAAATCATTGGAAGAATAGTCTTGCACGCTCTGGAAATGCAAGAAGCAACGGATGGTCCAATATGGATGGCCTAGCGACAAATCCGGTTCAAGATTCTCGTCCCCAGGAGATCATGCGCTCGGGACACTTGGCGTGTCCGGGTTGCGGTATGGCGATGGGTATGCGCATGGTGCTTCGGGCCATGGGACCGAGAATAATCGTGGTAGTGGTGCCGTCTTGTGTGGCGGTGATCTCTGGTCCCTTCCCTAACGCTGCGTTGAAGGTGCCTACTTTTCATTCTGCGTTTGAAATTGCCGCACCCACTGCCGCGGGAATTTCATATGCCCTAAAGATCCAAGGTATCGATGACATACCCGTGCTGGCTTTCGCTGGGGATGGAGGAACGTTCGATATAGGACTACAGTCGTTATCTGGCGCCGCTGCCCGAAATGAAGACTTCATATACGTGTGCATGGACAATGAGGCGTACATGAACACCGGAATTCAGGTGAGCTCTTCCACACCGAAATTCGCCTGGACAGGGACTTCGCCCAGAGGTAACCCTCGACGGAAGAAGCAGATAATGGAAATAATGGCCGCGCACAGGATTCCCTACGCTGCGACGGTGTCCATGGGATTTCCGGACGACCTGACGATGAAGATAAAACGAGCCGCGGGGATTCGAGGGACTCGGTTCATCCATGTTTTAAATCCGTGTCCCACCGGTTGGAAGATATCAGAATCCATGTCGCCCAAGGTTGCTGTTGCCGCAGTGGAGACTAACATATTTCCTCTCTATGAGATTGTGGACGGTAGGCATTTCACCATTACTCACGAATCTAAGAACCTGCCGGTTGAGACCTATTTGAGCTTGCAAGGCAGGTATAAGCATCTGACGGACGAAGAAGTCAAAGAGATTCAAGAAGAAACGGACCGGACATGGTCGGACTTGCAGACCAAGGCCGCCCAAAATCAAGGCACGTGAGGGCCGTCTGTGAGAGTCGCCTTTAGGCCCACACGTTCGTGATGCAAGGTGAAAGTTTCCGATTTTTCTGCGCTTGTCGTCCTCGCGGGAGCGGAAACCCATCTCGCGGGACGCGGGATTGCTTTCGCAGGAATGACGAGAACTCGTCCAGCAAATCAGGCAAAGATTTTGGCAACCCCTATAGCAGCTTTTAAACACACCAACGAGGAGGTCCCCTATGTCGCCGAAGAAAGTCTTCCGAATCGCGTTGATTGTCGGAGCCCTGCTGGCCTTCGTAGGATCGTATTCTCTGTGTACGGCCGGAGAAAAGATTATTATCAAGGCTGTCAGCGCGTGGCCCAAGACCACATATGAAACGGAAAATTTCCTGAAACTTCTGGAAATTGTTAAGGCCAAAGTAGATGCAGAGGCGCCGGGCCAATTTGAAATTCAGTTTTTGGGCGGCCCGGAAGTGATTCCAAACATGGAGCAAGTGGAGGCGGCCCGCAAGGGGCTGGTGGATCTGGTTTCCACCACCGCGGGTTACTACCTGTCCGTGGTGCCCGAGGCTGATGCCATGACCCTGACAAAATTTTATCCGTGGGAAGAGCGTGCCAGAGGTGTCAATGACATCATGAATAAGATTCACCAGGAAAAGATCAACTGCTTTTACCTGGGCCGGATCGGCACTGACATCCGCTTCACCTTGTACCTAACCAAACCGATAGACAAAGCGGACTTGGAAGGCCTGTCCATCAGGTGTGCCCCGACCCACGTGGCTGCTCTCAAGAAACTGAATGCCAAACCGGTGGTCATCCCACCGACAGAGGTTTACACGGCCCTAGAGAGGGGCGTTTGCCAGGGCCTTATTTGGCCTGCCGGGCTCATCACCGACTGGGGTTGGGACAAAGTAGTGAAATACACTGTGGACCCGGGTTTTTATCAAGGAGCAATGATGATCCTGATGAACCTGGACACGTGGAAGAAGCTGCCTCCAAACATCCAAAAGATTGTGCTTGATTCCGAGGACCAGGCTGAGCATTTGGCGGCCGAGCGTGCTGTGAAGCGCACGAAAGAATCGGCTGAAGCAATGGCAAAGGAAGGGATGAAAACCATCAAGCTGCCCGATGCGGAAGCGAAAAAACTGGTGGACACGGCCTACTCGACCCTCTGGGAGGTCGTTATCGGCAAATCGCCCGAGTACGGACCCAAATTGAGAGAACTGGTTTCAAAGTAGACTGTGACTCTGCATAATCGAACATTAGTCCGGTAATCGCCATACTTGGCTAATATTTCCAAGATAACAGGGCAGAGGTCGGTGCTATGGGAAAGTTGATTGATTACGTGTCTAAGCTGTTTGCTCTGCTGGCAGGGATCCTTCTGGTCCTTGTTACTCTGTTCATTGGATATGTCATTTTCGCCCGCATCATCGACATCTCGTCTCCGGCCTGGATAGTGCAGTTTACTGAATACTCGCTTCTTTGGATGACTTTTCTCGGCACGGCCTGGGTCTTGAGCAGGGATCGCCACGTATCCATAGATCTTATTACGAGCCGACTGACACCGCGGGGAAAAATCGTGCTTGACATTGCTCATAACCTGGTTGGATGCGGGGTCTGTGTGGTGCTCTGCTGGTTTGGTGTTCTAACTACGTGGAGCATGTTTCAACGGGGGGTAATTGATGTCCAGGTTGTCGACGTAGCAAAGTATCAAGTTGTTCTCATTATTCCATTGGGTTTCTTCTTGTTGGCTCTGCAATTCTTGCGAAAAATGCTGATGGGGTTTCACTCCGTCAGACATTCAGACTCACTTCACGGAAACCTCCAGGACGAAAGCTCGGATGCTTGAGCATGGCTGACGGAGTGAGTCGGAAGAAGGATTGATTCTCATGGAATGGTGGGCTGTACTGGTTTTGTTTTTGGCGGGCATCATCGCTGCGCTCGTCTCGGGACTTCCTATAGCGTTCGCTTTTCTCCTGGTGGATGTTATAGGCGTCCTCTGCTTTATGGGGCCGCAGGGCCTTACCCAGATAACCCTCCAGATTTTCAGTTCTCTGTCAACGTTCACGCTAACTCCTATACCTCTTTTTATCCTCATGGGTGAGCTGCTTTTTCATTCGGGTATGGCCTACAAGACCCTCGACGTGATGGACACGTGGCTTGGCCGCATCCCCGGGCGGCTTAGCGTGCTGGCCGCTGCCAGTGGAACCATGTTCGCTGCCATGAGTGGCTCCACGATTGCCAACACCGCCATGCTGGGTACAGTGCTCCTTCCCGAGATGAGAAGGAGAGACTATGCCACGAGCATGGCAGTCGGTCCTATTGTGGCGGCGGGCCCGCTGGCCGCCCTCATACCGCCATCTTCCTTGGCTGTGGTGTTGGCCAGCATTGCTCGTATACCTGTGGGTGATATGCTCCTGGGAGGCGTCGGTCCCGGCGTTTTGCTCGGCCTGTTTTTTTGCATATACATAATGATCCGCTGCCGGTTGAATCCGTCTTTGGCGCCGCACTACGAGCGGACCGGTATAACTTTCCGAGAGCGGTTCCTCGGTCTGGTAGTATATGTGCTGCCACTGGGATCCATCATTTTCAGCGTCTTGGGTCTGATGATTCTTGGTGTTGCTACTCCGACGGAAGCAGCGGCTTCCGGCGCGCTGGTGACTGTGGCGGTCGCCGCTTGTTACGGCAAGTTGACCCGGAAAATGGTGATAGACTCTCTGGTTGGGACCTTGGAAATCACGATAATGGTTTTCATGATCATTGCCGCCTCAAACACCTTCAGCAGCCTGCTCGCCTACACGGGGGCTACGACGGGTCTGGTGACCACTGTGCAAGGCTTGCAAGTGTCGCCACTGATGATTTTGGTCGGGATGAACATAGTGGTCCTTATCATGGGCTGTTTCATGGAAACCATCGCGATCATGATGATTACGTTACCTATTTTTATGCCCATAATTACGGCGCTGGGTTTCAACCCGGTTTGGTTCGGTGTGATCATGTTGGTGAATTGCGAGACCGGGATGTTGACCCCGCCCTTCGGGATGCTTTTGTTTGTAATGAAAGGGGTCGCGCCTCCGGACATTACCATGCAGGATATTATCCGAGCAGCTTTTCCTTACATTGTCATTTATATTGCGTCGCTGGCG